>CAZZZA010000019.1:0-34304 GCA_964658455.1 uncultured Lichenihabitans sp.
AGAACAGAGAGCCATGGCGAACACCGCATCCGCGCGCAAGCGCATCCGGCAGACCGAAGTCCGCACCGCCCGCAACGCGGCGCGCAAGTCGCGCATGCGCACCTTCATCAAGAAGGTGGAGACGGCGATCGCGTCGGGCGACAAGGAGCAGGCCGCCGCCGCGCTCCGCGCCGCGCAGCCGGAGCTGCAGCGCGCGTCGGGCAAGGGCGTCATCCACGCCAACACCGTCTCGCGAAAGATCTCGCGTCTGTCGGCGCGCATCAAGGCGATCGCAACCGCCTGATATTCCTCCGTCGATGACCGGCATCCCGCAGGGATGCCGGCTGCCGAACGGCATCACGGCCCGTGTGTTCGCACACGGGCCGTTTTCATTACAGCGAGTGCTGTGCAGGCTTCGTTGTATGTTCCGCACAGCGCGCCACAGCCTGGCCTGCTGCTCGAACAACGATTTTTTCCGGCCAGATTCCCGTTGCCTCCGACGAGTCGCGGGCCTACTGTCCCGAACGGTCGCGAGACCGACATATGGCTGTCACATACGGCACTCCCTCGCACTTGCCACATTGAATTGGCCGTACTTCACGGGGTGGCGGAGCTGCGTTCGGTTTTTGATTTCAAGCGCGCGGCTATGACGATGGATCGCGGTAGCCAACGGCTCGGTGGGGTGAGAGTGACATCTGGTAGACACGATCTCGGATCCGTCGAATGGGATCACACCGGCGGCGCGATGCAGCGCCATGCCGAGGCCCAGGCGGCCGGGCATGCCGCGTCGGAGGCCGACCTGGCGGCAGGCGAGGGCGAGGCGGCCGGCCAGCACCCGTATGCGCCGCACTGGGCACGGATCTGCGGCCGGCTGCAGAGCGAGGTCGGCGAGGTCGAGTATCGCACCTGGCTGCGCCAGATGACGCTCGGCGTGGTGGACCAGGACGAGATCACGCTCTACCTGCCGACGCGGTTCCTGCGCGACTGGGTGCGCAGCCAGTATGGCGACCGGCTCGGCACGTTGTGGAACGCGGAGGTCCCCGCGATCCGTCGCGTCGAGCTGATGCTCGCCCCGGCCGCGGAGACCGGTCCGGCCCAGGTTTCGGCCCAGCTTCCGGGCCAGGCCGCGAGCGCGGTGGCCGGCGCGGCCCGCATGGCGGCGCCGCTTCCGCCGCCGACCCCGCATGTCGCCACGCCGGCCCCTGGCGAGGCGCGCGCCGACCTGGCGGCGCCGCTCGATCCCCGCTTCACCTTCGACGGGTTCGTGGTCGGCAAGCCGAACGAGTTCGCCTATGCCTGCGCCCGCCGTGTCGCCGAGCGCCCGTCCAGCCCCGGTTTCAACCCGCTGTTCCTCTATGGCGGGGTCGGGCTCGGCAAGACCCACCTGATGCACGCGATCGGTCTCGAGCTGACCCGCGCCGACCGCGCCGGCGGCGCGGTGTCGGTCGCCTACATGTCGGCCGAGAAGTTCATGTACCGCTTCATCGCCGCGATCCGCTCGCAGCAGACGATGGAATTCAAGGAGCAGCTGCGGTCGGTCGACGTGCTGATGATCGACGATCTGCAGTTCCTGATCGGCAAGGACAACACGCAGGAAGAATTCTTCCACACCTTCAACGCGCTGGTCGATGCCGGCAAGCAGATCGTGGTCTCCGCCGACAAGTCGCCGTCCGACCTGTCCGGGCTGGAGGACCGTCTCCGCACCCGTCTCGGCTGCGGGATGGTCGCCGACCTGCACGCCACCACGTTCGAGCTGCGGATCTCGATCCTGGAGGCCAAGGCGCAGGCGTCGGGCGTCGCGGTGCCGCCCAAGGTGCTCGAGTTCCTCGCCCACAAGATCACCACCAACGTGCGCGAACTCGAGGGCGCGCTGAACCGCATGATCGCGCACGCCAACCTGTTCGGCCGCCCGGTCACGCTCGACGCCACCCAGGAAGTGCTGCACGACATCCTCAAGGCGCACGACCGGCGCGTCACCATCGAGGAGATCCAGCGCAAGGTCTCCGAGCACTGGCATATCCGCCTGACCGACATGAGTTCGCCCAGGCGGGCCCGCGCAGTGGCACGGCCGCGTCAGGTGGCGATGTATCTCTCCAAGCAGCTGACCAGCCGCTCGCTCCCGGAGATCGGCCGCAAGTTCGGCAATCGCGACCACACCACGGTCATGCACGCCGTGGCCCGCGTCACCGAGCTGATGGCCGGCGACGCCAGCTTCGCCGAGGACGTCGAACTGCTCCGCAAGATGCTGGAGAGCTGAGCCTGGGCGGGGACGGCCCAGCTGGCGGCGTCGCGGGCCGGGCCGGCGGCTCGGCTTCCCTGGAACGGTGCGCGCTGCTAACGTCTGCGCCCGTTCACGCGTCCCGCACGACGTTTCTCCCGGCGAGATCAGGATCATGAAGTTCAAGGCCGATCGGACGACCCTGCTCAAGGCGCTCGCGCACATCCAGAGCGTCGCGGAGAAGCGCAACACCATCCCGATCCTGGCCAACGTGCTGATCCAGGCCAAGGCGGGCACCCTGACCCTGACCGCGACCGACATGGAGATCGCGATCGTCGAGCAGGTGACCGCCAGCGTCAGCCGCGACGGCGCCACCACCGCGCCGGCCTCGGTGCTGTTCGAGATCGTCCGCAAGCTGTCGGACAATACCGAGATCGAACTCGACCAGGCTGGCGGCGACGCGCCGCTGGCGCTGCGCGCCGGGCGATACGCCACCAGCCTGAACGTGCTCGCGGTGGACGATTTCCCGGCGATGACCGCCGGCACGCTGCCGCACAGCTTCCATATCCAGGCGGCGGTGCTGCGCGGGCTGATCGACCGGTCGCGCTTCGCGATCAGCACCGAGGAGACCCGCTACTATCTCAACGGCATCTATTTCCACGTCGCCAAGGGCGAGGCGGGCGAGATGCTGCGGGCGGTCGCGACCGACGGCCACCGGCTGGCCCGCGTCGAGACCGAGGTGCCGGCGGGCGCGGCGCAGATGCCGGGCGTGATCGTGCCGCGCAAGACGGTCGCGGAGATCCGCAAGCTGCTCGACGAGGCCGTGGACGATGTCGAGGTCGCGCTGTCCGAGACGCGCATCCAGTTCACCGTCGGCACCGTCATGCTGACCAGCAAGCTGATCGACGGCACGTTCCCGGAATACGAGCGGGTGATCCCGCGCGACAACGACAAGATCCTGCGTGTCGGCAAGAAGGATTTCGCCGATGCCGTCGCGCGTGTCTCCGCGATCAGCCAGGAGCGCTCGCGTCCGGTCAAGCTGTCGCTGGAGCGCCACCTGCTGACCCTGTCGGCGGCGAGCCCGGATCAGGGAACCGCCAAGGAGGAACTCGATGACGGCCGGGTCACCTACGAATCTGGTCCGATCGAGATCGGCTTCCAGGCGCGTTATCTCAACGACATCACCGACCAGATCGACAAGGATGTCGAATTCGCCTTTTCCGACAGCTCGGCGCCGACCGTGGTGCGTGACGTCGACAGCCCGTCGGCGCTCTACGTGCTGATGCCGATGCGGGTCTAGCACCCGTCGATGATCGCGGCCGGACCACGGCTGGTCCGGCTGGCGCTGACCGATTTCAGGAACTACCAAGGCCTCATCTGGACCTTCTCTGACCGCCTCACAATCGTGACCGGCCCGAACGGCAGCGGCAAGACCAATCTGCTCGAGGCGGTGTCGCTGCTGGTGCCCGGCCGTGGCCTGCGCGGCGCCAGGATCGCCGAACTGCCCCGGCACGGCACCGCGCATTGGGCGGTCGCGGCGCGGATCGAGGCCGGCCAGGACCTGGTCGAGGTCGGCACCGGCACCAGCCCGGATCAGCCGGCCGGCCGCCGGGTGTTCCGGCTCGACGGCCAGACGGTGCGCAACCGCGGCGCGCTCGGCGAGCGGCTCTCTGCGGTCTGGCTCACCCCGCAGATGGACCGGCTGTTCATCGAGGGCGCATCCGGCCGCCGCCGGTTCCTCGATCGTCTGGTGCTGGCGCTGGAACCCGGCCATGCGCGCGAAATCGCCTCCCACGACCAGGCGATGCAGGGCCGCAACCGGCTGCTGGCGACCGGGCGCGACCGCGGCGCCTGGATCGACGGGCTGGAACTGTCCCTGGCCCGTCACGCGGTCGCCGCCACCGCCGCCAGGCGGGCGCTGGTGTCGCGCCTGAACGGCCAGCATGCGCGGGCGCCGGTCGACGGCGCCGCGGCGCCGGGCTTTCCCGGTTGTCTGCTCACCCTGTCGTGCCCGATTGCCGACCGGCTCGAACGTGAACCGGCGCTGGCGGTGGAGGAATGGCTGCGGGCGGCGCTGGCGTCGCAGCGGCCGGCCGACCAGCGCAGCGGCGGCGCCCTGCTCGGCGCCCACCGCGCCGACGTGCTGCTGACCGACCGCGACACCGGCCGGCCCGCCGCCTCCGCCAGCACCGGCCAGCAGAAGGCGCTGCTGCTCGGGGTGATCCTGGCGCATGCCGGCCTGATCGCCGGGCTGCGCGGCGATGCGCCGCTGCTGCTGCTCGATGAGCCGCTGGTGCATCTCGACCAGGCGCGTCGCGAGGCGCTGTTCTCCGCCCTGGCCGGGCTGCCGTCGCATGTGCTGCTGACCGGGACCGATCTGGAGCCGTTCGCGCCGCTGCGGGGCCGCGCGGAGGCCATACGCGCCGAGCAGGGCCGCCTGCAGCACGCTGGTTCCTGGGGGGTGTAGGGCCTATACTGACGGCAAATCAGACCGTTCGACGTGGAGCTTTCGCCAGGCATGTCAGATCTCGAAGCCGACCCCGCCAAAGGGCCCGATGCCGATTACGACGCCGCGTCGATTTCGGTGCTGAAGGGGCTCGATGCGGTCCGCAAGCGTCCGGGCATGTATATCGGCGATACCGACGACGGCTCCGGGCTGCATCACATGGCCTTTGAGATCATCGACAACGCCGTGGACGAGGCGCAGGCCGGCCATGCCACGCGCTGCAGCGTGACGCTGAACGGCGACGGCAGCGTCACCGTGCGCGACAATGGCCGCGGCATCCCGACCGATCTGCATGTCGAGGAGGGCATCAGCGCCGCCGAGGTGGTGCTGACCAAGCTGCACGCCGGCGGCAAGTTCAACCAGAACAGCTACAAGGTTTCCGGCGGCCTGCACGGCGTCGGCGCCGCGGTGGTCAATGCGCTCTCGGAATGGATGGAGGTGCGGATCTGGCGGCTCGGCACCGAGCACATGATCCGTTTCGCGCATGGCGACACCGTAGCACCGCTCGCCATCGTCGGGCCGAGCGAGGAAGCGCGCGGCACGCAGGTCACCTTCAAGCCCAGCAGCGCCACCTTCGCCAAGGTGGAGTTCGAGTTCGCGATCCTGGAACGACGCCTGCGCGAACTGGCGTTTCTCAATTCCGGGCTCGAGATCCTGTTGCGCGACGAACGCCATGCGCCGGCGCAGGAACAGCGCTTCTGCTACGAGGGCGGCCTGATCGCCTTCGTCGAATGGCTCGATCGCGGCAAGGCGCAGGTGGTGCCCGAACCGCTCACCGCCGACGGCGCCGACGAGGCCAACGGGGTGAAGGTCGAGTTCGCGCTCACCTGGAACGACAGCTTCCACGAGACCATGCTGTGCTTCACCAACAACATCCCGCAGCGCGACGGCGGCTCGCATCTCGCCGGATTCCGACAGGCGCTGACGCGGGTGGTCGGCAAGTATGCCGAAGGGATAAACAAGAAGGACGCGGTGGCGCTGTCCGGCGAGGACATGCGCGAAGGCCTGACCGCGGTGCTGTCGGTCAAGGTGCCGGACCCGAAATTCTCCAGCCAGACCAAGGACAAGCTGGTCAGCTCCGAGGTGCAGCCGGTGGTGCATGCGGCGGTCGCGGATGCGATCGCGCACTGGTTCGAAACCCACCCGAAGGAAGCGCGGCTGATCATCGCCAAGGTGATGGACGCCGCCGCGGCCCGCGAGGCGGCGCGTCGCGCGCGCGAACTGACACGGCGCAAGGGCGTGCTCGACATCTCCTCGCTGCCCGGCAAGCTCGCCGACTGCCAGGAACGCGACCCGGCAAAGGCGGAGATCTTCCTGGTCGAGGGTGATTCCGCCGGCGGCACCGCCAAGCAGGGCCGCGATCGCCGTTTCCAGGCGATCCTGCCGCTGAAGGGCAAGATCCTGAATGTCGAGCGTGCCCGCTTCGACCGCATGCTGGGCTCGGCCGAGATCGGCACCCTGATCACCGCGCTCGGAACCGGGATCGGCCGCGGCGAGCCGGAGCAGGGCGGTTTCGCCATCAACAAGCTGCGCTACCACCGCATCGTCATCATGACCGACGCCGACGTGGACGGCTCGCACATCCGCACCCTGCTGCTGACCTTCTTCTTCCGGCAGATGCCGGAGCTGATCGAGCGCGGCCATCTCTACATCGCCCAGCCGCCGCTCTATCGCGCCAAGCGCGGCAATGACGAGCGCTATCTCAAGGACGATCCGGCGCTCGAGCAGTATCTGCTCGACAAGGCGCTGAACAACGCGACGCTGACCTACGCCGACGGGCGCGCCCTGACCGGCGCAGCACTCGGCGAGGAGACGGTCTGGTTGCGCGAGGCCACCCGCGCGCTCAGGCGGCTCAGCATCCGCGCCCCGGTCTGGATCCTCGAGCAGGCGGCGATCGCCGGCGTGCTCACCAGCGACGTGGCCCGGGCGCAGTCGCGCGCCCAGACCCTGGCCGCGCGCCTCGACGCCGCCTCGCCGGTCTCCGAGCGGGGCTGGAAGGTGTCCGCCGACCAGGACGGCCTGCAGTTCGGCCGCACCGTGCGCGGCGTCGGCGAACTCTACCGCCTCGACGCCGCCACTCTGCGCAGTTCCGACGTGCTCTGGACCGCCGAGCATGCCGACCTGCTGGAGCGCGATTTCGGCAGCGAGGCGACGCTGACGCTGGACAGCAACACGCAGCCGGTCGCAGGCCCCGCCGCCGCATACGATCGGATCCTCGCCCAGGGCCGCAAGGGCCTGGCGATCAACCGCTTCAAGGGGCTGGGCGAGATGAACGCCGAGCAGCTCTGGACCACCACGCTCGACCCGGCGGTGCGCACCCTGCTGCAGGTGCGGGTCGGCGACATCGAGAATGCCAGCCAGGTGTTCGCGACCCTGATGGGCGACGTGGTCGAGCCGCGCCGCGACTTCATCGTCGGCAACGCGCTCAAGGTCGCGAACTTGGACGTGTAGCCGGGCGGCGGCCGGTTCGCGCGAGATAGGCGAGCAGCACTTCGGCGCGGTTGGTCATGATCATGGTCGCGCCGGCGGCGATCGATCGCCCCCAACTGTCGCCGTCATCGCGCATCGCTGCGTCGTCATCGAGCCCGGCATTGTCGGCGGGAAACATGGTGGCGATCCAGACCTGCCGGGATGTGCCGTGCACCAGCGCCGCGGTCTCCGGCAGATAGGCGGCGCTGCCGAATTTGGCGTGGACAAGGCCCTGCGGCGAATGCCTGCAGGCCGCCAGCGCTTTTTGCGGCGGCCCGTCGGTTTCGAAAATGATCGGGAACAGCACGACCCTGCTGGCGAACGGACGGATCTTCGACCACAGGGCATCGTTCCTGCACTCGTAGAAATAGATCAGATCGTCCTCGGCTGCGATGGAGCGGGCGATCTCGAAGCTCTCGGCCTGGCTGCCGTCCTTGACGTCCATGACCACCATGATCCTGCCGCGCGCCGTCAGCAGATAATCGCGCAGGGTCGGCACCCGTTCCTCTGTCACCGCAGCATTCGGGCCGCCGGCGCCACGACGCAGATGCAATTTCGCCAGATCGGCGTAGTCCATGTCGGCGACCGCGCCGCGTCCGTCGGTGGTCCGGTCGACGGTCGGGTCGTGCAGGATCACCGCCACGCCGTCCCGGGTGTGGCGAACATCGTTCTCGACCGCATCGACACCGAGCGCGATGCATCGCTGCACCGCGGACAGCGAATTTTCCTCGCTGTCCGGCCAGCAGCCCCGGTGCGCTACCACGAAGACCGCATGATCGCGCGGGTGCAACAGGCGTTCGCGCGGCGATGCCGGCGCCGGACTTCCGGCACAGCCGGTAGGTATGAGGGCGATCAGCGCCAGCGCCCCGAGCGTGGCGAGATGTCGTCTCACCAGCGATACGCCACGGAGCCCAGGAACGCGCGTCCGAAGATCGGGCGTCCGATCGACGAGTCCGCGACCGACAGGCTGTTGGAAAGCGGCGCGCGCGCATTGCCTTCGGTCAGGCCGGCCGAGTTTGCTAGGTTGGTGGCATGGAAATCGAGGTCGAGCCCTTTTCGCACCGTCAGCAGCGCACCGAAATCGATCGTGGTGTAGGCGGGAAGACGGCTGATATTGACGTAGTCCTGATAACGGGTTCCCTGGCCGTAGATCACGGTGTAGAGGCGGCCATGCATTCCGCCCAGCGTGAACAGATAGGTTGGCTGGATGGAGAAATAATAGCGTGGCGCGCGGGTGATGTAGCGGCCGGTGATGGCGGCGGCGGAAACGGTGCTGCTGAAGGTGCTCGCCTGGTCGACGGTCGGCACCTGCAGTGTGACGGACCCGGACAGTTCGAACCAGGTCAGCGGATGCCAGGCGCCTTCGATCTCGGTGCCGTAGGTCGTCGTATTGACCAGCAGGCTCTGGTTGGTGATCAGGCCTTGCGCGTCGGTGACGTAGGTCGAGACGTTCAGATCGTTAAAGTGGCTGTAGAATCCGATGATCGCGAGTTGCACGGTGGGAAAGGCGAACTTGATCCCGCCTTCTGCCTGGTTGATCCCGGTGGTCGGGATCGGTGCGCCGTTCGGCAGCGTGCCGGCGACGCTGTTGTTTATGTTGCCCCACTGGTCGCTCAATCTGGGCAGGCTGTAGGCGTGGGAGTAGCGTAGGAACACGTCGATCGGTTTGGCGATCTGATAGTAAGAGCCGGCGGTCCAGGACGTGCCGTTGAGGATTTTCCCGTATGACTGATAGCCGACCAGCCCGGTGATGGTCTGCGCCGCCAGCGGGCCGGTGGTCGCGACCGTCTTGGTGCCGATGATCCCGCGCTCGCCTTCGACATCCTGGATTTCGTGCCGGACGCCGGCATCGATCTGCCAGCGCGGCGTGATGTGCCAGTTCTCGGTGCCGTAGATCGCGGTGGACAGGCCGGTCTCGTGGCCGATCAGGTCGCCACTGCCATAGTTCGAGAAACCCTTGTCGGTCACGGCGCCGACGACCTTGCCGGCAGCGTTCAGCGCCTGGATGTCGAGCAGGTCGGGATTGCTTTTCACATCGGTGACGATGGTGTTGTTGTATTGAGCCTCCTTGAACGAAAACCGGCTCAGATCGACACCGAACGTGACATCGTGATGGCCGAAGCGCGGATCGACGATGGATTTATCGATCCTGAAATCGTTGAAGAAATCATTGTAGTCGATCTGCGCCGTCTGCCAGGTGTTGGTCATCGCCAGACCGGCGGTGCTGTTCGGATCCCAGGGCGTGTTGGTGCCGGCGTAGTCGTAGCGCAGCGAACTGGTTTCGGGAAACGCCGACTTCGCCTGACCCAGATAGCCGTTTAGCAGGCTGGATGCGGTGGACGGGGTACCGCTGTTGATGGCGTTGAAACGCACCGAGCCGTTGGCGTAGCGGGCGCTGTCGGTAGCGCGCCAGCCGTCACCGAGATCGAACTCCGACCCGATCGTCGCCGTCCTGGTTTCGGGATGGATACCGTCCCTGAGGTCGCGGCCCAGCGACACGAGCTTGCCGTCATTGTTCAGGCTCTTGATGGTGACATGCTCGAAGCGCGCGGAGTCCAGTGTGCCGTAGTTCGGGTCGATCAGAGAGCGCAACGACGATCCGTCGACCGGACTGGTCAGCGGGATCGAGCTGTAGAAGATCGAGCGGTCGTTCAGGTACTTGTAATCTGCCCAGATCTTGCTGTTGTCGTTCAACCGGTAGGTCGCGCCGGCCTTGATCTGGCCGCCCAGGTCGGCATTGGCGAACCCGGGGTCGCGCTGACCGTCATCGCGGCGGAAGAAGCCCCCGAGGCTGTACTGCAGCCGGTCGGTGAGCGAGCCGGATGTCTCGAAATCGGTCCTGGCGGTGCCGTGCGAGCCCCCGGTGACCTGGATCTCGTGCTGCGCGGTCGGCGTGCCGTGATTGGTGATGAAGTTCAGCGCGCCGCCGGACGCGTTGTTGCTGAAGATCGGCGCGGTTCCGCCGCGCACCAGCTCGGCGCGGTTGGTATTGAGATCGACCCGGTACAGCTCGTCGATCTGCAGCTCACGCTCGTAGTTGGACTCGAACAGCGGCACGCCGTCTTCCTGCAGGTCGAGCAGCCTGAACCCCGCCCAGGGAAGTCCGCGAATGGTGACGTTCTCGCCGCCGCCCTCGCCGCCGGAGTTCTCCGCCGCGATACCCGGCAAGCCGCGCAGCAGATCGACCACGCTGTGCGGATCACTCTCGCGGATGTTCTGCTTGCTCAACGTCGATATCGCATACGGCGCCTTGAACTTCCGTAGCGCCCGCGACGTGCCGGTAACGACGATGTTCTCCAGCCCCAGTCCGTTGGCGGCGCTGCTCTGGTCGGTGACCGGTTTCGCCGCACCGGCCTGCGCGCGAGCCGGGCCGATCATCGCCAGGCTGGTCGTCGCCAGACAGGTGATCCGCCAAGCATACCACAGTACATCCGCCCGCAAACGCATGGGATCACCCTAAATCTGTCATATACGCGTCTGAACACCAGTCAATCCGGGCTATAGAGGACCGGAGCCGGTGAACTTCCGTTGCTGGGGCGGCTTATGGGACCGGTCCCATATTTTGTGTGTTACGGTTCCGTTAAGATCGATGAGAGTCTTTGACCCGTCGACCCGACGCGCTTATCTGCGCTCCGACGCCACGCACCAGGACAGGCAGACCGCATGAAAAGCCCGACGATCAGGATGGCGGAGATCGCGGCGCTGGCGCGGGTCTCGAAATCGACCGTCTCCCGCGTGCTGCAGAACAGCCCCTCGGTCAGCCAGGAGACCCGACGGCTGGTCGAGACGGTGATGAAGGCGCACCGCTACATCCCCAACGTCAATGCGGCGCAACTCAAACAGAACCGTACCAGCATCGTCTCGGTGATCGTGCCGTTGCTGCACGACGACCTGCAATCGATGACCGATCCGTTCTTCATGCAGATGCTGGGCCGGCTTTGCGAGACGCTTTCGCGCCACGGCTACGATCTGCTGCTCTCGACGCTGCGTGTCGGCGGCGATCGCGATATCGGCCATGTCGTACGACAGCGACGGGCCGACGGCATCATCCTGATCGGCCAGAGCGCGCTGCATGCGCAGATCAACGACGTGGCGATCGAGGATGTGTCGCTGGTGGTCTGGGGCGCGCCGATCGAGGGCCAGTCCTACGCCACCGTCTCATCGGACAACGAGGCGGGCGCACGCATGGCGGTGCGTCACCTGCTGCAGACCGGTCGCCGCCATATCGCGTTCTTCGGCAATCCCGGGCTTCCGGAAACCCGGCCTCGCTTCGACGGCTACCGGGCCGCGTTGCTAGAGGCGGGGATCGCGGCGGATCCGGCGCTGCTGCTGCCGGTCTCGTTCGATCGTGCCGGCGCGCTCCAGGAGATCCGCCGGTTCCTCGCCGGTGCGCCTGCGTTCGACGGCGTGTTCGCGGTCTCCGACGTCATCGCGCAATGCGCGATCGATGCGCTGCATGGAACCGGCCGGTCGGTGCCGCGCGACGTCGCCGTGGTCGGCTTCGACGACGTCGCCGAGGCGGCGCACGCGACGCCCTCACTGACCACGATCCGACAGGACATCGCCGCCGCCGCCGACGCGCTGGTCGCGCTGCTGCTCGAGCAGATCGATGGCCGGCCGCGCCGCAGCCTGGTGTTGCCGACGACGCTGGTCTGCCGGCAATCGACCGCAATCGCGCCCTGAGTGCCCCTACGGCAGCGGGTGCTGCGCGGCCAGCGCCTTGCGTTCGGCGGCGACCGCCGCGGCGGTCAGGCTGTGGGCGCGGGCGGCGGCGATGTCGGCGGCGGTGAAACCCGGCGTCGGCTTGCTGTCGCCGAGACCCGACACGTAGGTCAGGATCGCCGCGATGCTGTCGTCGGGCAGCTGGGCGAATGACGGCATGTAGCCGACATAGGTGTCGCCGGCGGCGTCGATCGAGCCGGACATGCCGTGGGTCAGCAGATCGGCGAGATAGGCCTTGCCCTCCGGCGAGCCGGCGATCTTGTCGACACGGTTCTTCAACGGCGGGAACTGCCCCGGCGAGCCGCCGCCATCCGCCTGGTGGCAGACCGCGCATTGCGCGGCGTAGAGCGAAGCTCCGTCGGCGGCGCGGGCGGGAACTGCCTGCGTCATGCAGATCGCTGCGGTGAAAAGCGGCAGGGTCAGGCATGGGCTGAGGCGATGCGGTATCAAAACGGTGTCTCCATGAACGCGGTCCGCCAGGACGGCTGCAAATATCGCGCCAGACCGTCGCGTGACCCGGTCCGGCCTTGTGCCCGGGCCGCGCCGTCCTCACCTCGGGCTGATGTCCAGACCCGTCCTGACCGGCCTGCTGCTGCTCGTCACCGGCCAGTCTGCCGCCGCCGGCACGCTGGACTATACGCTCAGCAGCCATGGTTTCCATCTGGCCGCGATCGAGGTCCGCAGCACGCTGACCGCGCAGGGCTATGCGATCAGCGTGCATAGCCGCACCACGGGGCTGCTCGGCGCGCTGACCCGCAGCGACGTCACCAGCGTCTCGTCCGGCCGCTTCGAGGACGACCGGCCGGTGCCGCTCGCCCACCAGACCAGCGGCCACTCGCGCGGCGCCGACCGGCGGCTGCGGATCGACTACGTCGATGGCGCGCCGCTGGTGCGCGAGCTGTCGCCGCCGGAGCCGGACCGCGAACCGGTGCCCGCGGCCGACACCATGGGCAGCATCGACCTGCTGAGCGCGATGGCGGGGCTGGTGCATCTGGCGGCCTCGACCGGGCATTGCCGGTCGCAGGCGCTGGTGTTCGACGGGCGGCGGCTGTCGCGCCTGGAGGCGCATGACGGCGCGCACGAGAGCCTGCCGCCGGCCGAAGGCATGCTGTTCTCCGGCCCGGCGCTGCGCTGCGACTTCGTCAGCCGCCAGCTCGGGGGTTTCCTGCGCGGCAGCGACCGCGCCCGGACCATGACGCCCCTGCACGGCAGCGCCTGGCTGGCGGCGCCGGCCCCCGGCGCGCCGATGACGGCGGTCATGGCGGTGCTGGAAAGCCCGCTGTTCGGCCGGGCGACGCTCAGGCTCAGCGGGCGCGCGCCGTGAGCAGCCGGTCCGCCAGCGCCGGCACCGCGTCGGGCGTGGCGGCCACCGCGCCCGCGCCCCGCGCCATCGCCGGCGCCCCGTAGCCCCAGCCGGCGAAGATCGAGGCGACCCCGGCGCCGGCGGCGGCGGCGATGTCGTTGCCGTGATCGCCCACCATCACCGCGCGCATCGCCTCTCCCCCGGCCAGCGCGATGGTGCCGAGCAGATGCCCGGGATCGGGCTTGCGCACCGCGAAACTGTCGCCGCCGCCGATCGCGGCCAGCTGGTGGGAGACGCCCAGCGCCTCCAGCAGCGTGCCGGCCGCCAGCACCGGCTTGTTGGTGCAGACCGCGAAGCGCCAGCCTGCCGCCTGCATCGCCGCCAGCATGGCTTCGATGCCTGGAAACAGCCTCGTGGCCCGTGCCGCGCCGGCCTGGTAGTCGGCCAGGAAGCTGTCGGTGGCGGCCTGGTCCGGCGCCGCGCCGCGGGCGGCCAGCGCCCGCGCCACCAGGGCGGCGACGCCGTCGCCGATCATCGGCCGGATCTCGTCCGGGCTCAGCGGCGCCAGCCCGCGTGCCTCCAGCAGCCGGTTGGCAGGCGCGCGCAGATCCTCGATCGTGTCGGCCAGCGTGCCATCGAGATCGAGCACCAGCAGGCGGGCGGCGTCGGGTCGAGACCGGCTCATGCAGTATTCCGTAACGCTTGTTGATGGGTATCGGACGCCGGCCGGGTTTGACAGGGATCGGCCCGGACGGCTACCGCCAGATCGATGTCCGACCGTGCCGACGCCACCGCCATCCTCCTCGCCGCCGGTCTCGGGACCAGGATGAAGTCGCATTGGCCCAAGGCGCTGCACCCGCTGGCGGGCCGGCCGATGCTGCGTCACCTGATCGACAGCGCCAGCCAGGTGTTCGAGCGGCTGGTCGTGGTGCTCGGCCCCGGCATGGAAAGTCTGCTGCCGGTGGCCGCACCCTGGCCGGTGGTGATCCAGTCCGACCGCCTGGGCACCGCGCACGCCGCCAGCCAGGCCGGAGCGCAGTTTGGGACCGGCGACGTCGCCATCCTCTACGCCGACAACCCGCTGATCACGCCGCACACCCTGCGCCGGCTGCTTGACGCGCGCGCCGCCTTCGGCACCGACCTGGCGCTGCTCGCCATGCGTCCCGTCGATCCCGGACGATACGGCCGGCTGGTGACCGACGCTAAGGGCGGCACGGTCCAGCGGATCGTCGAGTTCGCCGATGCCGGCCCCGACGAGCGCGCCATCGGCCTGTGCAATGCCGGGGTGCTGTGCGCCGACGCCGCCCGGTTCGCCGGCTGGCTGGCCCAGGTCGGCAACGACAACGCCAAGCGCGAATATTATCTGACCGACGTGGTCGCGATCGCCGCCGCGCAGGGCGCCATCGTTCGTGCGGTCGAGGCGCCGGAGGAGGAGCTGCGCGGCATCAACTCGCGCGCCGAGCTGGCCCAGGCGGAAGCTGTGGTGCAGCGCCGCCTGCGTCTGCGCGCGATGGAGGGCGGCGCCACCCTGGTCGCGCCGGAGACCGTGTTCCTCTCGGCCGATACCGTGCTCGGCACCGATGTGACCATCCATCCCAACGTGGTGTTCGGGCCCGGCGTTGTGGTCGGCGACGCGGTGGAGATCCGCGCCTTCAGCCATCTCGACGGCGCCGTGGTCGCCGACGGCGCCGTGATCGGCCCGTATGCCAGGCTGCGTCCTGGCACCGTGGTCGGTGCCGGCGCGCATGTCGGCAATTTCGTCGAACTCAAGGCCACCACGCTCGGCGACGGCGCCAAGGCCAACCACCTGGCCTATCTCGGCGATGCCAGCATCGGCGCCGGCAGCAACATCGGCGCCGGCACCATCACCTGCAACTATGATGGCGTGTCCAAGCACCGCACGGTGCTGGGCGAGGGGGTGTTCATCGGCTCGAACGCGACCCTGGTCGCGCCGGTGACGATCGGCGACCGCAGCTTCGTCGCCGCCGGCAGCACCATCACCGCGCCGGTGCCGGACGATGCGCTGGCGTTCGGCCGCGCCAGGCAGGACACCAAACCCGGCCGGGCGATCCCGCTGAAGGCCCGGCTGCGAAAGGACAAATCCTGATGTGCGGCATCGTCGGCGTGGTCGGTCCTCGTCCCTCGACCCCGCTTCTGTTCGACGCGCTGCGCCGGCTCGAATATCGCGGCTATGATTCCGCCGGCATCGCCACCCTGGTGAACGGCCATATCGAGCGCCGGCGCGCCGAGGGCAAGCTCGACAATCTGGGCACGGTGCTGGAGCGGTTTCCGCTGCCGGGCGTGACCGGGATCGGCCATACGCGCTGGGCCACGCACGGCGCGCCGACCGAGGGCAACGCGCATCCGCACGGCACGATGCGGGTGTCGGTGGTGCATAACGGCATCATCGAGAACCATGCAGAGCTGCGCGCCGAACTCGAGCAGGCGGGCCAGGTGTTCAGCACCGACACCGACACCGAGACCGTGGCACAGATGGTCGATCTCCACCTCAAGCAGGGGCTGGCTCCCAGCGAGGCCGCGCATGCCTGCCTGCGCCGTCTGAGTGGCGCCTATGCGCTGGCGATGATCTTCGCCGGCCACCCGGAGCTGATGATCGGCGCTCGGCACGGCGCGCCGCTGGCGGTCGGCTTCGGCGAGGACGAGATGTTCCTCGGCTCCGACAGCCTGGCGCTGGCGCCGCTGACCCGCCGCATCGCCTATCTGCGCGACGGCGACTGGGTGGTGCTGTCGCGTCACGGCGCCGCGTTCTTCGACCGCGACGGCAACGCGGCGCCGTTCGAGATCACGACCAGCGCGCTGCCGGGCGGGGCGATCGGCAAGGATGGCTACCGGCACTACATGGAAAAGGAGCTGCACGAGCACCCGCTGGTGATCGGTCAGACCTTGCAGCGCATGATCGACCCGGCCACCAGGCGGGTGGTGCTGCCGGAGCTGCCGTTCGATCTCGCCAGCATTCCGCGCATCACCATGACCGCCTGCGGCTCGGCCTTCTATGCCGGGCTGATCGGCCGTTCCTGGCTGGAGAGCGAGGCCAGGATTCCCGTCGATGCCGATGTCGCCAGCGAGTTGCGCTATCGCGAGCCGCCGCTCGCGCCAGGCGGTCTCGGCTTGATGATCAGCCAGTCCGGCGAGACCGCGGACACGCTGGCGGCGCTGCGCAGCCTGCGTGCCGCCGGCCAGCATGTGTTGTCGGTGCTGAACGTCGCCGAGAGCACGATGGCGCGCGAGAGCGACATCGTGCTCGACACCGTCGCCGGTCCGGAAATCTGCGTCGCCAGCACCAAGGCCTTCACCGCGCAGCTCTCGGTGCTCGCCTGCCTGGCGATCGCCACCGGCCGAGCGCGCGGCACCATCGACGAGGCGCGCGAGGCGCTGCTGGTCCAGGCGCTGCTCGATCTGCCCGGCCGTGCCGCCGAACTGTTCGCGCTGGCGCCGATGATCCAGCAGGCGGCACGGATCGTCGCCGAGGCCCGCGACGTGCTCTATCTCGGCCGCGGCGCGCATTTCCCGGTGGCGCTGGAAGGCGCGCTGAAGCTGAAGGAGATCACCTACATCCATGCCGAGGCCTACGCCGCCGGCGAGATGAAGCACGGGCCGATCGCGCTGATCGACCGCAACGTGCCGGTGGTGGCGAGTGCGCCGTCCGGTCGCCTGTTCGACAAGACCGCCTCGAACCTGCAGGAAGCGCAGGCGCGCGGCGGAAGGCTGATCGTGTTCACAGACCCCGCCGGCGCCGCGCGGATCGCAAAGATCGCCGAAGCAACCATAGTGCTTCCAGAGACCCATGCCTTCGCCGCGCCGATCCTGCACAGCATCGCGGTGCAGATGCTGGCCTACGAGGTCGCGCTGTTGAAGGGCACCGATGTCGACCAGCCGCGCAACCTGGCGAAATCGGTCACGGTGGAATAGGGCCGGCCCCGGCCGTCACTGGATCGCCGATCGCTTGCGCATGACGGTGTCGACCAGGCTATTGAGATCGATCAGCGAGTCCAGTTCGGCGCCGTCGAACTCGAAATCGAACGCGCGTTCGATCGCGATCATGACACAGGACATGGTCACCGAATCCCAGCCGGGGATCGACGACAACGCGGTCTCCGGTTGCAGCGCCAGCCGGTCGTCCTCGAGTTCCTCGCGTATGATGCCGATGACGTCCGACGAGACCGAAGCCTGATCCACGAGCTTGTTCCTCCGTGCTGGCGCGCATCCGATCGACATGTGCCGATCCGACGACGATGGTGAGCGACGCGCCCGGCGGCTATGCAAGCCTTGCCGGCAGCGCGCGCGGTATTGCCCGTCTATATGCACCCTCCAGCATGGTCTTCCAGCCCGGGAAGTCGATTTCCGTCGCCCCGGCGCCGAACAGGACGCTGACATATCCGACGAGGATCCGGTCGGCGAGCCGGGTCACGGTCCCGGTCGGATGCGTCGGGTCGGCATTGCGGACCCCCAGGAGAACCGCGTCGCTGTAGCGGGCGACCAGCGCCGACAGGCGATGCAGGCTGTCGTCCGAGATATTCCCGGCAGGTTCCTTGCAGACGAAGATCTTGCTGCCGACACGAAGGTCGGCGATCAGCTTCTTGCGAAGCATGGTGATCCTGGCATTCTGCTGCTTCAGGTACTTGTCGGAATGAACCTGGTCGACCTTGACCATGGTATGCATCCAGAAATAGCCGCGATCGTCGAGCATGATGTACTCGTCCCGCTCGACCTTGATGATGGTGTGCTTGGGATCGCCGAGCTGCTTGAACTCCATCTGCAGCAGCTCCTCCATCAGGACCGGACGGACCTCTGAAAACCGGAACAGGCCGACCGGATCGACGCCGAAATGGCGCTGCACCAGACCGAGTTCGCAATTGCCGCAGAGATTCTCGAACGCCAGCATCAGATCCGGCTGGCCGATCGGCGCATCGTCCTCGGCGTGCGGGCCGATCGCCGCCGTTGCCGGGGAGTCGTCGAGCGCATCGGCATCGAGGCTCCGCGACCAGAGCGCCCGGCCCAGCAGTTCCTGGAAGCTGGTATTGTCCGGTTGCTGGTCGCGGAGTTTCGTCCAGCAACGGACCGCCTCCTTCCAGTCCTCCGCCTGCTCCGCCACCACCGCGCGTGGAATGAGGAGTTCCTGGCGGTCGGGCTCGGACCGCAGCGCGGCATCGAGCAGCGACACCGCACCATCGAGATCCCCGGCGTCACGCAGCGCCAGGGCCGCCACGCCGGCGAAAAGCGCTGCGTCCGGCGACAGGCGCATGACGTCGCGCCAGCGCTGGGCATGCTGCCCAGGCTCCCCGCGCGCCGAAGCGACCTTGGCGCGCTCGACCAGAAGCGCGGTATCGTCGGGGGTGGCGGACAATGCGGCGACCAGACGCGCATCCGCGAGATCATGCATGCCGAGCGCCGACAGGCTCCTGGCAAGGCCGAGCGCTACCGAACGCGGCTCGAAGCCGCGCACCTTGAGGTCGGTCCAGATTTCCAGTGCCGTCTGCCAGTCCGCGGCCTGTTCCGCTTCCAGCGCTTGGGTATTGCGGCGATCGAGTTCCGCCTGCAGGCGGCCGGCATGGATCTCTTCCCACAGCCCGACCACATCGGGCGCCGATGGCGCCGCGAACCGGATCGAGCGCAGCAGGCCGGTCGCGGCGTCGAACTGCCCCTGCGCAACGGCTCGTGCGATATCGTTATGGGTTTCCACCAAATCCTTCAACACCAGTTTCTATCTTCGCAAATCTCAATCATTCGGTTGCAACCTGTCGATCCTAGCAGTTTCAGGTTGTGGTGGAAGCATCCCCATAGCAGCATCGGCGTATAAACAGCCCCAGCCGGGCTTCTCCGTGCGGCGCGGCCGTTCGCTTCCCGGAATTTCAGGCAAACACGAAAACGTGAGCGCAGATCGAATGCAAACCATACTGGACGCGCTGGCAGCGCACGCCGCCGAGGACGCCACGCGCACCGCGCTCACGGTGCTAGGCGATGGCCGATGGACCAGCCTGAGCTATGGCGCGCTGCACGGACAGGTCCTGGACTGGGCCGGGCGGTTCCACGCTTTGTCGTGCCCGGCAGACTCGGTGGTGTTCTTCGTGCTGCGGCATCGCGTGGAGATGTATCCGGCGTTCCTGGGCGCGATGCGCGCCGGGCTGATCCCGTCGTTCCTGCCGTTCCCGACATCGAAGCAGGATGCGCGAACCTACTGGTCCAGCCATGCGACGCTGCTGGCGCGCGTGCAACCGCGTTGCGTGGTCACCTACGGCGAGAATGTCGGCCAGCTCGCCTCGCTGGTCGATGGCGCGACTTGCGCCGTGCTCGATATCGACGGTCTGACACAGGCGACGCACTTGGCCGAGCATGCCTTGCCGTCGCTCGACACCGTGGCGTCTGGGGAGCGGATCGCCTTGCTGCAGCACAGCTCCGGCACCACCGGACTGAAGAAGGGCGTCGCGCTCAGCTTCGATGCGATACGCTGGCAGATAGAGGCCTACGCGCCGGCGATCGGCGCACGACACGACAGCCGCATCGTCAGCTGGCTGCCGCTCTATCACGACATGGGCCTGATCACGAGCTTCCTGCTGCCGCTCACGCTCGGCGCCGAGATTGTCTCCTTCGATGCGTTCGACTGGCTGCAGCGGCCCGACATGCTGCTCAAGCTGATCGCCGAACACCGCGCCACGCATTGCTGGCTTCCGAACTTCGCCTTCAATCACCTCGTCCGCACCCGTGATCGCAAGCACCGCTACGACCTGTCGTCGCTGGTGGCGCTGATCAGCTGCTCCGAGCCGGCCAAGCCGGAGACGATACACCGTTTCCGCACCGCTTTCGCGCCCGACGGCCTGCCGCCGCATGCGCTGCAGGTCTGCTACGCCATGGCCGAGACCGTGTTCGCGGTGACGCAGACCGCCCGCGACGCGGAACCGCGGATCCTGGCCGTCGATCAGACGGCGCTCTCCGCCGAGAAAAGGGTGGTGCCGGTGCCCCCCGGGCACCCGAACGCCGCCAGCTTCGTCTCCTGCGGCCGGCCGGTCGGCGACATCGCGCTGGAGATCGCCGCCGCGCCGGGACAGGATGTCGGCGAGATCGTGCTGCGCGGACGCTTCCTGTTCGGCGGCTACTACCGCAACCCGCAGGACAGCGAGGCGGTGCTGCGGTCCGGCGCGTTCCGTACGGGGGATACCGGGTTCCTGCACCAGGGCGAGCTGTTCGTCTGCGGCCGGCTCAAGGAGATGCTGATCGTCCACGGCCGCAACTACTACGCGACCGATATCGAGGAGATCGCCAGCCTGGTGCCGGGCGTCAAGCCGGGCAGGGCGGTCGCGTTCGCGCTGTTCAATCCCGGCACCGCCAGCGAGGAGGCGGTGCTGCTGGCGGAGAGCGAACGCGTCGATCCGGCGGAGCAGGCTGCCCTGCGTCAGGCGGTGCGCGACGCCGTGTTCGACCGGCTCGAACTGACGCTAAAAACCGTCGAGATCCTGCCGCTCGGCCAGATCATCAAGACCACCAGCGGCAAGATCAGCCGCAAGGACAATCTGGAGCGCTACCGGGCAGGTCTGTGATCGCCCTGCCGGTCGTCCCGGCGGCGGTGCGCGAACTCTCCGTCTGGTCTAGGCTCGCCGCAGCGAGAGGACGGCCATGACCCTGCCTGGCGATGAGGAGGCTTGCCTGATGCCCGTCCGGTCCAGCCCGCGCCTGGCCTGGCGCGACGGCCGGTTCGAGTCCGGCATGCGCGCTGTGCCGGAGGAACTGCCGGTCGCCCTGTCCTACAACCGCACCAGTCACGCGGTGATGATGGCGACGCCGCAGGACCTGCATGATTTCGCGCTCGGCTTCAGCCTGTCGGAGGAACTCGTCGAATCCGCCGACGAGATCGAGCAGATCGAGATCGTGCCGTTCGCCGGCGACGCCGCGGCGCCGCTGGGCATCGAGGTGCGGCTATGGGTCTCGGAGCCGGTGATGCAACGGCTCGACGGGCGGCGGCGGCATGTCGCCGGCCCGACCGGCTGCGGGATGTGCGGGCTGGAGAGCCTGGAGGCGGCGGTCCGGCCGCCACGCCAGGTGCCGCGCGGGCGGGTGATCGCGCCGGAGACGGTGATGGCGGCGATGGCCGCCCTCCGCCCCGCGCAGTCGCTCAACCACGCCACCCGGGCGGTGCATGCTGCCGGCTTCTGGACCGAGGCCGACGGGCTGGTGGCGATCCGCGAGGATGTCGGCCGGCACAACGCCCTCGACAAGCTGCATGGCGCGCTCGCCGCCGCGCGCTGCGACGCCGCCGAGGGCATCCTGCTGATGACCAGCCGGATCTCGGTCGAACTGGTGCAGAAGGCGTCGATCATGGGCGTCACCATCCTGGCCGCGGTGTCCGCGCCGACCGCGCTGGCGTTGCGCACCGCGGCACAGGCCGGCGTCACCCTGATCGCCGTCGCCCGCGAGGACGGCTTCGAACTCTGCACCGGCGCGTGGCGGCTGGGCGAGCGCGAGCCGGAGGGTGATGGCGAGCCGTGAGCCGCGACCGGGCGGCGCATCTGGCCTTCTCGCCCGCTTTTGCTACCGTCGCGACGATGGAGACCAACGGCGACCAGACCAGACAGGAGGCCCTGCACCGGCGCAAGGCGTTCGCCGCGCATCGCGCGCTGATCGAACGGTCCGGCCTGTTCGATGCCGACTGGTATCGCGCGCATCACCCCGACGCGGCGCAGAGCGATCTGGATCCGCTCGACCATTATCTCGCCCACGGGATCAGGCGCCATGCCTCGCCGGGTCCGCTGTTCGACAGCGCCGACTACCTGCGTCAGGCCTGGCATCTTCGTCCCGGTCTCGACGATCCGCTCTCGCATTTTCTGCAGGTCGGCCACGCCGAGGGCTACCGGCCGCGCTCGGTGCTCGACCGGGCCGGCACGCCGCCTGGCCGGACCGTCGAACCGTTCGTGCTGACCGCCAAACCGGCGCGACAGCCGAGCCTCGCGGTCGTGGTGCATGCGTATTACGTCGATCTGTTCGACGAGATCTGCGATCTGTTGCGTCATCTGCCGTACCGGTTCGATCTGCTGGTCAGCACCGACGAGCCGGACAAGGAGGCGCGGATCCGCGCCATCTTCGAGGCGCGCGCGCTGGACGCGTTGCTGCTGGTGCGGGTGTGCGCCAACCGCGGCCGCAATTTCGGGCCGCTGCTCACGGTGTTTCGCGAGCCGGTCCGGGCGCATGAACTGGTGCTGCATCTGCACACCAAGAAATCGCTGCATGGCGGCTTCGAGCAGCAAAGCTGGCGCGAGGCGCTGCTGCGGACGCTGCTGCCGCCGATGCCGGCCACCAGCGGCCTGATCGCACGCTTCGAGGACGATCCGGCACTCGGGGTGCTGACGGCGAGTGCCGGCGAGGCGGTGCGCTACTGGGCGTATGGCTGGCTGTCGAACCAGCATCTGGCGCAGCCCCTCCACGACCGGCTCGGCATGCAGGCCCCGGTGCCGCGCGGCGCGTTCGACTACCCGCTCGGCGGCATGTTCTGGGCCCGCACCGCTTCGATCGCCAGACTGCTCGATCATCCCTGGCAGATCGAGGATTTTCCCGAGGAACTCGGTCAGACCGACGGCACGATCATGCATGCGATCGAGCGCATCATCGTCCTGCTCGCGGCCGATGCCGGCTTCGGTTTCGCCGAACTCGACTACGCGCATGGCCTGATCAGGCCAGGCTGGGGCAGCCGGAATCTCGACCAGTATCAGCGCGCCAGCCATTCCGGACTGCTGGATACCATCCACCAGAGCGAGGTGGTGTCGTTCGACCTGTTCGATACGCTGCTGACCCGGTCCTGCCTGACGCCGGATGCGGTGCACCGTTTCATCGGCTTCGCCGTCGCCCGTCATTTTCCCGGCGCCGACGACTATGTCGCCCGTCGTCGGCAGGCAGAGATGCAGGCCCGCCTGGAGAGGCAGGAGGCGGAGGCCGATGGCGGCGATGTCGATCTCGACGAGATCCATGCCTGCTTCGCGCGCGATGCCGGCCCCGGCTGGAGCCGGGAGGCGATCGACTACGTGCTGCGCGAGGAAGTGGCGCTCGACCTGCGCTGCCTGCGGCCGCGCGCGCTCATGGTCGAGGCGCTGCGCGAAGCGCGGACGCTCGGCAGGCGGACGCTGCTGACCAGCGATTCCTATCTGACCCGGCGGGCGTTCGACCGGATGCTGGCCGGCTTCGGCCTCGCCGACCTGGTCGATACGGTCTATCTCTCCTCGGAGCGACGGGCGCGCAAGGATCGCGGCGATCTCTGGGACCTGGTCAAGCGGCACGAGCCTGCGGCGCGCCTGCTGCATGTCGGCGACAACGAGCAGTCCGACATCCAGCAGACCGCGCGGGCGGGGATACGGCATTTCCATGTGTTCGCGCCGGCCACTCTGTTCGCGATGCACGGATTGCTGCCGGACGGCGCGCCGACGCTCGGCGACGATATCCTGCTGGGCCCGATCGCCGCGGAGCTGTTCAACCAGCCCTATCTCGGGCCCGGCGGTATCGAGCCGCTGCTGCTGTCGGATCCCGAGCAGGCCGGCGGCGTGCTGCTCGGACCGCTGCTGTTCGCCTTCACCGCCTGGATCGCCGCCCATCCGACCATACGCCATCTGGATCGGTTGTTCTTCGTCGCGCGCGAGGGCTGGTTTCTCAAGCGCTTCTACGATGCGGTGGTGACGGCGACCGGCCGCACCGATCTGCCGCGCTCGGTCTATTTCCATTGCTCGCGACGCGCGGCCCTGGCCGCCGCGCAGGGGGTCGCGTTCGATCCGGACGCGGTGCTGCGTGGCGCCGGTTTCGTCGGCACGCTGTCGGATTTCTTCCTTGCCCGGCTCGGCTACGTGCCGGATCCGGCACTCTGCCACCAGCATCATCGGATCGCGTTCCCGCGCGACCGCGAACTGGTGCGCTGCATGATGGAACTCATGCGGGAGCCGATCACCCGCCATGGCAGCGAAGCCGCGCGCGGACTGGCCGCCTATGCGGCGTCGGTGGGCATGCAGGGCCCCGGCCCGTACGGGTTCGTCGATGTCGGCTACAGCGGCACCATGCAGACCGCGTTGCAGGGCATGCTCGGCACCCGCCTCATCGGCCTCTACATGGGCGTCTCGCACGACGCGGCGCAGGTGCGGCAGGGCGGCGGGTTCGCGTTCGGTGCTTTCGCCGACGGCAACGTCGCCGAATTCACCGGCGGTTACGGGCTGATGCTCGAGGCGTTCCTGACCGCGCCGCACGGCCAGGTCACCGGCTACGACGACAGCGTCTCGCCGCCGCAGCCCCGGTTTCGCCATGACGGCCTGTCGCAGACCATGTTTCCCACCCTGGAGCGTTTCTACCAGGGCGCCGAGAACTATGCCCTGTCGCTGCTGCGCTGCTGGGGGCCGGACCTGCTCGATCTGCCGTTCCGCCCCGAGACCGCGACCGCGATGCTGGAACAGGTCAGGCGCGGCCGTCTCGGCTTGAGCGAGGCGCTGCGCCGCGCACTGTCGGTCGAGGATGATTTCTGCGGCAGCGGCGAGATCGCGGTGTTCCAGAATCTTCCCGGCGCCGGCTCGCAGGACGCGTCGTGAGCGGCGCGCCGTCGGTGCTGGTGCGTGGCGGCGGCATCGCCGGCCTGGCCTGCGCGGTCACGCTGGCCGAACGCGGCGCGCGGGTCACGCTGGCCGAAGCTGGTCCCGCGATCGGCGCCGGCGCCTCCTGGAAGGCGGGCGGCATGCTTGCCCCCTGGTGCGAGGCGGAGACCGCGCCGCCCGGACTGACCGAACTGGCGCTGCCGTCGCTCGACTGGTGGCGCCGGCAGGTGCCGGACACGGTGTTCGCCGGCACGCTGGTGCTGGCGCTGTCGCGCGACCGGGCCGAACTCGACCGCATGGCGCGGCGCACCGAAGGCCACCGGCCCGTCGACGCCGCCGGCATCGCGGCCCTGGAACCGGCGCTCGCCGACCGCTTCGCGCGTGGCCTGTTCTATCCCGGGGAGGCCCATCTCGATCCGAGGCGGGCGCTCCCGGCGCTCGGCCAGCGGCTGCTGGCGCTGGGCGGCCGCATCCTCACCGACCAGCCGGATCCCCCGCCCGGCCTGTTTGCGCACCATGTCGATGCGCGCGGCCTGGGTGCCAGGGCGGCGCTGCACGATCTTCGCGGCGTGCGTGGCGAGATGCTGCTGCTGCGGGTGGACGGGCTGGCCCTGTCGCGGCCGATCCGCCTGCTGCATCCGCGCTTCGGCGTGTATCTGGTGCCGCGCGCCGACCGGGTGGTGATGCTGGGCGCGACCATGATCGAGAGCGAGGAACGCGGTGCGCCGCGCGTGCGCTCGATCATGGAACTGCTGAGCGCGGCGTTCGCCCTCCATCCCGGCTTCGGCGAGGCGGAGATCCTGGAAATCGCCGCCGATCTGCGCCCGTCCTTCGGCGACAACATGCCGCGGATCGAACAGGCCGCCGACGGGCTGCACGTCAACGGCATGTATCGGCACGGTTTCCTGCTGGCGCCGGCGCTGGCGATGCAGCTCGCCGATCGCCTGCTGGGGCCGGAGCCTCCGCGCTAGGTCTCAGCCTTGGCGGCGTTCGATCTCGTAGGCGATCGGCTTGAAGCTGTGGTTGTTCGATTGCAGCGCCGAACAGGCGGTGAGGCCGATGATCAGATCCTGCTCGGCGCGCAGCACCACATGGTCGCCGGCACGGCTCAGCGGCGGGTCGACACGCAGCACGCCGGTCTCGGAATCCACCGCGACATTCATGAACACGTTGAACGCGACCGGTATCCGGTCCGGCCCGATCCCGTACGGCGCCAGCGCCTCGGCGAGATTGCCGAAGCAGCCGCGATGCGGCGTGGTGTCGCCGTAGATGATCCTGAACGTGTCGGCGGAGCACGGCGTCAGCAGGAAATCATGGCGGCCGACGGTGTCGCGCACGATGTGCAGCATGACCTGGCTGCGGTTCGAATACAGATCGTCGCCCGCGGTCAGGAAGATCCGGCTCGCATAGTCGAGCGTGCGGCCCGACGACAGGACCTCGTCGATATCGTCACGGCGGAACGCCAGCAGATCCGCGACCTGCTCGCCGCGCACATCGATCACGGTCAGCGTGTCGCCGCGGTCCAGGGTGAAGGCGGTACCGGAACGCGGCGGGATCTCGGCCCTCAAGACTGTCCCCGTCCGCGATACGGACAATCCCATCCGCGCTCCACCGCGCGCCCGCTGTACTGGCGCGCCTCGGAGCCTTCGCCGAACGCCTGCAGCATCGGGTTCGGCGTTCCGGCGAGGGCGAGGTCGCGCTCCAGGATGCGTTCGCGCAGCCGCTGGTAGCGCCCTTCCGCGCGCAGGATCTCGAACTGGTCGTGCATGTTGAACACCATCACCGGCCGAGAGAAGCGGCGCGCCGGCCGGGTCGCGCTCGGATGCAGCCCGACCACGAAGAAGCCCTCGCCGCCGATGCTGAGCGAGAAATGCGGGTTGTCCGGATCGTCGCTGACCCGCGCATCGGGGATCAGGCCTTTCCACGCATCCTTGTCCGCGAGCGACTGGATCCGGTCCCACAGCGCGCCCTCGAACGCCGTCTCGCTGAGTTCGCCCGGCTGCTCGAACAGCACCACGAAGCTGCGGAACGGCCCCGGCTCGCGGTGATATGCATCGACGAAGTCGAGCAGGCGGGCGTGGATGTCGAGGTCGTTCCAGCCGGAACGGATGTCGCGCGCCGCCATGCAGACCAGGGTGCCACGCGACAGGGCGGACTTGGCGCCGAGGCAGGGAAAGTCGGAAGCGCCGACGAAGGCTTTGAAATCGCGCGCGATCTCGGGTTCGGTAAGTGCAAGCAGGGTATCGATCTCCGGTCGGGCTGCGCAGGGCAGAGCATGCTCTACGCATCACCGCCGCCGATCGGGGGCTCACAAGCCGGCGATGGCGCTCACGAAAGCGGCACCGCCGGCGGCAAGGTCAGTCGCGCAGGCGCTGGTTCAGGTAGGTGGCCTCCAGCGCCTGCTCGTGCGCGATCTCTTCCAGGTTGGCGGTCCCGGCATGCCCGCCCTCGGTGTCCTCGTAGTAGAGGAACGGCACGCCGAGCTGATCCAGGCGCCAGGCGAAGCGCCTGGCATGCACCGGCCCGACCCGGTCGTCCTTGGTCGAGGTGAAGATGAACGGCTCCGGATAGGCGACCCCCGGCTTGAGCGCCTGCAGCGGCGAGATCCGGTTCAGGAACGCCGCCTCTTCCGGCCTGGACTGGCTGCCATATTCGTCGACCCAGGAGGCGCCCGCCGCCATGGTCTCGAAATTTCGCATGTCGAGCAGCGGCACGCCGATGATCACCGCGCGCCACAATTCGGGGTGCTGGGTGAACTCCACCCCCATCAGCAGGCCGCCGTTGGAGCGGCCGCGGATGCCGAGCCGGCGCGGCGAGGTGATGTGTTGGGCGATCAGGTCGCGGCCGACCGCGGCGAAATCGTCGAACACGCGCTGCCGGTTGGTCTTGCGGCCGGCCTCGTGCCAGGCCGGGCCGAATTCGCCGCCGCCCCTGATGTTGGCCAGCACGTAGACGCCGCCCCGCGCGAGCCAGAGCCGGCCGATCGCGCCGGAATAGAGCGGCACGCTGGAGACGCCGAAGCCGCCATAGGCGGTCAGCTCGGTCGGGTTGCCGCCGTCGCGCTTCATGCCGCGGCGATGCACGATGAAGTAGGGGATCGCGGTGCCGTCGGTCGATGCCGCCTTGCGCTGCTCGACCATGAGGCCGCGATCGTCGAACTGCGCCGGCAGCGCCTTGATCCTGGTGGCGGCGGCGGCGGCGGCATCGACCTGCCAGAGCTGGCTCGGGGTCAGGAAGCCGGTGACCTGGAGGAAGGCGACGTCGCTGCTGGGACCGCTATCGACCAGGGTCACGGCGACGTTGTGCGGCAGGCGCAGCGCCTGCTGCCGCCAGCCGGTCGCGGTCGGGGTGAAGATCGAGGCCCCGCCGCGCACCGTGTCGTAGATCACCGCGAGCAGCCGGTCCCGGGTCGCGCCGACCGATTCCGCCTCCACCGACTGGCGCGGTGTCGGCGCGAAGATCGTGAGCGGCGCCGCGTCCGGGTGGTCGGCATCGAGCGAGACCAGGCTGCCGGCGGCCAGCGCCGGTCCGGTGGCCGGCTGCCAGTCCTGGTCCAGCTTGACCGCCAGCCGGTTGGCGACCAGCCCGATCGCGGTGGATTTCGGCGGCAGCGGCAACGGGCTCAGCCCGGACGGCGTGACCCGCTGGTAGGAGGCGGTGAAGAAGGTCAGGCCGCGATGGATCAGCGTCAGCCGGTGGCCCTGGCCGTCGACCCAGAGTTCCGGCGCGTCGGAGATGTCGGTGGCCGCACCCCGGGTCACCTCGGTGGCCTGGTCCAGCGCCTGGCCACGATGCAGCCGCTTGACGATGAACGGATAGCCGGACGCGGTCAGGCTGCCGCTGCCGTCCGCGGCGCGGCCCCAGTCGCGCGCCAGCAGCAGCGTGTCGCGGTCTTCCCAGACCATCGACTGCTTGGAGCGCGGCAGCACGAAGCCGCCGGCGACGAAACGTCCGTCGGCCAGATCGAACTCGCGCTCGGTCTCCGCGTCCTCGCCGCCCTCGGACAGGCCGATCAGGCAGCGTTGCTCGGCCGGCTCCTCGCAGGTGACGCCCTTCCACACCCAGTTGGCGTGTTCGGTCGCCGACAGCGCATCGAGATCGATCACGGTGTGCCAGTCGGGCGACGCGCTGCGATAGGAGGCGAGGTCGGTGCGCCGCCACAGCCCGTGATGGTGGGCGGCGTCCTGCCAGAAATTATACACCTGGCCGCCGATCACCTGCGGCGTCGGGATCCGGTCCTGCGACTGGGCGACCGCCAGCGCGTCGTCATGGAACCCGGCATAGCGCGGGTCGTGCTGCAGCGTGGCGAAGGTGCGCGCGTTGTGGGCGCGGACCCAGTCCAGCGCCTGCGCCCCCTCGACCTGGTCCAGGAACGCGGGCGGCGCCACGGCCGGCGCGGCGGCCGGCGTTGTCTCCGGCAGAGTTGCGGCGCGTGCCTGGAGGGGCCAAAGCAGGGCAAGCAGGAGGGCATGGCGGAGATGCATTCGACGTCCGGGCGGCTGATGACGCCTGGATGCTACATCATACACGCCGCCGCCGCAGCCCGGCCGGTCCGGCCGGAGATGAGGACCATAGATGGACCAGCAGCCGCCTCGTTTCGATACGCTGTCCCGGCCCGAGATCGAGGCGATGCCGGGCTCGCTGATCCGCGCCGTGGCCAATGCCGGGATCGGGCTGCAGGACGTGATCCCGCTCTGGTTCGGCGAGCCGGACGCGGTCACGCCGGGTTTCATCCGCGAGGCGGCGAAGCAGGCGCTCGACGATGGCGAGACCTTCTATGTCTCCAACTACGGCCTGCCGGCGCTGCGCGAGAGCATCGCCGGCTACCAGGCGCGGCTGGGCCGGCCCTGCACCGCCGAGCGGGTGCTGGTGACCTCGTCCGGGGTGAACGCGATCCTGCTGGCCTGCCAGACCCTGCTCTCGCCCGGCGACCGGGTGGTGCTGACCACGCCGCACTGGCCCAACCTCGCGGGCATCCCGGCGCTGTGCGGCGCGGTGGTCGAGACGGTGCCGCTCGAGTTGCGCGGGCGACGCTGGCAGATCGATCTGGACCGGCTGCTGGCGTCGCTGACCCCGGACACGCGCCTGGTGATCCTGAACGCGCCCGCCAACCCGACCGGCTGGATGCTGGACGCCGAGGCGCAGGCGGTGCTGCTGCGGCACTGCCGCCGGCACGGCATCTGGATCCTGGCCGACGACGTCTATGAGCGCGTGGTGTTCGACCGTGTCGCCGCGCCGGTGTTCCTCGAACAGGCCGAACCCGGCGACCGGCTGATCAGCGTCAATTCCTTCTCCAAGAGCTGGTCGATGACCGGCTGGCGGCTGGGCTGGATCACCGCGCCGCCGTCGCTGATGCCGGCGCTCGGCAAGGTGTGCGAGTTCAACACCTCCTGCGCGCCCGGCTTCGTGCAGCGCGCCGGCATCGTCGCCATCGAGCAGGGCGAGGGTTTCGTCGCCGAGAGCATGCGGCGTCTGCGGCAGCGGCGCGACCTGGCGGTGGCGCTGCTCGGCGCCATTCCCGGGGTATCGATGCCGGTGCCGGAGGGGGCGATGTACTGCTTCTTCGCCGTCGCCGGTTGCACCGATTCGGTGGCGCTGGCACAGGACCTGCTGCGCCGCGCCAAGGTTGGGCTGGCGCCGGGGCGCGCCTTCGGACCGGACGGCGAGGGCTGTCTGCGGCTCTGCTTCGCCGTCGAGGAGGCGCGTCTGCGCGAGGCATGCCGCCGGATCGCCGGCTATTTCGCGGAGCGAGCGAACTGATGAACATCACCATCAATGGCGAGCGCCGCGAGGTGTCGGCGACCAGCCTGGACCGGCTGCTGGGCGAACTGGGTTACGGCGACGCCAGGGTGGCGACGGCGCTCGACGGCGCGTTCGTGCCGGCGGGCCGCCGGCCCGCGACCCGTCTGACCGAGGGCAGCGCGCTGGAGATCCTGGCGCCGATGCAGGGAGGCTGAGCATGCGGCTCTACGACAGCGACATCACGGCGCGGCTAATGCTGGGCACCGCGAGCTACCCGTCGCCGGACGTGCTGGCGGCGGCGGTGCGCGAATCGGGCGCGGAGATCGTCACCGTGTCGCTGCGCCGCGAGGGCGCGGAGCAGCGCGCCGGGCAGAGCTTCTGGTCGCTGGTGCAGGCGCTCGGCGTGCGGGTGCTGCCCAACACCGCCGGCTGCCATTCGCCGCGCGAGGCTGTCACCACGGCGCAGATGGCGCGCGAGGTGTTCGGCACCGACTGGATCAAGCTCGAGGTGATCGGCGAGAGCGACACGCTGACCCCCGACGTGTTCGGGCTGGTCGAGGCGGCGCGGATCCTGACCGACGAGGGCTTCAAGGTGTTCCCCTACACCACCGAGGATCTGGTGGTGGCCGAGCGGCTGTTGCGCGCCGGCTGCCAGGTGCTGATGCCGTGGGGGGCGCCGATCGGCTCCGGGCGCGGGCTCAACAACCCGTTCGGCCTGCGGGCAATGCGCGCGCATTTTCCCGAGGTGCCGCTGGTGATCGATGCCGGAATCGGCCTGCCGAGCCACGCCGCGGCGGCGATGGAGCTGGGCTACGACGCCATCCTGCTCAACAGCGCGGTCAGCCAGGCCGGCGACCCGGTGACGATGGCGCGCGCGTTCCGGCTGGCGATCGAGGCCGGGCTGGCCGGGCGTCTGGCCGACCCGATGGAACCGCGCGACATGGCCAGCCCCTCGACCCCGGTGCTGGGCCAGGCGTTTGTCTGACCCCCGCGCGCTGCCGGGACGCTTCTATCCGGTGGTGGACAGCGCCGACTGGGTGGCGCGGATGGCCGCTGCCGGCGCCAGGCTGGTCCAGTTGCGGATCAAGCAGGCGCCGGCTGCGGTGCTGGCCGATGCCGTGGCGCGCGCCAAGGCGGCCTGCGACGCGAGCGGCGCCACGCTGGTGCTGAACGATCACTGGGCGCTGGCGATCGACCGGCGGCTGGATTTCCTGCATCTCGGGCAGGAGGATCTGGACGGCGCCGACCTGCCGGCGATCCGCCGCGCCGGGCTGCGCCTGGGCGTCAGCACCCATTCCGAGGCGGAACTCGACCGCGCCATGTCGGTGGCGCCGGACTACGTGGCGCTGGGACCGGTCTGGCCGACCACGCTGAAGCAGATGCCGTGGGCGCCGCAGGGCACGGCGCGGCTTGGCAGCTGGAAGCGGCGCATCGGCGCCACCCCGCTGGTGGCGATCGGCGGCATCACGCTCGAACGGGTCGCGGCCTGTCTCGGGGCCGGCGCCGACGCGGTGGCGGTGGTCTCCGACATCACGCAGGCGCCCGATCCCGAAGCCCGCGCCCAGGCCTGGATCGCTGCCACGCAGGAGCGGTGACGCCGCGCTGGCATCGGCGCGGCCGTTCAACCGGGAACGGCCGCGCGACGCGCTGTCGGTCAGCGCAGGCCGGGCAGCGACGTGGTGTGCTCGACGCGGACCGACTTCAGCTCGTTCGGGTCCAGCCCGAGTTCGCTCAGGATGGTCGGCGCGATCTGCGTCGTGTTGACCGTGCTCACATCGACCGCATGCGCGATCCGCGGGTTGGCCACCAGCAGGCCGACATTGCGGTCGTCGAACGAGAAGCCGCCATGCTCTGCGAGCTTGGAGCCGCCGGTATAGATCACCCCGTGCGTGGAAACGGCGATGAAGTCCGGGGTGCGGCTGTCATGGCGCGGGTCGCGGTAGGTGTCAGTGAGCGCGGTGCGGTCGAGCAGGTATTCGATCGCCAGGGTCTGCGCGTTCTGCCGCAGATAGGCGCCCGCCGCGTCGCTCTGCGCCGCCTGCTGCGCCGGGTTGAGCCAGACCAGGCCTTCATCGTCGGCGATGTGGAAGCCGTAGCCGGGGATGCCGGTGTACGGCGCGTCGCTGACCGCGCGACGGGTGCTGCGGTCGATCGGCGACTGGCCGTGCTTGGCGCTGATGATGATCAGCGTGCTGTCATACAGGCCGCGCGCCTTGAGGCGGGCGACGATCCGGCCGAGCGCGTCGTCGACGTAGCTGGCCTGCTGATACAGGCCGCTGGCCGGCGTGCCGTTGGCGTCGAGATAGCCGCCGACCAGGCCCGGCTGGTCGGTCGGTCCCGACGACGCCAGCTTCTGGCCGACGCTGACCGCCTGGAAGTTCAGCCCGAACACCTCCGGCACTGGCGCCGGCCTGGTGCCGGTGCTGTTGCGCCCGTCGATCTCGTTCAGCACCGCCTGGACGTGCAGCTCGTCGTAGGTGCGGGTCGCGGTGTAGCTGTTGGTGTGGCTGCCGACGCCGCCGCCCGGGAAGTTGGAATCGATCTCCGGCGTGTAGAGATCGACGATCCCCTTGCCGGACGGACCGTTCAGGATGTCGTAGGCCGGGTGCTTGTCGGCCCAGGCGGTGTAGCCGCCATGCGCGCGCACCACCTCGAACAGGGTGTTGGTGCGGATGAACTGGTGCGGGTAGACCGGGCTGCAGACGCCGTTCTTGAGTTCCCGCGGCAGCTTGGCCGGGTCGATCTGGGTCAGCGGCGCGCCGACGGTGCCGCCGCCATCCACGCGCGACGAATCGACGTCGATGTTCTCGGCGTAGTTGGTCTCGGTGCCCGGCTGGCCCTGGCAGGTCGAGCCCGGCGCATACAGGGTGCGGTCGTAGCTGTCGTCGTAGAACACGCCGGCCGAATAGGGGGTGCCGCCGGTGACCTGGGCGATCATGCCGGGAAAGCTGTCCGAAGGCGCGGTGGTGAAGGCGTTCGGGTAGATCACGCTATGCTGGCTGAGCGCCTTGAGCGCCGGGAAATAGCCCGGGCCGCTGGCCAGGATGTTGGACAGGTCGGTGCCGTGCATGCCGTCGACGCTGATCAGCAGCACATGCCGGTAGGCGGCGGCGGCCGGGCGCGCGGCGCCGAGCAGGGCCGACGAGACGAGGGCGGTGGTCAGCAGCGCTCTGGTTTTCCTGGACGATAACATTTGTAGTGCCTCTGCTTTGCGAAGCCATGCCGTGTATCAGCAACAGTTTGATACAGATGTGAAGATTTTGAGACGCCGGCACGGTGCCGTGTCGCCACCGCGCGCCGGCTTGCGGTGCCATGCAAACGCCGCATGGATGTGACATGCTCACCCGTGTGAACGCGACCACTTGGACCCGGAGGACAGGCGATTGATGATGATGGTCGGTCTTCCGGCGGTGCTGCTGGCGATCGCTCTGCTGCTGGTGGTGGTGTGCGCGGTGCAGCCGGTCGCGCGCCGGCTAGCGCTGCCGGAGACGGTGCTGCTGGCGGTGGTCGGCATCGTGCTGGGCGGTGCGGCGGACGTGCTGCTGCGCAGCTCCTTCACCAACGCCTTCGACGGCGCTGCGCGCACGCTGCTGGATTTCCCGGTCGACAGCGAGGCGTTCCTGTTGATCTTCCTGCCGATCCTGGTGTTCCAGGGCGCGCTGGCGATCGATGTCCGCCGGCTGGCGCACGAGACCGCCACCGTGCTGCTGCTGGCGATCGTCGCCGTCGTGCTCAGCACCGCCGCGATCGGCTTCGCGCTGTATCCGTTCGCCGGCATGCCGCTGGTGGTGTGCCTGA
>CAZZZA010000020.1:0-6573 GCA_964658455.1 uncultured Lichenihabitans sp.
GCGGGGTGCATAGTCCGTCCGGCAAAAGTCTTGCACCGGGGACGAAACCGCTCCCGCAAGCGAAATCAATTGCTGGTGACCGTCCCCGGTCTTCGCGCCGCGTGACGCTGAGGTCCGGGGAGAGAAATCGGACAGGGCATGGACGTCGATCCAGCGAGGCCCCGTTTGGCGCCCGTCCTATTCGCGCGGCCGCCGATCTTTGGCCTAAGTTGCCGCTGACACTAAAACCCTACCGGACCCTAGCGCTAATGCCGCCGTCCGAGCCATCGATCGAGGGGTGACCCGTCTTGACCAGACACGACTTTCAAGACGAATTGGACGCGGTTTCTCGGATCGAGGCTGTCCCGCTGATCCTGGACGTGCTGTGTCGGACGACAGGCATGGGATTTGCCGCAGTTGCCCGGGTCACCGACGATCGCTGGATTATTTGCCAGTCTCGAGATCAGATTGCCTTTGGCCTCCGACCGGGCGGCGAGTTGGATGTCGAAACGACGATCTGCAGGCAGGTGCGCAACGGCAAGCTCCCCATTTTAATCAACAATGTCTCCCTAGACGAAGAATTCTGCCGACATCCCACGCCGGCGCTCTATGGATTTCAGAGTTATGTTTCAGTACCCATTGTCAGAAAGGACGGCGAATTCTTCGGAACATTGTGTGCGATCGACCCCCGACCGGCAAACGTTAACACACCGGAAATTGTCGGGACGTTTCATCTATTTGCTCAACTAATCGCTTTCCATCTCGACGCGGACCAATTGCTGGCAGAAGCTGAATCCACCCGTCGATTGAATAAGACGCTGGAAGACCAGATTACAGAGCGCTCGGCTATGCTCCGTTTATACGAGAGTATTGTGCAATCTGACAGTGCACCTATCTGCGCGTTCGATACCGAGTGTCGTGTGACAGCCTTCAACAAGGCACATAGCGAACATTTCTCTCGCATATATGCCCATCATATAAATGTTGGCGAGGTGTTTCCCGATCTTTTCCTACCGGGGCAGGCGGAAGTCATGCGCGGTTTCATGGAACGGGCGCTGGCCGGCGAATCGTTCACAGTCACTGAAGAGTTCGGCGATCCCGATTTGTCCAAGCCGTTCTGGGAAGTGACATACAATCCGCTTCGCGATGAGCAGGGGATCGTCGTCGGCGCCTTCCACCATGCCATAGACATCTCGCCTCGGATCCAGGCGCAAAACGCCCTGGTAGCTACGCAGGAGGCCCTGCGACAGAGCCAGAAGATGGAGGCGGTGGGTCAGCTTACCGGCGGTCTTGCGCATGATTTCAACAATCTCCTCACCGGTGTGACCGGCAGCCTTGAGCTGTTGCAGGCTCGTGTGGCCCAAGGGCGGATCAGTGAGATAGATCGCTATGTCACGGCCGCCCAAGGTGCGGCAAGACGGGCGGCTTCGCTGACGCATCGCCTTCTGGCGTTCTCGCGCCGACAGACGCTCGATCCAAAACCGACCGATGTAAACCGCCTGGTGTAGGGGATGGAGGATCTGATCCGGCGCACCGTGGGGCCGGCTATCGAGGTTGAGCCGCTGATCGGCGCCGCCGGGCTGTGGCCGACGCTGGTGGATGGGAGCCAGCTGGAGAATGCGCTGCTCAATCTGTGCATCAATGCACGCGATGCGATGCCCGATGGTGGCAGAATTACGATTGAGACCGCGAACCGGTGGATGGACGAGCGCACTGCGCAGGCCCACGGCATGTCTTCCGGCCAATATGTTTCGATGTGCGTGTCCGATACCGGCACGGGCATGAGTCGTGATGTAATGGAAAAGGCCTTTGATCCTTTCTTCACCACCAAGCCGATCGGTATGGGTACTGGTCTTGGTCTCTCCATGATTTACGGGTTTGCGCAGCAGTCCGGCGGGCAGGTGCGGATATATTCCGAGATCGGGCAGGGCTCGACGGTCTGCTTGTATCTGCCGCGGCACCAGGGCGCCGCCGAGGCCAACGAGGCTCCGGCCGAGCCGATCGACGTCGCCCGGGCGGAAGACGGGGAGACGGTTCTGATCGTCGACGACGAGCCGACGATCCGCATGCTGGTGGCCGAAGTGCTGGAGGAGCTGGGTTACCGCGCGATCGAGGCAGCAGACGGGGCTGCCGGGTTGCATGTGCTGCGATCCGATGTGCGCATTGACCTGCTGGTGACGGATGTGGGGCTTCCAGGCGGGATAAACGGCCGGCAGGTCGCCGACGCGGCGCGGGTGGCACGGCCGGAGCTCAAGGTGCTTTTCATCACGGGTTATGCCGAGAATGCCGTGCTCAGCCACGGCCATCTCGATCCAGGTATGCATGTGATGACCAAGCCTTTCGCGATCGACGCGCTGGCCAAGCGAATCAAGGACCTCATTTCGAATTGAACGACCGCGACGCGTGATTGAGGTGTCGGAGAGGGTCGTTCTGCTTGTTGACTTGGGCATCGGCGGCAGGCGCATGGTGGTGGTAATCACGACGGAGGTTCCTTGGAGGTCGAAGCCGGCAAGGGCACTGTGCGCATGGCCTCCAGGGCGGCCTGGCAAGTCAGGAGCCCTACCAGGTTCAGCAGAGCAGCGTGACCGGAGCCGTCGGCAGGCACGCGCCCCGCGTCCGCAGTCCCGGGGGACTGCGAGCGGGTAGGGCGGTTGGCATTGCTGGTGGGTAGTGTCGAGCACGTGACCTGATCCTGCTGCCACGACCCTGCGGGAGGGCATGCGGACCGGAAAAAATCGGCACCTGGGATGAAAATGGCTCCCGCGACCCGGTACGGTTGCCGGCAAGCATTCACCAGACGGCTTCTTCGCGTTGCCCGAAGTCTCAGGAGAGGGAACGGACCAAGGAGGTCGGGTTCGTGGTGAGCGGCGGCCAGCGCTCGATGCTCAGGTTCGGCGGGTTGCCGGGGGTAGTGCTCTCGGTCGGGGATGGGCTGCTGCCGGAGACGCCGCGCTGGCTTGCCGGCCATGGGCATGCGGCCCAGGCGGAGGCGAAGTTACTGCAGTTGCGCGCCGCGGCAGTCATGACGAAAGGTCCCTAGGGCTCTAAGCCGGGGGAAAGCCCTACGGGTATGGCTTCGATGGCGGTTCGGCGAGCCAGGAGCCGCACTAGCCCAGCAGCATGACCCGAGCTATGGATATGGCTTATCACTACTTACACAAATAAGATCAATGCGCTAGCCTGACATTCGCAAGCCGTGTGACACGGCCTGCCTGGCATATGAAGCGAGCCACCTCATGTTCGATGAACCCGGCTTCCCAAGCGACCCTGACTACGACCCCACCGCGCCCACGCTATACACTTTTGTTTATTGCAGTCGTGCAGCAGATGGCGTGCACGACGGCGAGGTCGACCGCATCATCGAGTCTGCGCAACGCCACAATCTCACCTGCGGCATCACCGGGATACTCGTTTTCGGCAGCGGCGTCTTCTTCCAATGGATCGAGGGGCCGGCAACCGAGGTGCGAAAGCTGATGGCGCGTCTGCATGGCGATCCGCGACATTACGACATCGTCTCGCTGGACCAGACCGAGGAAAAGCGCGAGCGTCTGTATCCGAACTGGCAGATGGAGCGGGTCGGCGCCGACGAAATCCGCGAGGTGCTCGAGGACGCGCTCGAAAGCGCCAAAGACGAGAACAATATCGCAGCACTTAAACGTATTATCGATCAGCTGGCTACGAGGTCGCTGGATTCGCTAGGGCGAGCTGAGTAGGTCAGCAACTGGAAGCTTCGAGCCGATAAGCAGCTAAGCCGAGGCAGCGGAAGGGTCCGCCCCCGAAGCGATAGAAACCTGCCTCGGCTGACATTGAGCGTCGTGTAGCTGACATGGGACGCAGGCTGCATAGCTTCCTCGATGGGAGAGCTTACCGCAGCAACTCCAACATCGCCTGCCGCACCTGGCCCATGGCCCCGTTGTTGCGCCCTGACGCATCGACCATCCGCGACTGGTTGTAGTGCTTCTCCGAGAGCGCCAGCGTGGTGTGCCCGAGCAGGGCCAGGACCATGCCCACGTGCAGGCTGCGGCTCAGATCGTTGACGCGGGTCTGCACGGACACCGCCAGGCGCAGCGCCGCCGCCTCGGCGTAGGCCTGCACCCGCTCGCGGTTGGCGCGGCTGACCGGGGTCGACGCGGGATCGAGTTGCCCGATGCGCTCGAGCCAAGTCAGCCAGTAGCCATAGCCGTCGGTGACCATCTGCGGCTGGCCTCCGCCCAGCCGGCGGCGACGCCACCCTTCCTCCAGGAAACCTGCCGGTTCGAGGGCAGCCTGGCAGGCGGCCTGATTCTGCGCCGGTCATTCTGACGTACGGGGACTTGGGTGCCCCTGGGTGGACATCATTCGCGGCTGCGCCTGAGGTAGCTACGCAGCGCCTCATCGCTGACGCGCACGCAGCTGCCGACGTGGTGTGCGGGCAGCTCGCCGCGGGTGATCGGGCTGCGCACGGTCTTGGTCGAGACGTTGAGGTTCTGCGCGGTCTCGTCGACGCTGAGCATCGGCGGCAGGCGCAAGGTTGTCGTAGTCATTACGGACGTTCCTTGGAGTTCGAGGCCGGGGAGGGCTCTGCGTGCATGGCTTCGAGGGCAGCCTGGCGAGCCAGGAGCCGCACCAGCGTCAGCAGAGCAGCGTGACCGGAGCCGTCGGCAGGCACGCGCCCGCCGTCCGCAGTCCCGGAGGACTGCGAGCTGGTCGGGCGGGTGGCGTTGCCGGTGGAGAGGGTCGAGCGCATGACTGCAGATCCGCCGCTTGGTTCCTGCTCCATCTGATAATGCTAGAAGACCGACTCCGTGTTGATACGCGTGCAGGCCAGCGCTTTCGCTGACAATAGTGGCGTACCAAGCACGATACGTGCAGTGAAGTTTGCACTTGTTCCAGTCTTATCGATAGCGACCCATCTGCCCATAATCTCCGCCATCGCGGTACGCAGGCATTGGGACTGCTCGGAGTTTAACCTGTATTGTGAAGCCGCCGCTCGCTTGATGCTACGGTGCGACATGACCCTCACACCAGATCCCCACGGCCAGGCAGCCTTGATGTTGTGCGAAAGTCTTGCAGTCCTTCTCGTTGAGGGGGGAACTATACCGAAGGAGCAGATTGTCGAAGCGATAGAGTCCGCTGTAGAAATCAAACAGGAGATTGCCGGGACTACCGAGCGCGTGGTAGTAAGTATGGTGTCCATCGGACTACTGCGGGCCGTCTCGCAGAGCGTCTCCGCAGCAACAGCTGGCAAATCAACAGCCGTTTCTGATCCAGAGTAATACCGAGTTCGGCAGTCGGCCTGTTTCTGTCGCCGGATTAAAAAATATTTTTATCAAATTTGCTTGACGATTGTATTGAAGCCTCGTGAATCAGCACTCAACTGCTATAAAGTATTGGGCGTATATCGTGACAACTCCGTCAGCCGCCACCAGCAAGTTCTTAGCACAGAGGGCCCTCAGCGCTAATCCTCTGATTCGCAAGCTGTCGCATTTTGCGCCGCTTTCATCGTCCGATTGCGTATTGCTTGATACCCTCGTCCTGGACGAGGAGCGATTTGCTGCCGACGTTGACATCGTTGCGGAAGGTATGGCGCCGCGATCTGTCTTTCTAATCCTGGAAGGTATGGCAATTCGTTATCGCGGTCTGCCAGACGGCGGTCGTCAGATCATGACCTTTCTGATACCAGGCGATCTATGCGACATCCATATCTTCCTGGCGAAAGAGATGGACCATTCGATTGGTACGATTACACCGGTTCGCCTGGCGGCCATCTCCCGTGACTTGGTGATGGACATTTTTGCTGATCGCCCTCGAATTTCTGCGGCGCTTTGGTGGAGCTCCATGCAGGAAGAGGCTATGCTGCGCGAACGCATCGTCTCTTTGGGCCGCCGAGATGCGCGCGGGCGCATTGCCTACCTGCTTTGCGAATTGCTCTGGCGCCATGCCGCGGTCGGATTGAGTAATAACGACACGTTTCCGCTTCCGCTGACACAGACCGAACTTGGAGATACACTGGGTTTGACTCCGGTTCACGTAAGCCGGATTCTCAAAGAATTTCGATCATACAATCTGATTTCCATGGGACAGAAGACGATCAGTTTGCTCAACGTAGAGGGTCTGCGGAAGATAGCCGATTTTACCAAGGATTATCTCCGTCTCGGAGGTGTGTCCGAAGAGGTCATTCGTTATTTCTCTGACCGTGAGAACAAACAAAGACGCCAGGCCATCGAGAAATAAACCGTATCCTCCGTTCGGGCGCACTTCCTGGGGGAAAAAGGCTCGAAGAATTGAAGGCACTTGGGCGCCCGGCGGCAGATCAGGCGGCACATGGTCTGGTCGAAGACGGTAGATCCGCGCACGAGTGCCACGGAGCCTCGACCCTGCAACGGATGCACGTGGACGTCGGTGGGCGCGTTGACGGCGCGGGGGTGAATCTGGCGGATTTGCTGGGGCGGATTGCCGCGACATGCCGATCGGCGTCTCTGAAGTCGAAGCCCGGCTACGGCAGTCCGCCCCCGACCCATTCGACAGTGCCATCGATGGAGTGGCGGGCCCTGACCTGCTGACCGCCCTTGTCGATTTCCAGACCCGCACGCTGAACAATGTCGATCCCAGTGG
>CAZZZA010000020.1:6673-34116 GCA_964658455.1 uncultured Lichenihabitans sp.
TGACCGCCCTTGTCGATTTCCAGACCCGCACGCTGAACAATGTCGATCCCAGTGGGCCCATCAGCCCAAGGACGACATCGCCAGGCCGTTGTTGGCATCGCAGGGGACGGGCAGATCACCATCGAGGCGATCCGCACGATGGCTCCGCCGTGGGCGTCGTCGCATTCGCATAGCCACTCCCCGTTTTCCAGCCGATCCACCGTGCCCCTTCATGGCTAAACTATTGGGGTAAGGGCAGGCGACGCTCCTGATACTCCTGGCCCGACCCGAGAGGCCTTCATGTCGAACGACAGCCGAACGCAAAACGCCGTCCTGGAAAAACTCTCCTGCGAATCAGGAAGTGTTTCCAAGCCTATCGGCGCCGCTGCCGATTACGGAATTGTCGCGACGATTCGTCGGCTGGCCGAGGTCACCTGCTTCTCTGATGGGATTGCGATCCGGCCGCGTCCGGATGCCCACGACATCTGGGAAGAGACCAACCACGCCCGGCATCGCTGCCGGTTCTTCGGTCCGAACACGATCACGGTCAGCACCCAGGTTGGCACCGTGACCCTCTGCGGTACCTTTCATGGTCGGTCCGACCGCCCGGTCGCGGCAATGACCGCCTGGTCGACAGCTGGCGTCACCGCCGTCCGCAACGATATTGCAATGCGCTGAAGATGGCCGACATGCGCCACGATATCGTCGTTGCCGCCTACGATACGCATGAGGGTGCCGAGGCGGCGATCCGCACCGTCGCCGCCAACGGCCTGGAGCTGACGCGCTTCAGCATCGTCGGCCGTGGCTATCATAGTGAGGAGCAGGTCGTCGGATTCTACGGCGTCGGCGATCGCATAAGATTCTGGGGCACGCGCGGCGCCTGTTGGGGCGGTTTGTGGGGCCTCCTGTTCGGTGGGCTGTTCCTGACAATCCCCATGGTCGGCGCTGTGGTGATCCTCGGGCCGCTGGCAGCAATGGTTTTCGCCGCCATCGAGTCCGCCGTCGAAGGCGCGGTGGTGGTGGGCGGCCTCGGCGCGCTCGGTGCGGCGTTGTACGGTCTCGGGATCCCGCATGACGGGGTACTGCTATACGAGAGGGCGCTCAAGGCGGACCAGTTTCTCGTCGTCGTTCATGGACCGCCGGAGCAGATTGCCAAGGCCCGCCTGGTCCTGCACGAGAAGGGACCAGTACAGCTCGATCATTATGCCGGTGTCTTCGCGCCTGTCGCGGATGCGGCATGAACCCGTCGGACGCGTCCGACGCACCCCTGACGACCGATGATCTCGCCAGCATGGATCGATGGTGGCGGGCGGCGAACTACCTTTCGGTCGGCCAGGTCTATCTGCTGGACAATCCGCTGCTGCGCGAGGATCTCAGGCTCGCCCATGTCAAGCCACGCCTGCTCGGTCATTTCGGTACCGTGCCCGGGATCAACCTGGTCTACGTGCACCTCAACCGCGTCATCGCCGCGCGCGACCTGAATATCCTGTTCGTCGCCGGACCCGGGCATGGCGCGCCGGGGCTCGTCGCCAACATCTGGCTCGAGGGCGTGTATTCCGAAATCTATCCCGACATCACCAGGGACGAGGCCGGAATGCGCCTCCTGTTCCGCCAGTTCTCGTTTCCGGGCGGCATCCCGAGCCACGCCTCCGCCGACACGCCGGGTTCGATCCACGAAGGCGGCGAACTCGGCTATTCGTTGTCGCACGCCTATGGCGCGGTGCTCGACAACCCGGATCTGATCGCCGCCTGCGTGATCGGCGATGGAGAGGCGGAGACCGGACCGCTGGCGGCGTCGTGGCACGCCAACAAGTTCGTCAACCCGCGCACGGACGGTGCCGTTCTGCCGATCCTGCATCTGAACGGCTGGAAGATCGCCAATCCGACCGTGCTGTCACGCATACCGCACGCCACGCTGGAGGCTCTGCTCACCGGCTACGGCCATGCGCCGATCTTCGTCGAGGGCGACGATCCGACGACGATGCACCAAGCGATGGCGGCGGCGATGGACCGGGCGATCGACGCGATCCACGCCATCCAGGCCGCCGCGCGCGACGACACGGCGAGCTGGCCGTCGCCATCGCTTCCACTTTGGCCGATGATCGTGCTGCGCAGCCCGAAGGGCTGGACCGGTCCGGCCTTCGTCGATGGCAACAAGACCGAGGGATCCTGGAGATCGCACCAGGTACCGATCGCCGACATGACCAGGCCCGGCCACCTGGCGCTTCTCGAGCGCTGGATGCGCAGCTACCGCCCGGAAGAGCTGTTCGACGCCGACGGGTGCCCTTCGGCGGACATCGCGCTGCTAGCGCCGCAGGGCGACCGGCGGATGGGCGCCAACCCGCATGCCAACGGCGGCGCCCTGAAACACCCACTGCGTCTGCCGCCACTGGCCGATCATGCCGTTCCGGTCGAGCATCCGGGCGCGCTGGATGAGAGCGCGACCCTGGTAATGGGCCGGTTTCTGCGGGACACGATGCGTCTCAATGCGGAGCAACGCAATTTCCGTATCGTCGGTCCGGACGAGACCGCCTCCAACCGTCTGCAGGCGGTGCTGGAAGTCACGGGTCGCGCCTGGAATGCGGCGATCCTCGCCGAGGATGACGAGCAGCTCAGCCCGGATGGCAGGGTCATGGAACTGCTCAGCGAGACAACCTGCCAGGGCTGGATGGAGGGCTATCTGCTGACCGGCCGGCACGGCCTGTTCTCCTGCTACGAGGCCTTCATCCACATCGTCGATTCCATGGTGAACCAGCATGCCAAATGGCTGAAGAGCGCGCGCGCGATCGCCTGGCGCCGTCCGGTGGCGTCGCTGAACTACCTGCTGACATCGCATGTCTGGCGCCAGGACCATAACGGGTCCAGCCACCAGGATCCCGGCTTCATCGATCATGTCGCGAACAAGAAGGCCACCATCGCGCGGATCTATCTGCCGCCTGACGCCAACACGCTGCTCTGGGTCACCGACCATTGTCTGCGGAGCTGGGACAGGATCAACGTCATCGTCGCCGGCAAGCAGCCGGAACCGCAATGGCTCGGGATGGATGCGGCGATCGCGCATTGCGAGGCCGGCCTCGGTATCTGGCGCTGGGCCAGCAACGATCACCACCAGGGTGGCGATCCCGATCTGGTCATGGCCTGCGCCGGCGATGTGCCGACGCTGGAATGCCTGGCCGCAGTGGATCTGCTGCGCCGGCAGATTCCGGAACTGCGCGTGCGGGTCGTCAATATCGTCGACCTGATGACGCTGCAGCCGGCCGAAAAGCACCCGCACGGGCTCGCCGAGCACGTTTTCGAGGCGATCTTCACCCGCGACAGGCCGGTCGTGTTCGCCTTCCACGGCTATCCGTCGCTGATCCACCAGCTGATCTACGGCAGAAGCAATCCCGGCCGCTTTCATGTGCACGGTTTCACCGACGAGGGCACGACCACGACGCCTTTCGACATGGTGGTGCTGAACCGTCTCGACCGATTCCACCTGATGGCCGACGCGATCGACCGTGTGCCATGGCTGCGCGGCTCCGCCGCCTATCTGCAGCAGGGACTGTGGGAGAAGCTGGTCGAGCATCGCCGCCATGTAGTGGCGCACGGCATCGACCTGCCGGAGGTCAGCGACTGGCGCTGGTCGTCCTGACCTCACCATGGCCACCACGGTCCTCGCCCTCAACGCCGGTTCGAGCAGCCTGAAATTCGCGGTGTTCGACCAGGCCGGCGCGGCTCTGCTGCGCGGGTCGGTCGACGAGATCGGCAAGGCGCCGCGCGTGTCGGTCCGCGACCGGCACCGCCGATGCCTTGAAGGCCCGGATCTTCGCGGCCTGCACGAGGATATCGTCACGACGCTGCTGCACTGGCTACCCGGCCAGCTGGGCGACGCCGCGATCGAGGCGGTCGGGCACCGCATCGTGCATGGCGGCCCCGACTTCGCGGCCCCGGTTCGCGTCGACAGCACGGTCCTGGACGCGCTCGAGGCGCTGGTGCCGTTCGCGCCCCTGCATCAGCCGCAGGGATTGGCTGCCATCCGTGCGGTCACAGCGCTGCGGCCCGCGCTTCCCCAGGTTGCCTGCTTCGATACCGCCTTCCACGCCACCATGCCGCCGGTCGCCACCCGTCTGCCGCTGCCGGTGGTGTTCGACCAGGCCGGGCTGCGACGCTACGGGTTCCATGGTCTGTCCTACGACTTCGTCACCGGCCGGCTGCAAGCGCTGGCGCCGGCGCTCGCACGAGGGTTGGTGGTCATCGCCCATCTCGGCAGCGGCGCCAGCCTGTGCGCGCTTCGAGACGGACGCAGCATCGACACCACGATGGGGTTCTCGACCCTGGACGGTCTGGTCATGGCGACCCGGCCCGGGCTGCTCGATGCTGGCGTGGTGCTCTACCTGCTGCAGGAGAGGCGCATGAGCGCCGATGCGATCGCCGATCTGCTCTATCACCATGCCGGCCTGCTTGGCGTGTCCGGCAGCAGCGGCGACATGCGCAACCTGGCCGACGCCGGCACCCAAGACGCCGAGGCGGCGATCGCCCTGTTCATCTATCGGCTGATAGGCGAGATCGGCCGCATGGCCGCCTGCCTGGGCGGGCTGGACGGCCTCGTCTTCACTGCCGGGATCGGCGAACACGATCCTGGCCTGCGCGCGGCGGTCTGCGCCGGTCTGGCCTGGCTCGGCGCGGCAGTCGATCCCGCCGCCAACGCGTCCGGTGGCGGCCGGATCAGCGCCACGGCCAGCGCGATCGATCTCTGGGTGATCCCGACCGACGAGGAGACGGTGATCGCCCGGCAGACACGCAAGCTCGTGGCCTGATTCGGTTCAGGAACCGGTCATCAGCAGCGGCACCGTCGCATGCCGGATCATGTGCCCGGTGACGTCGCCCAGGGAGACGCCGCGCACACGGCTTTGCGTGAAGGCGCCCATCACGACGAGGCTGACATCGAGCGCGGACACGTCGCGCAGGATCGCAGCACCCGCGCTTTCGTTCGCAAGCGGCGTCCGGTCGACCGCGCTGGCGGCTATCCCGTGCCATGAAAGCGCCTCGACGAGATCCTGGCCCGAGATCATCGCCGGATCGGCGGCATCGGCGCGGTCGATCCGCGCCGAGAGGATATCCACGCCGAGCGCGGCATGCAGGAACTCCATTCCCGCCGCCAGACTGCGTACCGCGCCCAGGCTGCTGTTCCAGCCGATCGCGACACGCGTCAGCAGCGGCACTACGATCCGGCCCGGGATCAGTAGAACCGGCCGTCCACTATCGAACAGGGCGACGTCCAGCAGCGTGGCGGCCAGACCGACCGCCTCGTGGCGCGGGGTCATGACGATCAGATCGGCCAGGCGTGCCCGTTTCAGCAGACCGATGACCGGGGAACCCTCCCAGCAGGACCATTGCGCATAGACGCTGCGGAGTCGCTGGTCGACGATGCTGTCGGGCAGGGCACGTTCATGGCGCCAGGCCTGGAATGCCTGCTCCATCAGCAGCGCCTGCCTCGCGTTCTCCGCACGCAGCCCGGCGGCATCCAGCACCGGCCCATAATCGGCCAGGACCTCATCGGGGTCCGGTTGAAGCAGCAGCACGCGCAGGTGCGCGCCGAACGGCTCCGCCACCGACAGCGCACCATCCAGCAGTGCGCTGGTGTCTTCGCCGGGCTGCACCAGCACGAGAATCGAACGAATGGGCACCGTCTATTCCTCCTGGGGATCGGTTCGACGCGATGCGAGCGCGCCGTAGCATGACCCGGCGTGGTGTCAGGCGACTTCCTTCAGGGGTGTCGCGGCAGCCGACGGGGCGGCGAGACCGGCCAGCACGAGCGGTGCCGACGGGTTGAGCGTGTCGACCATGGAGGTCGGGATCAGGATGGTCGATCCACGCTCCTTGGTGGTCTCGTAGATGATGTTCATCGCACGCAGCTGCAGCGCGATCGGATAGTCGGCATAGGTCCTGGCGGCGGATACGAACTGGGCCGCGACTTCTGCCTCCGCCGACCCGAGAATGATCCGGGCCTGCTTCTCCCGCTCGGCCTGCGCCTGTCGCGACATCGCGTCCTGGAGTGCCTCGGGGATCGCGACATCGCGCACCTCGACCGACATCACCGACACGCCCCACACGCCGGTCTTTGCCGCAATCTCGGCACGCAGGTTCTCGTCGGCATGGCGTCGGTCCGACAGGAGCGTCGCCAGCAGCGAGGCGCCGATCATTTCGCGGAGCGAGGTCTGCGCCACGCGATTGATCGCCTCCCTGAAATCGGTGATCTTGAGTGCGGCCGCCTCCGGATCTTCGACCTTCCAGAAGATGATGGCATCGACATCGACCGGGACCGTGTCCCTGGTGAGCGCTCTCTCGGCGTTGAACGCCGTCGTCTGGATCCGCTGGTCGATGACGGCGATCACGTGATCCAGAACGGGAAAGATCAGGAACAGACCCGGACCGCGCACGGCCTGCAGCCGGCCGGCGCGCAGGACCACGAACCGCTGCCACTCGTTGGCCATCCTCAAGGACGAGACGACGATCAGGCCGGCGACCACGAAGAGTGCTGGGAGCAGATAGACCCGCAGGTCGTTTCCGCCCGATGCATAGAGGAACGACGCCGCTGCGCAAACGAGGAAGGCAAGTGCCACCATGCGCGAGATCGGGTTCATGAAACATCCTGTCCTTAGCATCCGAGATCGTGAGCATCGGCTGATACGCATCGGTGCGATAGACCCGGAAGCTGCCCGAGTTTGAAACCGGCCTATGCGTTCTTGTCGGAGAAGAAGTCCCGGCCCGACTCAGGCGGTGGTGAGATCCAGCACCACCCGGGCGGCCACGCCGCCATGCTGCAGCCGCGTGAAGACACTGTTGATTGCCGAGAGAGGTTGCAGTTCGATGTCGGCCTTGACCTTGCCTTCGGCCGCGAAGCCGAGCGCCTCCGCCATATCCTCGCGGGTGCCGACGAACGAGCCGCGGATGGTGATGCAGTTGGCGACCACGTCGAACAGCGGCACCGGAAACTCGCCCGGCGGCAGGCCGACCAGGACGCAGGTGCCGCGCTTGCGGACCATGCCGATCCCCTGCCGGAACGCGACCAGGGAGGGCGCCGTGATCAGGACACCGTGGGCACCGCCATCGGTGCCCCTGCGGACCCTCTCGACCGCGTCGGGCGCGGTCGCATTCACCACCAGCTCGGCGCCGAGCCTGGTCGCATGGAACAATTTGCCGTCGTCGACATCGATTGCGCAGACTCGCAGGCCCATGACCTTGGCGTACTGGATCGCCAAGTGGCCGAGGCCGCCGGCTCCGGAAACGGCGATCCATTCGCCCGCGCGCAGGTCGGCGACCTTGATTGCCTTGTAGGTGGTGACGCCGGCGCAGATCAGCGGCGCCGCCTGTTGTGGCGACAGCCGGTCCGGGATCCTGGCGACGTAGTCGGGGTCTGCAAGGATATAGTCGGCGAAACCTCCGTTCTTGGTATAGCCGCCATATTCCGCTTGGCCGCACACGGTCTCCCAGGCCGCGAGACAGTTCTCGCAATGGCCGCACGCGGAAAACAGCCAGGGGACACCGACCCGATCGCCCTCCTTGACCAAGGTGACGCCAGCACCGATCGCCGCCACCCTGCCGATGCCTTCGTGGCCAGGGATGAACGGCAGCACCGGCTTCAACGGCCAGTCACCCTTTGCCGCATGCAGGTCGGTGTGGCAGACGCCGCAGGCCTCGGTCTTGACCAGGATCTGACCGGGCCCCGGAGTGGGAACCGCCCACTCCCGCAATACCAAAGGGCTGCCGAACGTTTCGACGATCGCCGCGCGCATGGTTTTGACCATCGGGGTGCTCCTTGACGTTGAGGGAAGGCACGGCACGGCAGGCCGATCAGGCGGCCTGCTTGGATCCAAGTCCACGTACTGCGTCGATCATCTCGGCAAGCACGATTGCGGCGTCGCCATAGACCATGTCGCAGTTGTCGGCATAGAACAGCGCATTGACGATTCCGGCATAGCCCTTGCCCTCGCCGCGCTTGATCACGAACACCTTCTTTGCGTAATCGGCATTCAGGATCGGCATGCCGAAGATCGGCGAGCCCTTGTCGCTGCGGGCGGCAGGATTGACGACGTCGTTGGCACCAATGACCAGTGCGACATCGGTAGCCTTGAAATCCTCGTTGATGTCGTCGAGCTGGAAGATCAGGTCATACGGAACGCCCGCTTCGGCGAGCAGCACATCCATCTGTCCGGGCATGCGTCCGGCGACAGGATGGATCGCAAATCGCACCGACACATCGGCGGCCTGCAAAAGCTTGACGAACTCATAGAGCTTCTGCTGCGCCTGGGCCGCGGCGAGGCCATATCCCGGGACGATGATGACGCTGCTGGAATAGCGCATCAGGATGCCGGCGTCCGCCGCCTCGGTCGGCTTGAGGCTACCCTTCACGTGCGCCGGCTTGCGCGCTGCGGCGCCCTCGCCGAAATTGGTGAAGACCACGTTGCTAACCGATCTGTTCATCGCCTTCGCCATCAGCAGCGTCAGCAGCAGCCCGGCGGCGCCGACCACCATGCCGGCGATCATCAGCGCTGGGTTTTGCAGCACGAAGCCTTCGAGAGCGACGGCAAGCCCGGTAAAGGCATTGTAGATCGAGATCACCACCGGCATGTCGGCGCCGCCGATCGGCAACGTCATCAACACCCCGAACAGCAGCGATAGACCGAAGAAGATCTCGATCAGCATCGGTATCGGGCCGACCGCCACCGCGGCGCCAAGCTCGGCCAGGACCAGATCGGCACCCACTGCGAGCGTCAGGATCATCACCGTCGCGTTGGCGATCTGCTGTCCGCGCACGCGCAGCGGCCGGGAGATGACCCCTTGGAGTTTCGCCCACGCAACCAGGGAACCCGACATCGAAACCGCGCCGATAAGGGCACCGATCACCGTCACTCCGAGCTGGGCGACGCCATGCATGGAGCCGGCGAACAACTCCACCGCCGCGATGCCGCCGGCGGCACCGCCGCCCATACCGTTATAGATGGCGACCATCTGCGGCATCGCCGTCATCGGCACGCGTCGACCGGCCCACCAGGCAAGCGATCCGCCAGCGAGCAATGCCATGACCGTCAGGGCGAGATTGACCATGCGATGCGGCGCGGCGGCGGCGCTGACGTCGAACAAGACGAGAAAGCTCGCGGCCACCGCGACCAGCATCCCGATGCCGGCGACGAAGATGCCAGACGGCGCCGTCAATGGTGACGACATGCGCTTGAGGCCGTAGAGGAACAGGAGGGCCGCGATCAGGTCGGCCGTGCCGATCCCAAGCTGGGAAAGTCCCGTGATTGTGTTGGTCAAGACCGGCCTCCCCCGCCGCGGTCGCTGCGCGACCGATGCTGTGCCGCTTTGCGGCGTGCTGGCGCGGCGGTCTGGAACATAGCCAGCATCCGTTGCGTGACGGCGAAACCGCCGGCGGCGTTGCCGGCCCCCAGCAGCACGGCGAAGAACCCGATAGCCTGCTCGGTCGGGTTGGTCGCGTTCAGCAGCGCGAACATGCCACCGACCACGACGATGCCGTGCACGAAGTTCGAGCCCGACATCAGCGGCGTGTGCAGGATCGCCGGCACCTTGCCGATGACGACCCAGCCGGCGAACCCCGCCAGGGCGAAGATGTAGAGGGCGACGAAGCCCGTGATCGCGATCGTGAAATCCATCGTCGGAGTTCCTGTTGCTGTCAGTCGGCGCCGAGGGGAAGGGCCTGCGTGCGGCGCTCGGCGGCGTTGCTGGGGAACGCGTCGGTTTCGCTCGAGCGGCTTCGCAGCCGGCCCTCGTGGGTGAAGACGGTCGCCGCCAGAATCTGGTCGTCCCAGTCGATCGCCAGGACGTTGTCCTTGAGCATCAGGCCGAGAAGGCTGGCGACGTTCCTGGAATAGAGCAGGCTGGCATCCTCGCCGATCAGGGATGGCACGTTCAGCGGCGCGACGATCGTCACCGGCCCGACCGTCGTGGTCTGGCCGGGGACCGTCTGCTCGCAATTCCCGCCACTCTCCGCGGAGAGGTCGACGATGACCGCTCCAGGCTTCATGCCTGCGCATTGTGTCGCGCTGATCAATCTCGGCGCGGCCCTTCCCGGGACCGAGGCGGTGGTGATGACAAGGTCCGCCTGCTGGATATGACGGGTTAGGATCGATCTGACCTTCTCGGTCTCCTCGTCGCTCAGCGCCCTGGCATAGCCGCCCTTACCGGTGGCCCTGATGCCGGTCCTGACGAATTCGGCGCCGAGCGAGCGCGCCTGCTCCTCGGTTTCCGGCCTCACGTCGTAGCCTTCGACGATGGCACCCAGGCGGTGCGCGGTCGCGATCGCCTCGAGCCCGGCAACGCCCAGCCCCATGACCAGGACTTTCGCAGGGCCGACCACACCGGCCGCTGTCGTCAGTTTTGGCAGGATGCGGCGCATCCGGGTGGTGCCGAGCTGGACGGCATAATACCCGGCCAAGGCCGCCTGGCTCGACAAGGCGTCCATCGCCTGGGCCCGTGTTATTCTCGGTATGCGCTCCATCGCGAAGCTGGTGATGTGTCGCTCGATTAGACAGGCGACCAGGGCGTCCTGTCCGGCCGGATAGAGGAACGAGACCAGCACAGACCCCTTCTTCATCGCTCGCACGACGTCCAGTGGCGGCGGCTGCACGGCCAGGACCAGATCCGCGTCCTCGACCATCTGGAGCGGGTCGTCCATGAACAGGACCGACGCGAACGCGGAATCGCCGATGCCGACGGCATCGCCGGCGCCACGTTCCATGTGCAGCCTGGCGCCCTGCGCCATCAGCTTGGCAGCGACCGAGGGGACGAGCGCGACCCGCGTCTCGTGCGGCTGGCGCTCCTTCAGGATTGCGACATTGACGAACATGGTCCGGCTCAGACCGGTGCTTCGATCGCGGCGTAGCGGACCAGCTTCTTGTTGACGAATTCCTGGATACCCATGTCGCCGAGTTCGCGTCCGTAGCCGGAATCCTTGATCCCGCCGAATGGAAGCTCCGCGTCCGACCAGGAGATGTTGTTGACGAACATCATCCCGGTCTCGACCCGGCTGGCAACGCGCTTGCCGCGGGCGATATCCCGCGTGAACACCGAGCCGCCCAGCCCGAAGTCGGAATCGTTGGCAAGGGCGACAGCCTCGTCCTCGTTCCTGACACGAAAGAACATCGCAACCGGGCCGAAGAACTCGTCGCGATAGGCCGGATTCGTGCTCGCCACGTCGGTCAGGATCGTCGGCTGCATATAAGAGCCGGGCCGATCGATGCGCTTCCCGCCGAGCACGACCCTGGCGCCATGCGCCACCGCCCGCTCGACCTGGTCGACCAGCTGCAGCAACGCCGCCTCGGACGATAGCGGACCCAGCGTGGTCGCCTCGTCGAGCGGATCGCCGGGGACGAGGGCCGCCAGGGCGGCGGTGAATCGTTCCAGGAAGGTGTCGGCCACCGCGTCGACCACGATGAACCGCTTTGCCGCGCAGCAGGTCTGCCCGCCGTTGTACATGCGGCCCCAGACCGCCCATCGCAGCGTATGCTCCAGGTCGGCGTCATCCAGAACGATGAAGGCATCGCTGCCGCCCAGTTCCATCGAGGAGGGTTTCAGGTTTTGTCCCGCCCGTGCGGCGATGCTGCGGCCGGCGACGACGCTTCCCGTCAGGGCGATGCCCCTGACGCGCGGATCGTCGACCACCGCGTCGGACTGGGCGTGCGAGATGAGGAGATTGGTGTAGAGGCCCGGCGGTGCGCCGGCGGCGGTCCACAGCGCCTCGAATGCGATCGCACATTGCGGCACGCAGGCCGCGTGTTTGACCAGCAGAACGTTGCCCGCCATCAGATGCGGTCCGGCGACGCGCGCCAGTTGATAGAACGGGAAGTTCCACGGTTCGACGGCGAAGATCGCGCCGATCGGACTGCTTTCCATATGCGCCTCGCCGATCGCAGGATGCAGCTTCAGCGGTGCGAGGAAGCGCTCGGCGTTCTTGGCGTAATAGGCGAGGATCGCCGCGCTGAACGCCACTTCGCCGCGCGCCTCGTTGATCCGCTTTCCCATCTCGAGCGTCATCGTCCGCGCCAGCTCTTCCGTCCGCTCCGTCATGAGGGTCGCCGCCCGGTTGACGATGGCGCCGCGCGCTGCATAGCCGAGATGCCGCCAATCCTTGAAGCAGGCCGCCGCCGCGACGAGTTTGGCCTCGAGCCCCTCGTTTGTGAGTTCGGGAAACTCGCCGAATTGCCGGCCATCGCTCGGATTTATGCTGAGATAGGCCATTGGATGATCCTCACGGGAGCAGAGCGGGAAGTCGAATGATCGGGCGCCACTCAGTAACGGCAATGACACCACATGGCGTCTCCCGAGTTCGGCTTGCGGCTATGCGGAACTGAAAGAGCCTTTCTGGCGAGGCCGGCGTTGCCGTGTTGGTGGCGCATCGTGCGCATCGCCTTGCGGACGGAAAGGTCGCGGTCTCCCATGAGTCACTTCGGATCGGCGGCAAATCCTGCTCCTGGCCTCTTGCCGACGGATGCGGTCGGCCTGGCCTCGATCGCGGCCGGGAAGAGTGGCGCTGCGCTGGCGCCATGGGAGTGATCGAGGGCATCGTCTTCGACGTCGACGGGGTGCTGATCGCCTCCCCGCACGAGATCGCGTGGCGCGAGGCGCTGGACGCGGCGGATCGGGCACGCTTCACCACCGCACTCTACCAGGCGCTCGTCGCCGGCCGGCCGCGCCTCGAAGGGGCACGCGCCGCGCTGACCGGGCTCGGCCTGCCATCGTCTGCTGCGCAGGTCGCCGCCTATGCCACGCGCAAGCAGGCCGGGCTGGAGACGCTCATCGCCGCCCACCGCTTTGTCGCCTATCCCGATGCGCTGGACTTCGTCGCCGCCAGCCACGCCATCGGCCTGCGTCTCGCGGTGGCGTCGTCATCGAGGAATGCGGCGTTGATGCTGGGGCAGCTGAGGCTGGCGGACGGCCGTATCCTCGCGTCGCTGTTCGGCGCCAGCGTCTGCGGCCGGGACCTGCCGCACGGCAAGCCGGACCCGGCGATCTTCCTGATCGCCGCGACCGAACTCGGCCTCAACCCTTCACGCTGCCTGGTCGTGGAGGACGCGCCTGCCGGCATCCAGGCAGCGCGGGCCGCCTCGATGACGTCGCTCGGTGTCGCCAGGCTCGACGACGCCGCCCTGCTGCTTGCCACGCACGCCGACCTGGTCGTCCGAAGCCTGGACGAGGTGGACCGGGACCAGCTCGCGCGCGGCCTGCTCCGCGCCACGCCACGCCGACAGGATGGGTGTTCATGACCGGGCCGTTCTCCGCGACTGACGATCCGGCCTGGCTGGTGATCGAGTACGGCTACGATGCGCTGCGCGAACGCGGCGTCGAGTCCCGGCTGGCGGTCTCGAACGGGTTTCTTGGTGTCAGGGCGGTTCCGCTGATCTGCGAGGAGGATTTCTGCGTTGCCTGGCCGCGAACCTACGTCGCCGGCCTGTTCGGCACGCCGGCGACCGTGCCGCGCATCCTGTCGCTGGTGTCGGCACCGGACTGGGTCGGCATCCGCATCCTGGTCGGCGGCGCAGCGCTCGTCCGCCTCCCTGGCGACATGATCGCGCATACCCGCACCCTCGATATGCGACAGGGCATGCTGATCAGCGCATGGCAGGGCGAGACGGCAGCGGGCGGGAGGCTGCTGATCCGCTCCATGCGCCTGGTCTCGCAGGCCGATCGTGGCATCGGCCTGCAGATCATCACCATCGAAAGCAGCGAGGATGCGGAGATCTCGCTCGAGGCGTCCGCGTCCGCCGCCGATGCGTCGCTGGAGGCGGTGCAGGTCTCGCGCGACCGGTCCTGGTGGCGGATCGCTGAGACCGGGGAGGGGCTGGCGATCGCGAATGCCGCGGTGCTGCGCGTCGATGGCAGCCAAGGCCTGGTTCCGGCCGACGACGCGCCCGGCTGGCGCTGGGGCTGGAGCGCCAAGGCCGGCGCGATCGGCCGCCTGGTTCGTCTCATCAGCATCGTGCGCTCGGACGAAGCCCACGGCGCACCGCTCGACGCCGCCGTCGCCGCGCGTGACCGCGCCATGGCACGGGGCACGCCGTCGCTGCGACGGCGTCATCGTCGGGCGTGGGGCAGGCGCTGGCAGGGCTGCGACGTCACCATCGACGGCGATCCGGTCGCGCAGCACGCGATCCGGTTCGCGCTCTATCACCTCATCAGCGCCGGGAACCCCGATGACGACACCGTGTCGATCGGCGCGCGGGCGCTGACCGGCGAGGATTACCGCGGGCACGTGTTCTGGGACACGGAGATCTTCCTGCTGCCGTTCTACACCCTGACCTGGCCTGCGGTCGCCCGCGCCCTGCTGATGTATCGCTTCCATACCCTCGGCGGTGCGCGGGCCAAGGCGGTTAGGATGGGCTGGTGCGGCGCGCTTTATGCCTGGGAGTCGGTGCGGACCGGCGATGAGGCGACTCCGACGGAGACGGTCAGCGCCGACGGGACCGCGGTGAAGATCGTGAGCGGCCAGCAGGAACAGCATATCAGCGCCGACGTCGCCTACGCCGTGTGGCATTACTGGCGCGCCACTGGCGACGACGCATTCCTGCGCGAGGCCGGCGCGGAGATCATCATCGAGACCGCGCGCTTCTGGGCCAGCCGGGCGGAACAAGAAGCGGATGGACGCGTGCATATCCGAGGCGTCGAAGGCCCCGACGAGTATCACGAGGGCGTCGACGACAATGCCTACACCAATGTGATGGCGCGCTGGAACCTGCAGCGTGCGATCGAGATCATTGGCCTTTTCCGGGAGCGCTGGCCCACCGACTGGACCGCCCTGTCGGCACGACTGTCGATGGCTGATACCGTGCTCACGGACTGGTCGGTGATCGCGGCCGGGCTGGTGACGAACTATGCGCCGGAGACCGATGTGCTCGAACAGTTCGATGGGTTCTTCAACCTCGATCCGATCGACCTCAGGCAATATGCCGGCCGCACTGTCCCGATGGATGTGGTTCTGGGGCGCGAGCGCACGCAGCGCTCGCAGGTCATCAAGCAGGCCGATGTCGTGGCGCTGCTGGCCCTGCTCCCGGAACTGTTCGACGATCGCGGCCGGCGGGCGAACTTCGCCTACTACGAGCAGCGCTGCGATCACGGCAGCTCCCTGAGCCGCGCCATGCATGCCCAGGTCGCCGCCAGGCTGGGCGAGACCGACCTCGCCTTGCGCTATTGCCGCGAGGCAGCCTCGATCGATCTTGCCGATACCCCCGGGCACAGCGCCGGCGGTGTGCACATTGCGACCATGGGCGGACTCTGGCAGGCGATGATCTTCGGTTTCGCCGGCTTGTCTCTCGAGGAGGACGCGATCGCCCTCGCGCCGTGCCTGCCGGACAGCTGGCGCGGAATCGGCTTCGACTTGCAGTGGCGCGGTCGCCGGATCGCGATCCGGATCGAACAATCGGGCGGGATCGTCCGCGCGACCTTGCTGTCCGGGGAGGCGATGACGGTGCGTGCGGGTGGAAACTCCTTCCATCTTGACGTGGCTGCGCCCATCCGTGTGGACCTGGAGCCGCCGATGCAGACATGCTGAGCAGGCCTGCGCCTGGAACCGGGTATCCTATTGGGCGGTGTAGCCGCCATCGATGACCAGCTCTGCGCCGGTGATGAAACGCGCCTCGTCCGAGGCGAGATAGACGATCCCCCAGCCGATATCCTCCGGCGTGCCCAGATGCCCGACCGGGTGGAGGGCGGCGAGCGCGGCAAGCTTGGCTGCGCCGTCGGAGGATTCGTCACAAATCCCTTCCACCATGGGCGTCAGGATATAACCCGGATGAATCGAATTCACCCGGATGCCGGTGCGGGTCAGGGCGCAGTGCAGCGCCGCGGACTTGGTCAGCAGACGCACGCCCCCCTTGCTGGCGTTGTAGGCGGCGAGATCGGGATCGCCGATCAGCCCCTCAATGGAGGAGAGGTTGATGACAGAGCCCTTGGCCTCGCAATCCTTCATCGCCTTGATGGCGTATTTCGTGCCCAGGAACACCCCGTCCATGTTGATGCTCATCAGCCGTCGGTAGTCCGCGAAGCTGGTGCTCTCGATGGTGCCGGTAGGTCCGATGCCGGCATTGTTGACGACGATGTCGAGCCGGCCGAACGCCGCCACGGCACCGGCGATGGCAGTGGTCCAGGCAGCCTCGTCCGCGACGTCGTGATGGATGTAGCGCGCCTGTCCGCCGACCGCATTGATGGCCGCGGCGACGCCTTGACCCTCCTCGTCGCGCACATCGGTGACAACGACCTTCGCACCTTCCTGGGCGAGCAGCCGTGCCGCGCAGGCGCCGAGCCCGAGCGCGCCGCCGGTAATGAGGGCGACCTTGTCCTTGACGCGATCCATGATGTTTCCGCTTTCTGTTCAGCCGTACCGCAACGCTATGACACCAGGTCGAAACCGGCAGCATCGTTATTCAGACAGTGTCTATGCCAAAACGCATGGTGGCTGCGGCCATCGTCGATGGTGCACTTACGCGCAGGGACTGTTCGTAAGCGGTGAAGGCGAGCGGCTGATGCCTCAGCTATGGTCGAAAGGCGTGGAGAGCGGTCGACATAAATCGCTGGCGCTGCTTCTGCGATAGAAAATGGAGAGTGCAATGAGTCATGATTCGGAACTACGGGCCGCCGTCCAGAAAGAACTGAGCTGGGAGCCGAGCATCGTCTCCGCCCACATCGGCGTCACCGCCGACGCGGGAGTCGTGACCCTCAGCGGTCACGTCAACAGTTTTGCCCAGAAACATGCGGCCGAGTCCGCGGCGAAACGCGTGAAGGGCGTCAAGGCTGTTGCGGAGGAGATCGAAGTCAGGCTGCTGCCGGAATTCAACCGGACCGACGATCAGATTGCCGCCGCGATCCTCGACCGGCTTGCCTGGAACGTGACGTTTCCACGCGATGCAGCCAAGGTCACGGTCGAGAAAGGCTGGGTCACCCTGTCTGGGGAGGTCGACTGGCATTTCCAGAAGGATGCCGCGGCTCAGGAGGTGCGTCGGCTGTTCGGGGTCGTTGGTGTGTCCAACCAGTTGATCGTCAAGGCGCGTGTCGACACCTCGTCGATCAGCGCCAACATCAGGACGTCCCTGAACCGGTCCTGGTTCTACGGTCCGGAGGCGGTCACCGTCAGCGCTGATGGCGGCACGGTCAATCTGCGCGGCCACGTCCATACCATCCAGGAGCGCGACAAGGCGGCCTATACCGCCTGGGCGGCATCCGGGGTGACGTCGGTCGAGAACGACATCGTCGTTTCCTGACGCTGGAAGGGCAGCCTCGTGCTGCCCTTCACGTCTTTCAATGTGCCATCAGGGTGCAGCAGCGCGGCGTCATCAGCAGATCGCGGGTAACGCCACCCAATACGTATTCCTGCAAGCGGCTGTGGGCGTAGGCGCCGCCAATGAGCAGATCGACATTGTGCTTGTCGCACATACCCGCGAGCTGGTCGGCAACATTGCGTGTGACGCCTTCGGTCCTGGCAAGCGCCTCGACGCCATGCCGCCCAAGCCATACCACGATCTCGTCGGCGGCGGTCTTGCTGTCCTGCAGATCGCCGGTTTCAGCGAGCGCCGCGACGATGACGTGGTCCGCGAGACGCAGGACGGGCAGCGCATCGCTGACCGCGCGCCGGGCTTCCCGAGAATCCTTCCAGGCTATCATCGCGGTCTTCAGCGAGATCGTCTCGATGTTCTCGGGAACGACAAGCAGCGGCCGTCCGGCATGGATGACTAGGTCATTCACGTTCAATACCCCGGACCGGGAGGATCTTCGATGCGACGCGTAGGGTCTGGTGACGATCAGGTCGGCGATCCTCGCGTGCCGGGCGATATCGTCAGCCAGCGCCATCGTGACGACCGACGAGCGGAACGCGACCCGAAGCGATGTCCCGGCGGTCTGGGCGAGGAAACGGTCCTGGGTGGCGGCGATCTTCTGGTCGATCTGCGACTGGTCCTGCCCGATGATGTCGGAGCCGATGAAGCCGTCATTGTACACTATCGGGATATCCTGATAGGCGGCCATCCCGACCAGCCCGGCCTGCAGGTGGCCGGCCAGCCCGATGGCGCTGCGTGTCAGCCGGTCATTGTCCGCATCCGCGTCCAAGACGACCATCATTGTCCTGATCGACATCCGTCATCCCCTGGGCTTTGCTGCCGTGGCCAAGCTAGGGCGATCCGCCTTTGCGCGTTGCCGGCATTTTCGCACTCCGGCCGCGCAGGAACGGGTCGGCCACATTGCCGCGGCTGCCGTCAGGCGGCGCCGTCCCGGGGGGCTTCCGGCGGCGCCAGGACCGTGCTGACGTCCGACGGGACGAGCTGCGGCGCCATCAGCCCGACATAGGTGGTGATCCGGGTGATGGCCGCCCTGATCCTGGGGACATGACGGTTGTCCTTGTGCACCACCAGCCAGATGTCCGCCCTGGGGACCGGCGGCGGTATCTCCAGCCGGGCCAGCGTGCTCTCCCGGTCGGCACGGAACCGCGCCAGGCAGGCGAGGCCGCCGCCGCGCACTGCCGCCGCCACCGCCGCCTCGTGGCTGGTGGTCTGCACCGACACGCGCGCCCGGTGGGTGACGCCTGACAGCCAGCCGGTCTGTGTTCCGTCCTCGATATCCTCGGACTGGGTGATGACATGGTGGCCGGGACAGCCGTCGGCGAGGTCGGTGCCGGCGTGGCACGCCAGGTAATCGGCGGCTGCGTACAGACCGAAGGCGATGGTGCCGATACGCCGGATGACCAGGTCGTGCTGGTCCGGACGGGATAGCCTGACCGCGATGTCCGCCTCGCGCATCGACAGGCTGAGTTCGCGCGTGTTGGGCGCCAGCTCGATCATGATGTCCGGATGCTCCAGGTGCATCCCGGCCAGCGCCGGCGCCAGGATATGGGTGGCCACCGTCTCGGCGCAGGTGACTCGGACCAGCCCGGCCATGCGCATGTCGCGTCCGCCGACCGCGCGCTGCATCGCCTCCGCCTCTGCCTCAAGGCGCTCTGCGTGGCCGCGAACGCCATCGCCGGCCAGGGTCGGGACGTAGCCGTCCGGGGTGCGGTTCAGCAGACGTACCCCCAGGCTGGCCTCGAGCGAGGCGAGCCGGCGTCCAACGGTCGATTGCGCGACATGCAGCGCCTTCGCCGCGGCCGACAGGTTGCCATGCCGTGCGATCGCCAGAAAGAATCGCAGATCATCCCAGTCGACCATCGTCGATCTCCATGCGATTTCGCATTTCCGCTCTTGAGGCTTCAGCGTTCTGTCACGGCACGAACGGCCTATGCTGCCGCTGCCGACGGCCGAACGCACGAGCCATGCGATCCGTCGCCACAGGATCCGATGTCGGCGAGAAGAATGTAGAGGATAACGAATGAAAAAGCCCACCGCGCCGGTCGGGCCGACCCAGAACAGTGCAAAGGCGACGCCTGACCCGTCCGCGACCGCCGGCAAGCCGGCGTCGGGATCGCAGTCGGTCCGCTCTTTCAGCTGCCGTACCGTCGCCCGGGGGCGGTTCAGTCAACTGAACTATATTCGTGACCTGCCGCCTCAGACCGTCGCGGAAGCGGAACCGCAAGCCCTGTCAAGCGAGGTCCTGGCGCCGAACGCCTCGGAGGCCTTGCTGGCTGCGTTCGGCTCGTGCCTTGCGGTCGGGCTGCATGCCAACGCAATCGTTCAGGGCATCCCGATCCGTGCTCTCGAGCTGGAACTGACCGGCAACGTCGATACCGCCGCCGCATGGGGTGTAGGAAAACTCTACACCGGTGCGATCGGGTTCGAGATCGTGCATGTCCGTGTCAAGTTGGAAGCCGACAGTCCGCGATCTGTCCTGGAGGACCTGATCCGGCACACCGTGCTCTGGTCGCCGGTCGCCAACACGCTGCACAATCCGGTCGAGCTCGATATCGTCCTCGCCTGACTGGGATCAATTTCGGAATCGTCCGAATCCGAATAGCCGATCACCGTGACATGGCCGGTGCCGCGCCACCCGACCCGCTATGATGATCCGCCGGGCGCTGCCTGCCCGGAGCAACCCAGGCCGCCGATATCCGGCCGCAGATGCCGGATCCGCCATGCACCTAGACCCGGTCCTTCTCTCGCGTGCACAGTTCGTCTGGGTCGTCGCGCTGCATATCCTGCTGCCGGCCTTCACGGTCGGGCTTGCAACCTTCATCGCCTTCGTCGAGGGCATGAGCTTCTTCACCGCGCGTCCGGTCTACGCGCGCATCTCGCAATACTGGATCCGCATCTTCTCCGTCGCCTTCGGCATGGGGGTGGTGTCCGGGATCGTGATGCCGTTCCAGTTCGGCACCAACTGGAGCCGCTTCTCCGATGCGACCGCCAACGTCATCGCGCCGCTGCTGGCCTATGAGGGCCTTACCGCCTTCTTCCTCGAGGCGACTTTCCTCGGGGTCCTTCTGTTCGGGCGCAGGCTGGTGCCGCGATGGGTGCATTTCATGGCGGCGCTGGCGGTCGCGGTCGGTACGCTGTCGTCGTCGTTCTGGATCCTGGCCGCCAACAGCTGGATGCAGACACCGGCAGGATACGCGCTGGTCGGCGGACGGTTCTTTCCGAACGACTGGTGGGCGGTGATCTTCAATCCGTCCTTCCCATACCGCCTCGCCCATACGGTCACGGCGTTCTACATCTCCACCGGGTTCGTGGTACTGGCGATCGGCGCTTGGCTGGTCCGTTCGCGGCGCTTTGCCGAGGAGGGCAGGATCATGATGTCCGCCACCCTGTGGCTGCTGCTGGTGCTGGTGCCGCTGCAGATCGGCCTCGGCGATCTGCATGGCCTGAACACGCTGCGGTATCAGCCCACCAAGCTCGCGGCGCTCGAAGGCCGATACGACAGCGCCGCGCCGGCGCCGCTGACTTTGTTCGGCATTCCGGACGACGCGCGCGGCGTGATGCGTGACGAGATCGCGATCCCCAGGCTCGGCAGCCTGCTGCTGACGCACTCCTGGAGCGGTCGGATCCGCGGCCTGAACGACTGGCCGGTCGACCGCCGGCCTCCGGTCGGGCCGCCTTTCTACGCCTTCCGTCTCATGGTCGGTGCCGGCCTGCTGATGCTGGCGCTCGTGGTGGTCGGCAATCTCATGCGGCGGCGGGACGCGTTCGTGAAATCGGTGGTGTTCCTGCGCGCCTGCCAGTACGCCGGTCCGCTCGGGTTCGTCGCGGTGTTGGCCGGCTGGACCACCACCGAGGTCGGACGCCAGCCCTGGACCGTGTTCGGACTGCTCCGAACCTCGGACTCCGTGACGCCGTCGCTTACCGGCCTGGACGTGCTGCTGTCGCTGCTCGGCTATATCGTGGCTTATTCCGTCATCTTTCCCGGTGGCTTCCTGGTCATGCGGCGTATCGTCCGCGCCGGGCCGCTGGATCGGCCTGTCGACGAGCCGGGTCCGGGCCGGCGAGCGTTGCTGCCGAACGCACGCGCACCGGAGCTGACGCCATGATCGCCGCCCTGCTGCCGGATTTCGTGCCGATCTGGACCGTGATCCTCGCCGTCGGCATCTTCCTATACGTCGTGCTGGACGGGTTCGATCTCGGCGTTGGGATCCTGTTCCGCTTCGCGCCGGACCAGCCGTCGCGGAACCTGTTGATGAACAGCATCGCGCCGGTCTGGGACGGGAACGAGACGTGGCTGATCCTGGGCGGCGTCGGTCTGCTGGTGGCGTTTCCGCTGGCGTTCGCGATCATCATCCCTGCGGTGTATTTCCCGATCCTGGTCATGCTGCTTGCGCTGTGCTTCCGCGGCGTCGCGTTCGAGTTTCGCTATCGCGACGCCGCGCAACGCGGCTTCTGGGACCATGGCTTCTTCGCAGGATCGCTGATCGCCACCTTCGCCCAGGGCATCGTGCTCGGCGCCTTCATCCAGGGCTTCGAGGTCCGGGGCAGGACATTCGCCGGCGGCAGCTTCGACTGCTTCACGCCGTTCTCGATGCTGACCGGGGTCGCGCTGGTGTTCGGCTACGGACTGCTTGGCGCCGGCTGGCTGGTGATGAAGACATCGGGCGCACTACAGCAGAGGATCAGGGCCCAGGGCCTCTGGTGCCTTTATGGTGTCTGCGCCTGCATCGCCGCGGTCAGTCTCCTGTCTCCGCTGCTGGACCTCGATATCGCGCTGCGGTGGCTGAGCTGGCCGAACAGCCTGATCCTGGCGCCGATCCCAGTTGTCACCGTGGGCGTCGCGCTGTTGACCTGGCACGCGATGCGGGGAGGCTCGCAGGCGGGACCGTTCGTCGGCGCGGTTGTGCTGTTCCTGCTGTCATACTGCGGGATCGCGATCAGTCTATGGCCGATGATCATTCCGCACCACTATACGGTTTGGGACGCCGCGTCGTCGCCGAAGACGCAGGCCTTCCTGCTCGTCGGCACCGCGTTCCTGCTGCCGACCATCCTGCTCTATACGGCGTGGTCGTACTGGGTGTTCCGAGGCAAGGTGAGGGGCGAAATCGGCTACTATTGACAGGGCAGATCCTGATCGGATGAAGCACTTCGAACCGGCGCGGTGGCCGCCGTCATCAGGCCACTTGGCCCGGATAGCCCAGCCTCACCAGCGCGTCTCTGGATCTCCGGTCTCCTCGAAACCGAGTAGTGGCCAGAGACGCTAACCCATAGCTCTCCTCTGCCGGCCGTGCGGTGCTGTCGCCGTGCGTCGGCGCAAATGCCCAATTGCATACCCGGCCGCGGTCGATCTTTCGAAGCCAAGCAGGGAAAGATCGCGTAGGCTGGCGCTTTTAGGCGATGCACCAGCCGCCGGGCATACGTCAGCCCTCGACGGCGTCGCCACGAGCGCAGCGTGACCACAGCCATTAGCAGGCACGTGCCCGCGGTCCGTAGTCCTCGATGCCTGCGAGCGAGTAGGGCAGGAGGCGTAGCCGGAGACCAGGGTTGGGCGCATGACCCGATCCTGCCGTCACGACCCCAAACGGGAGGGCTGCCTCGCGATCCCGATCGGGCTGGCGCCGTCGGCGAACGCGGTGAAGATCCGCTGCACGATCGCCGCCTGCTCCTGGTCAATCGGGCGGTCTCCGCGCACCGGATCGCCGCTTGCGTCGACCGAATTGACCACGTCGTAGCCGTAGCAGAGGCCGCCACCGGACTTGCCGGCCTCGACCCGGCCGGAGAGCCCGCGATGGGTCTTGGCGGCCAGGTCCTTGAGGAACAGCGCATTCATCGTGCCCTTGAGGCCGACATGCAGCTCGTTGATCTCGCCCTCGGAGATCGTCACCAGCCGAGCGCCGGAACACAAACGGCCTGCTGCGGCAGTACTTCCCGAAAGGGGCGCCCCTGTCGGAGTTGGACCAGGCCGACCTCGACACCGTTGCGGACAGCCTGAGCGCCCGGCCGCGCTAGACGCTCGACTTCGCCACGCCTGGGGATTACTCCACGAGGCTGATAGCCGGATTGGCCGGAGAGGAAATGAAATCAGCCGGGGGTTGTTCGCTCCGGAACTTAAATCCGCCAAGTCAAAAGCTGCATTTGACGAAATCACCCGCAACGCTTTTAGCTTAGGCAAAACAGGTATTGTTATGTCTCCGATTTACCGTTCTGCATTATTCACAATACTATTAGCGACGCTTATACTGGGAATTAGGGACTTCGTTTGCTTGTCGTTTTTATATTTCCCTTCGTCGTTATTCTCGGTTGGGCTATACCTCAGCGTCACCGTGCTACTCGCCGCATTCCATTTGGCCGTCTACACGGGGTGCGTTCCTCTGACATTTTATGCCGTTTGGCGTATCAGCCGCAAAACAGGAAGCTTGGGCCATAACCAAACTGCGATTCGCTAACGACTCTATACTTTCTCTTATATCTGGCAAGACAGTGGTTGGTTGGCAATCTAAGTTCTTCGTTTCACTCTGCCTGTATCGCCTTTTCCAGTTGGGTCGAGGCTATAACTACTTACACTGCTGCTGCGTATATATCCTTGCTAATCCATAATAAGACTTATCACACTTACAGCCTGTTTGCTCGGGCTCATCCTGAGGCGTAGCGGGCTGGTTTGGCGTTGAGCAGCGCTTCGACGCCCGATAAGACGGCGACGCAGGCGAGGCGGCCTGCGGCCACGTCCTAGCGACCGGCGCGGTCGCGCAGCAGGCCGCTGCAGTCGGTCAGCCAGCCGAACGACCGTTTCACCACCCAGCGTCGTGCGAGCACGACGAAGCCTTTCCGCCCTGCACCGCGCAGTAAGACGCGGTGGCGCATGCCATGCAGGTTGGCCTATTCCCGGTAGCGTTCGGCCTTGAACGCGCCATCAAGACCTACAATCGGCCGGTTTTGGTTTGCCCGGCCCCTGGGGCGAGCACCGGCGCCGGCGTATCGTCGGCATGCAACCGCTCGGCAGCCATCACGTGCCGGGCCAATGCGTCGAGCAAGGGGCGCATCAGGGTGGCTGCCTTGCCGACCCAGGCGGCCATGGTGGCCCGGTCCAGCTCGACACCCTCGCGCGCGTAGATTTCGCTCTGCCAATACAGCGGCAGGTGGTCGGCATACTTCGACACCAGCACGTGGGCCAGCAGCCCTGGCTCAGGCCGGCCGAGATCGATCGGCAAGCTCGGCATTGGCGTCTGGCACATCGCCTCGCAGCCTCCGGCATGAGAATGCCGGGCGAACATGGCGGATCACCTCGAACCGGCGGGGCACGTATTCCAGCACCTCGGTTACGTCGGTACCGACCTAGCACAACACACCGCCACAGCATGTGCAGGCGCATGCCGCGGGGACGTTGCTTCACCTCGCGTCGCGACAGGTGCTCGGGCAGCGGCTTGCGGCCGCGACGGTTGCGTTCCGTGGTCGGGGTGTCGGTCCCGGCTGCCTCGGCCTCGGCAGGCTCCGCCTCCAACTCCTCGAGCGCCAGTTCAAGCTGTGCGATCTGGTCCCGCAGGCGCTCGGAGGACTGGCGAAACTGCATGCGCCGGAGCCGGGCAAACTGCGCGCGCAGATGCTCGGTCTCCAGCGCCTTGTCGCGTGCCGACGACGGCGCGCAGGGCGGTCATGTCGTCCGAGAGGTCAGCGATGTCGATGGGCCGCGACATGCCGGAGTCTCGCCCGGGGCGCGGCGTCGCGGCGACTGAAAATGCACGTCTATACCGCGACCTCAGCTCGCCACGTGGGCCGGGGTGTGCGCCAGTCCAAACCCTCCAGCAGCATGGCAAGTTGAGCCCAGACGCCAGAGACGCGCTTGCCATCGGCCTCAGGCACCGCGCCCTGAGCCGGAGTTCCAGACGCGTGCGCCCTGTACTAAGTTGGCCTTACCAATCCGGATCGCCATCTCCGACGCAGCGGCTACGGACCAAGCCAGCGTTCCGCGGAGCGCTGCAGGTGCGTCCGCATGGCGGTTTCCGCCCAGAGCGGATCCCTGGCTTCCAGGGCCGCGACGATGGCCTCGTGTTCCGTTGCCGCGGCCTGCCATGTCGTCGTGGACTCCGCCTTCCTGCTGATGGTCGTCAGGATCAGGCCGCGCCTGGCGTCGAACAGGTCGCGGATGATGTTGGTCAGGACGGCGTTCCCGGATCTCTCCGCGATGAGACCATGGAAGGCCCGGTCCTGCTCGAGCGGCACCGCGCCGGCGGCGATCGCCCTGTTCATGCTGTCGAGCGACGACCGCAGCGTCACCAGGTCCGCCGGGGTCATTCGCGCACAAGCCAGCACCACGACGGCGCTTTCGATCGCCACCCGGGCCTGCATGATCTCGGACGGACTTTCTCCCAGCGCCAAGCCCACCGAGGGGGAGGCGGTCTGGTTGCCGGTGACGTAGATGCCCGATCCCATGCGGATCTCGACGACGCCGCCCAGTTCCAGCACGATCAGCGCCTCGCGCAGCGACGGTCGCGAAACGCCCAGCATCTGCGCCAGCTCACGCTCGGCCGGCAGTCGGGACAGCATCGGGAATCGTCCGGACTGGATGTCCTGACGGATCTGGTCGGCCACGACCTGGTATAGCCGCTTCGGTTCCGCCGGCCGGTTCTCTTCGCTCGCCACCGACACCTCTCTGTCTCGACCGCTGCCGCCGCCTGGCAGGGATCGGTTGACTGGTCAGGCCAAATCCCATAATCCGGAGGGGAGACTGGCCTTACCAGTCCATGGCCCGCCAGGCAACGCGGTGGGCGCGTCGTGCAGGGAGGCGCCCATGAATGTCGCGATCGCCGCGACACAGCCGGCAGGGTCGATGTCCGATCCGATCCTGCTTCTCGAGGGCATCACCAAGCGCTTTCCTGGCGTGCTGGCGCTGGATGGCGTCGGTTTCGATCTGCGGCGCGGCGAGGTCCACGCGCTGTGCGGCGAGAACGGTGCCGGCAAGTCCACATTGATGAAGATCGTCAGCGGGGTGCACGGCGCCGACGAAGGCCGCATCGTCTACCAGGGCGAGACCCGCCGCTTCGCCTCCACCCTGGAGGCTGAGCAAGCGGGCATCGCCATCATCCACCAGGAGCTGAACCTGGTGCCGCACCTGAACGTGGCCGAGAACATCTTCCTGGCGCGCGAGCCGCGGCGCGGGCCGTTCGTGCGCCGCCGCCGGCTGCTGGACCTGGCGCGCGCGCTTCTGCAACGGCTGCGGCTGGAAATCGACCCGGCCGCCCCGGTGCGCGGGCTGTCGATGGCGCAGCAGCAGATGGTGGAGATCGCCAAGGCGTTGTCATTGAACGCCCAGGTGCTGATCATGGACGAGCCGACCTCGTCGCTCACCGAGTCCGAGACCGCCGTGCTGTTCCGGGTGATCGGCGACCTGAAGCGCGACGGCGTCGGCATCATCTACATCTCGCATCGGCTGGACGAGATGGCGGCGATCGTCGACCGGGTGACGGTGCTGCGCGACGGCCGTACGGTCGGCACCAGCACGTTCGCGGCAACGAGCGTGGACGCGATCGTGTCGCAGATGGTGGGACGGGCGCTGGACGAGAAGTTCCCGCCTGCGACACGAACGATTACCGACGCGGTGCTGTTCGAGGCTCGCGGCCTGACGCGACGCGGCGCGTTCCGGGACGTGGCGTTCACCGTGCGTCGCGGCGAGATCCTGGGCTTTGCCGGCCTGATCGGCGCCGGCCGCACGGAAGTGGCACGGGCGATCTTCGGCGCCGATCGGCTCGACGCCGGCGAGATCACGATGAACGGCGAGACGCTGTCGGTGCGGGAGCCGCGCGACGCGATCGCCGCTGGCATCGCCTATCTGTCCGAGGACCGAAAGGCGCAGGGCCTGGCGGTGACGATGCCGGTTGCGACCAACATGACCATGGCCAATATCGGCGCGGTCTCGTCCCGCCTGGGCCTGCTCGATCACGCGCGCGAGCAACAGGTCGCGCAACGCTATATCGAGCTGCTGGGGATCCGCACCCCCTCTGCGCGACAGGCGGTACGGCTGCTGTCTGGCGGCAATCAGCAGAAGATCATCATCGGCAAATGGCTGTTCCGCGGCTCGCGGCTGATGTTCTTCGACGAGCCGACCCGCGGCATCGACGTGGGTGCGCGGTTCGCCATCTACCGGAT
>CAZZZA010000021.1:0-28799 GCA_964658455.1 uncultured Lichenihabitans sp.
GATCAGCCCGGCCGACGCCAGCGCCGCCCAGGGATCGGCCACCAGCACGGTCACGAACAGGCCGACACCGAGCAGCAGCGGCAGCACCAGGGCCGCGGGGATCTTGAAGTTCTTGAAGCTCCAGAGCGGCAGGGTGGAGACGCTGAGCAGCGCCACGCCAATCAGGATCGGCGCCACCAGGAACGGCTGGTGCGCCAGCGCGTGCAGCCACGGCAGACCGAGCTTGTCGGCCTCGAGCCCGAGGAACAGCGGGAACAGGGCCAGTCCGGCGCCGGCGGGGGCGGGCACGCCGGTGAAGAAATTGTTGCGATAGGTGGGGGCCGCGGCGGCCCTGGGCACGTCGTCGCCGAGCCCGGCGTTGAACCGCGCCAGACGCAGCGCCATGCAGACGGTGAACAGGATCGAGGGCACGAAACCGTAGCGTCCGGCCTCGTGCAGCGACCACAGATACAGGATGAAGCCGGGCGCCACGCCGAAGCACAGGAAGTCGGACAGGCTGTCGAACTCGGCGCCGAACCGGCTGGTGGCGCGCAGCAGGCGGGCGATGCGGCCGTCCAGCCCGTCGATGAAGCCGGCCGTCACCAGCGCCGCGCCGGCCTGTCCGAAATGCCCTTCCAGGGCGGCGCGCATGCCGATCAGGCCCGCGCACAGGCCGATCAGGGTGAGGATGTTGGGCACCAGCCGGTTGAAGGACTGGCCGCGGAACCGCGGCCGCCTGGCGCTGCGGCCGAGCCGGCGCAGGCGACGGCGGCGGCGTGCCCTGGCGCCGGCCAGGGTCGATCCGGCCAGAGTTGACCCGGCCTGGGTCGGCTGGACCTGGCTAGAGTCGGGCAATCACGGTCTCTCCGCCGGTCATGGTCTGTCCGACGCGCACCAGCGGTTCGGTGCCGGGCGGCAGATACAGGTCGGTGCGGCTGCCGAAGCGGATGATGCCGAACCGCTCGCCGACGGTGAAGAAGGCGCCCTCGCTGGCGTGGCACAGGATGCGGCGCGCGATCAGTCCGGCGATCTGCACCACCGCCATGGTGCGGCCGTCGGCCAGCCGCAGCGCCAGCGCGTTGCGCTCGTTCTTGTCGCTCGCCTTGTCGAGGCTGGCGTTGACGAACTGGCCCTTGTGGTAGGCGATCCTGGTCACTTCGGCGGCGACCGGCATGCGGTTCACATGCACGTCCAGCACCGACAGGAAGATCGCCACCCGCCAGCGCGGCTCGATGCCGAGGCCGAGTTCCGGTGGCGGCGCGACCTGCATCACCGAGACGATCCTGCCGTCGGCGGGCGCGACCACGGCGTTGGCCTGCAGCGGCGCCACGCGTTCCGGGTCGCGGAAGAAATACAGGCAGAACAGGACGAACAGCACCGCCAGCACGCCGATGGTGCGGGCGAACGGGAACGGCAGCACCAGCCCGAGCAGCGCCACCGCGACGCCGGCGATCAGGAACGGCTTGCCCGCCGGGTGCGGCGGCGCCAACACGAGCTTGAAGGAGTGGATCAGGGACATGGGCCCCGGTTCATGGATGGTTCACCTTTTGCGGTCAAGCTGCGCCGGCAACCAGCGACGGAGCAGGGATTGGAAACGCCTTCGGGTTCCGCGCCGACGATCCATCTCGGCGGGTTCGCGGTCGATCGGCTGGGCCACATCGCGCTGCAGGACGACAGGGCGGCGAGCCTCGCGTTTCGCTGGCGCGGCCGGCTGTTCCACCTCGCCGTCGACGACCCGCATCCGCCCAATGCCGGCGCCGAAGCCGGCACCGAAGCCGCCTGCCGTCTCAGCTTCTCCGCCCGCGCCGGCCGGGTGCCGAGTTCGGCGCTCGCCGCCGCGCGACGGCCGGACGCGCTGCGGCTGACCAGGGGCCTGGCTGCGCTGCTGCCGCTGGGATGGCGCGCGGTGCTGCATGCCGACCACGGGCTGACGCTCTCGACCGAGACCCGCCTGGTGCTTCCGGCCGACATCAGCGCGCTGCTGATCCCGGCCAGCCGCCTCGCGCTGCAGCTGGCGCCGTATCTGGACCTGCTCGACGCCTACGGGATGGACATGCAGGCCTGATCGGTCGCGGCGCTGCCGAGCGGCACCAGCACCTGTCGCGGCAGCGGCAGCCGGGCGCGCGCCGCCCGCACCACCGGAATCGCCGCATGCACGTCCTTAACCGCCTCGACCAGCAGCACGCCGGCCAAGCGGGGCGACAGCCGTCGCCCGACCGCCTCGATCGCCGGCGCCGCCCGCAACAGCCGGCGCGAGGTGACCGGCGGGGTATAGAGCGCGCCGGTCAGGCGCTCGACCCGGAACAGGCTGCGCGCCAGCAGGCGTTCGATCCTGCCGACCGAGCAGGGGGCGCCGTCGGCGAACGGCGTGCCGTCGCGCATCGCCCACAGGCCGGTCCGGTTCGGCACCACCACCAGCAGGCGGCCATCGTCGCGCAGCAGCCGCCAGACGCCGCGCAACAGCCGGGTGGCGTCGGCGGTCTCGATCGCATGCACCAGCAGCACCCGGTCGAAAACCGCATCCGGGAACGGCAGCGCGTCGTCCTGCACCAGGCAGCGTCCCGGCGCCGCCGCCAGCCCGTCGGTCGGCGGGTTGGCGCCGATCGCGTCGATGCAGACATGCGCCTGGTGCCGCCACAGCGACAGGAACGGCGCGGTGTGGCCGAGCCCGAGCACGCGCTGCCGCGACAGGTCGGGCCAGAGGCCGCCGATCTCGGCCCGCAGGCGCGCGGTGGCGTGGCGGCCCAGGGACGTCGCGTTGAAGTCGGTGACGGTCTGGACGTCGTCGAGCATCGTGGCGATATAGCACGGCTCGGCCGTCGCTCGAGACCGCTCACCCCTTTTCGAAGATGGAAGGCTCGCCCCATGGCGTCAGACCATGCGCTCACGGTCGCACCGGTTGCGATCCTGTCCGACAACTATGCCTGGATGATGCGCGAGACCGCCGGCGGCGCGGTCGCGGTGGTCGATCCGGCCGATGCGGCGGTGGTGATCGACGCGCTCGATCGCGCCGGCGGCCGTCTCGACCTGGTGCTGCTGACCCACCACCATGACGACCATATCGCCGGCGCGCTCGAGGTGGCGCGGCATTTCGGCGCCAGCGTGGCCGGCGCCGCGCGCGATGCGCATCGCCTGCCGCCGCTCGACCTGGCGCTGGCGGACGGCGACAGCGTGATGCTCGGCGCGCAGCGCGGCGTCGTGCTCGACACCGACGGCCACACGCGCGGCCATATCTCCTACTTCTTCGCCGGCGGCCCGGTGCTGTTCTGCGGCGACACGCTGTTCTCGCTGGGCTGCGGGCGCCTGCTGGAGGGAAGCGCGCAGGAGATGTTCGACAGCCTGCAGAAACTGAAAGCCCTGCCCGACGACACGCTGGTGTGCTGCGGCCACGAATACACGCAAAGCAATGCGCGGTTCGCGCTGTCGGTCGATCCCGACAATGCGTCGCTGCGCGCGCGCGCGGCCGAGGTGGAGCGGCTGCGGGCGGCGGGAACTCCGACGCTGCCGGCCCGTCTCGGGCAGGAGCGAACGGCGAACCCGTTCCTGACCGCCGCTGACGTCCAGAGCCTGGCCGTCCTACGATCGAGGAAGGATTCGTTTTAATGAAGCTGCTCTATTCCGAGGCCAGCCCGTATGCCCGCAAGGCGCGCGCCTGCGCGATCGCGCTGGGCATCGACGCCCAGATCGAGCTGATCGCGGTCGACATGGCGGATCCCCCGGAAATGCTGCTGTCCGCGAACCCGCTGGCACGGGTGCCGACGCTGATCACCGAGGACGGCTTCACGATCTTCGACAGCTCGGTGATCTGCGAGTATCTCAACGGTTCGAGCAGCGTGCTGCCGATCGTCCCCGCCTCCGGCGCGGCGCGCTGGCTGTGCCTGCGGCTCGAGGCGCTCGGCGACGGGCTGATGGACGCATCGGTGTCGCTGCGCCACCTGCAGGCGTCGCAGAGCATGGCCGAGGACAACCCGCTGGCCGGGAAATACCGGGCCACGATCGCGCGCACGCTCGACTATCTGGAGCGCACCCGGCTGGCGCAGCATGTCGATGTCGGGACGATCGCGATCGCCTGCGCGCTCGGCTATCTGGACCTGCGTTTCTCGGCGCTGGACTGGCGCCGGGACCATGCCCAGCTAGCGGCCTGGCAGGCCGACTTCGCCCGGCACGGCTGCATGGCGCGCACCGAACCGAAAATGGGGTGAGCGAGGCGACCGCCCCGGCGGGTTCGCCGGGACGGCCGCTTTGGATCAGGCGGCCAGCGACTTCATGTCGATCACGAAGCGATATTTGACGTCGCTGTTGATGACACGCTCGTAGGCCTCGTTGATCTGGTCGATGTTGATCATCTCGATGTCCGAGACGATGTCGTGCTTGGCGCAGAAATCCAGCATCTCCTGGGTCTCGGCGATGCCGCCGATCAGCGAGCCGGCGAAGTGGCGGCGCGGGAAGATCAGCGAGAACACCTTCACCGGCAGCGGCTCGGACGGCACGCCGACCTGCACCAGGGTGCCGTCGCGCTTGAGCAGCGCCAGATAGGCGTTGATGTCGTGCTTGGCCGAGACGCAGTCCAGGATGAAGTCGAAGCTGCGCGCCTGCTCCGCCATCTGCGCCTCGTCCTTGGACATCACCACGTGGTTGGCGCCGAGGCGACGGGCGTCGTCGGCCTTGCCGGCGCTGGTGGTGAACAAGGTGACGTCGGCGCCCATTGCGTGCGCGATCTTGAGCGCCATGTGGCCGAGGCCACCCAGGCCGACAATGCCGACCTTCTGGCCGGGGCCGACCTTCCAGTGGTGCAGCGGCGAGTAGGTGGTGATGCCGGCGCACAGCAGCGGCGCCACGGCCGCCAGCTCCAGCTTCTCCGGCACCCGCAGCACGAAGCTCTGATCGACCACGATCAGCTTGGAGTAGCCGCCCTGGGTGAACTTGCCCGGCATCTTCTTGTCCGGGTCATTGTAGGTGCCGGTGAAGCCGTTCTCGCAATACTGCTCGAGCCCTTCCTTGCAGCTCTCGCAGGTCCGGCAGGAATCGACCATGCAGCCGACGCCGACCAGGTCGCCGACCTTGAAGCCGCTGACCTCGGCGCCGACCGCGGACACGGTGCCCACGATCTCATGGCCCGGCACCACCGGGTAGTTGGCCGCGCCCCATTCGCTGCGGACGGTGTGGATGTCGGAATGGCAGACGCCGCAATAGGCGATATCGATCTGCACGTCGGTGGGACCTGGGTCACGCCGCTCGAACGAGAAGGGGGCCAGTCCGGCGTCGGCGCTTTGGGCCGCGAAGCCTGTGCAAGCGAGCATGATGTCTCCGTGAGCATTAAAACGCCCCAGCAGATGGCCCTGCCGCCGGCCCGCCGCAAGGGCGCGGCCGGCGCGGCCGGGCGGTGTCGCGAGACCGTGTCCCGGGTGGCGAGTTGCCTGTTGCGCGGTGCGTCATGCTAACGTGACCGCGGTCCAGGACCGGGAGGGAGGACGCATTGCCCGATATCGATCGCCCGGTCGCGCCGGTTGTCATCAAGAAATATGCCAACCGGCGGCTCTATGACACCGAGGGGTCGATCTACATCACCCTGGACAGCCTGGCGGTGATGGTCCGGCAGGGCAGGGATTTCGTGGTGTTCGACGCCAAGACCGGCGACGACATCACACGCAGCGTGCTGACCCAGATCATCGTCGAGGAGGAGACCAAGGGCCGCAACATGCTGCCGACCCGGTTCCTGCGCCAGCTGATCGGGCTCTACGGCGACAGCGCGCAGGGCGAGGTGCCGGCGTTCCTCGAGGACATGATGGCGCAGTTCGCCGCGCGGGCGACCAGGCCGGCGCCGGGTCCGGCGGTGACCGGTCCAGGGGCGGCAGGCGGGGCGGCGCCCGGTGCCGCGGCCGGCGCGTCGAAGCCCGGCACGCCGATCATCGACCGCGCCAAGACGCTGCTCAACCCGTTCCACCGGTCCGGCGGCGCCGCGCGCGACGCCGCCGACCCGCAGGACGCAGAGATCAAGCGCCTGCAGCAGGAGGTCGAGCGGCTGAACCGGCTGCTCGCGGCTTCCGGCCAGAGCCGGGCCTAGCAGCGGCCGGCCCCCGGGCCGCAAAAATTTAACACACAGTTTTTCCAGGCCAGGCCTTGCGGGCAGGCCCATTGGCGAAGTGTAACCGTCCCCGCCCTTGCGCCGGCGCCGCGCCGCGCATACTGCGGCGGCCTGAAACCGAGCGAGGCGGCATGACGAGCATTGCGTGGGCCCATGCCGGGCCGTCCAGCCTGGCCGCGTTCCTGGCCTCGCTGGTCGAGTTCATCGAGGCGCTGACGGTGATCCTGGCGATCGGCAGCGTGCGCGGCTGGCGCGACGCGGTGCTGGGGGCGGCCTCGGCGGTTGGCGGGATGCTGGTGCTGGTGGCGGCGCTCGGCGGCGCGCTGGCCCGTATCCCGCTGGACGCGCTGCAGCTCGTGGTCGGCGCCTTGCTGCTTCTGTTCGGCCTGCGCTGGCTGCGCAAGGCGGTGCTGCGCTCTGCCGGGGTGATCCCAATGCGCAACGAGGCCGCCGCCTTCGCCAAGCGGGTCGAGGCGCTGCGTGGCCATGCGCTCAGCCTCGCCGGCTTCGACCGCATCGCCTTCGCCGGGGCGTTCCAGATCACCATGCTCGAAGGCACGGAGGTGGTGTTCATCGTCATCGCCGTCGGCGCCGGTGGCGCCGGGCTGCTGCTGCCGGCGAGCCTCGGCGCGGTCCTGGCGCTGCTGGTGGTGATCGGGATCGGCCTGCTGCTGCACCGTCCGATCGCCCACGTGCCGGAGAATATGCTGAAATTCGCGGTCGGGGTGCTGCTGTCGGCGTTCGGCACGTTCTGGTTCGGCGAGGGCATCGGCATGGCCTGGCCCGGCGCCGACTGGTCGATCCCAGCGCTGGTGTTGGGCTGGCTCGGCGCGGCGCTGCTGGCGGTGCTGGTGTGCCGGGCAAGACGGGCGGCGGTGCCGCTCACCGCGACCCGATAGGAGCCGGCCATGACATGGATCGCCACGATCGCGCGCAAGCTGCTGGGGCTGTTCGTCGATGATGGCAGTTTCGCGCTCGCCATCCTCGCCTGGCTGCTGCTGGCCGGGCTGGCGCTGCCCAGGCTTGGGCTCGGCGCCGGATGGCAGGGGCCGGTGCTGTTCGCCGGGCTGGCGGTGATCCTGGTGCTGGGCGCCGCCCGGCGCGCCCGAGGCTAGACCGGGCCTGGGCCTGGGCCTGGGCCGTCAGACGCCGGTGCGGCGCTCGACGACGGCGGGCGAGAGTGCGGCGGGAAGATTGGGCCCGCACACGGTATCGAGGATCTCGTCGTTGAAGATGTCGGTCCAGCTCGATGTCGCGACCTTGTAGATCCCGGCTGCGCGGCGCTTCGCGTCCGGCACCCGCCGGATCGCCTCGCGCAGGCAGGCGGCGATGCCGTCCACGGTCGGCCGTCCGGCAATGATGTTGGGCGAGATCGCGGCCAGCTCCTTGGCGGAGCGGTTCTCGTACTCGTTGGTGACGACCAGCGCGCCGGTGGTGGCGAACTCGAACGGCACCACGCTGGGGTGCGGCGCGTACATCAGGCTGACGCCGATATCCATCTTGTTGACGTAGCGGGTATATTCCTCCTCGGTCATCTTGGCGTGGATCACCAGCTTGTGCTGGTCGGAGAGGGTGATCGGCTCGAGTTCGGAGAGCGCGCCGAGCCCGATGAAGCTCCATTCCGGTCCGAAGCCGCCCTCGCCGCAGACCCGGCGCAGCGCCAGGATCAGGATCTCGAACATGTTGCGCGCCGCGTGGCCTTCCGGGCGGGCATAGGTGACGAGCACCCGCTCACCCTGGCGCAGCATCTGCGCGACGCTCTGCTCGGCGAGCCGGTTGATCCGGTGTTCGAACACCGCGAAGTCGCGGCGCTCGACCGGCTTGCGGCCGCCATTGGCGTCGGGATGGAACACGCCGATCCGGTGCATCTCGAAGAACCGGCGCAGGAAGGCGCTGTTGATGAGCGGGAAGTGCGGGATCCGGTACGCCTCCTCGGCGATCGCGCGCGCCGCGCAATTGTCGTAGAAGATCGGCTCGAATTCCTGGGCGAGCAGCACGACCCTCGTCGACGGCGCGGCGCGGCGGATCTCGTCGGCCGCGTACAGGTCCCACAGCGAATAGGCCAGCACCATGTCGTGGCTGCCCACCGTGAGCCGGAAGCTGTCCGCCTGTCCGATCACCTCGATCTGCTGGAAGACGCGCCGGAACGCCTCCGAGGATTCGCGGAACAGGAAATACTCGCGGCTGGCGTTGCCGTCCTCGGTGCAGACGACGGTCACCCGGCGGCCGGTCTCGTGGAGACGCCTGATCAGCTCAAGCACGCTGCGATAGCCGCCGAAGGTGATGTCTGGATTGATGGTCGGCAGCAGCACCCAGACGCGCGGCGCGAGCGCGTAATCGACGGTGATCTGCCGTGGCGCGGTGCGGCGCTCGATGTGCGGCGTGCGCTCGAGCAGGACCGGCTTGGTGACGCCGGGCATGCGGGCCTCGAGCACCTCCTTGCGTTCGTAAGCGGGCAGCCGGTTCTCGGCGCGGCCCGCCACGACGTAATGGTAGAAGCCGGACGGGATCTCGCCGCGATCGATCGCGTGCTGAATTTCCGGATAGAAGGCGCGATAGAATTTCTCGTCGAAGGACGGGCCGGGCGAATTGGCCTCGAGCATGCCCTGCACGAGATAATGCGTCAGCGGATCGTCCTGGAACCGGGCGTCGCTGCGGTCGCTCAGATAGGTGCGCCGGTACCAGTCGACATCGAGCGCGTGGCTGAGCGCGTCGAAGAACATGCGCTCGCGGTCGGTGGGGTCGTGCGCCGTGTTCGCGTCCGCCTGCAGCTCGGCCTCGGCGGCGGCGAGGCCGAGAAAGCGACCGTAATTGTTGTAATACGATGTCGCATCGATGATCGGGAAACTGTCGAGGAAGGTGCGCGCCGGCTCGTGGCGCGCGCGATACGCGTCGGCGTCGAGCGTCTCGAGACGCGGCAGCGCGGTGCCATGGAGTTGCGCCTGGTGCAGGCTTTCCGACGGCCAGCGTCCCTCGAACAGGCCGAAATCGATGAAGTGCATGAAGCCGGAGACGAACACGCCGCGCGCGACGGCGGTGGCGACGTCGCGATAGTTGGCAAGATACCAGGCCTCGTCAAAAATGAGATTCGGGCTGACTGAAGAGACGTCGTGATTCTCCGAGTATATATCTCTCATTTCCTCGACGGTCAGCCCGTCCGCCTCGATGCCGGCGCTCTGGATGGTCTGACGCAGCAGCGCGTTGTCGATGCAGGAAAAAAAGGGATCGACACGTGCCTTGTGCTTCTGCCTCCGCGTCATCCCGAGCCCTCTCCAGAGGCTGCTATCTAAGCCGAAACGCGCCGCATCCGGCAACCGTTACTTGAACCGACCGGCGCGTGACAGTCGGATGAAGCTTGCCGACGTCATCTTGCGTCGATAACCATGCGGGCAGGCTGGGGCAGGGTTGGCGCCGATGCAGACATTCATTGGTTTCGACGAAGAAGCCATGTCCTACAATCGGCAATACACGCTGAGCGACGCGCAGCCGTCTCTCGTCACCGCGCACGAGGCCACCGTGACCGGGCTGCGCGCGACCATCGAGGGCAACCTGCTCGAGGAGCTTGCCGGCGGGGCGTTCGCGCCGGACGGAACGCTGCTGCCGGGCGCGCTGCAGCCGCGCTCGGACGGGCGCAACGCGCTGAAGCCGAAGCAGAGCATCACCCCGCCCGCGACATCGAAGCAGCTGCCCCGGGCGGTGTTCGGCGGCATCGCCTTCGACCATTTCGGTCACTTCCTGCTGGAGGCGACCGCGCGGCTCTGGGCGCTGCCGGAACTCGGCAAGCTGCCGTGGCTGTTCCTCACCGACGGGCGCGAGAAGCTCAAGGAATACCAGCTCGGTTTCCTCGAGGTGCTGGGGCTGGACCGCGACAACATCGTCACGGTCGCGGATTCATGCCTGGTCGAGGAGCTGGTGCTGCCGGCGCCGTCGTTCATCTACCATCACCACGCCACGCACGCCTATCGCGACACCTTCAGGCGCGCGCGCCTGAAGGCGAGCCCGAAACGCGGCCGGCGGATCTTCCTCTCGCGCAGCCAGACCACGATCGCGCTGACCGTCGGCGAGCGCGAACTCGAGCAGGTGCTGGCCGATGACGGCTGGGAGGTGGTGATCCCGGAGCAGCTCACCCCGTCGCAGCAGGCGCATCTGTTCCGCGACGACAACGTCGTGCTCGGCCTGCAGGGCAGCGCCATGCATCTCGGCCTGTTCGGGCCGGTCGGACGCAAGGTCGTGCATCTGTGTCGCGGCCAGGCCTATCGCGGCTACTACGTGCTCGACGACCTGATGCAGGCGGACGCCACCTATTTCCAGGCGATGGCGTCGCCGCCGCTCGCGTCGAAGCCGATCACCGGGCCGTTCCTGCTCGACCTGGACGCGACGCTGCGCTTCCTGCGCGAGCACGGGCTGCTGCGCAGCCGCACCGTGTCCCAGGCCGCCGCCGTCGACCATGACCGGTTGCAGGAGGATTACCGCGCCTGGTGGCACTACACGGAGAGCCAGATCCGCTTCCACCGGCAGATCGACCATGACGGCAACGCGGTGTCGTCGGAAAGCGCGCTGGCGCCGGCGCTGGTGGCGGCCGACCTGCGGCCGGGCAACAGCGAGATCGTCTCGCACGCCGCGGCGCTGACGCTGAAGATCGAGGGGGTGGATGCGGCCGCCGCGGTGCTGGAGCGCTGCGGCGACGGCGGATCGGGCGACAGCGCCGCCGACGCGCAGCTGCTGCATTTCCGCAGCATGGTGGATGACATGCGCGGTAACTACCCGGCGGCGCTGGCGGCGGCGCAGCGGGCGCTGGCGATCGCGCCGAACAACCCGGCCTTCACCAACCAGGCGGCTACCATCCTGTATCGTCTCGGCCGTGCCGAGGAGGCGCGCGCCGCGATCGAGACCCTGATCGCGGCCGGGCGGGCGATCGGCGTGAACCATTACCTGCTCAGCATCCTGCACGAGGAACGGGGCGACGGCGCCGCCGCGCTCGCCTCGGCGCGAGAGGCGGTGCGCCTCGACCGCTACGACGAATCGCTGTGCCGCAGGCTGGTGGCGCTGCTGCGCAATGCCGGCGATCACCAGGCGGCGGACGCGGCGCTCGGCGCGTTCCTGGAACGCAACAGCGGCAGCCTGGCGCTGCGGCTGGAGATGGCCGATCGCGAGCAGGAGGCGGGCCGACCGCTGGCGGCGATCGAGCACCTGCGCCGGGCGCACCGGATCGCGCCCGACGACGAGTCGGTGCAGCAGCGGCTGACCGAGGCGCTGCACGCGCAGAAGCTGTTGCCGGACCTGTCGGCGCTGAAGCAGCCGCCCAACGATGCGGTCCGCGAGCAGAGCGTGATGATCTATCGTCGCAGCCTCTGGTTCGCCGAGGACAACCGGGTCGAGGAGGCGCTGCCGATCGCCGCCGTCGCCGCCGGGCTCAATCCAGACAACGAGACCATCATGCAGAACTATCTCGGCCTGATGATGCGTGCCGGGCGCGGGCTCGATGCCAGGTTGCTGATCGCGGAGCTGATCCGCGAGGGCCGCGAGTCGGGCAGCCTGCTCTACGTGCTCAGTCTGATCGAAGGCGAGCTGGGTTTCGCGCAGGCGGCGCGCCGGGCCGCGCGGCGGGCGGCGGAGCTGGCGCCCGACAACCGCTTCATCACCGAGCATTATCAGCGCTTCGCGGCGACCGCCGAGGCCTGAGCCCCGGGCGCTGCCCGCCCGAGCGCGGCGCGGATCGCGGCGACGTCGATCGCGGCCAGCCGCCGATGGCCGAAATCGGTCGGGTGCGCGCCGTCGGCGCTGAGCAGCGGATCGACCGGACGGAACCGGCGCGCGTCGCCCATGACCGGATCGGCGGCGCGATCGGCGATGAAATCGGCGCCGGCTTGGTTCCGCCTGACCAGCGCGTTGTAGGCGTCGAACGCGGCGGCACGGCCGAGATCGATCGCGGCCCCGTTGGGGATCAGGGTGGCCAGCCCGACCCGCAAGCCCGGCACGCCGTCGCGGGCGCGACGCACATAGTCGCTGATCTGCGCATAGGCGTCGGTGGCGGAGGTGCCGGTGGCCAGGCTGTTGGCGCCGACCGCGCAGAGCAGCACCCTGGCGCCCGGCCGGTCTCGCAGCAGCCGCAGGGTCGCGGGCAGGGCGCGCAGCCGATCGACGGTCCGGGCGCCGCCGACCGCGACATTGTCGATCTCGAACCCTGGCAGGGCGGGCTCGTAGAGCCGGCTCTGGTTGCGCAGGCCGGTGCTGCCGACACCGGCCTCGACGCTGCTGCCATCCAGCACCAGCGTGCCCGCGCCGCCCGGCGTCGGGCCGGTCCGCAGAAGTGCCGCCCAGCGCCTGATGTCCGGCTCTGCCAGCCGGTGGTCGAACAGCAGCAGCCCCTGCAGGGCGAAGCCGCCGCCACCGCCCGGCTGGGTGGTGCCCAGCAGCAGGCAGCATCGGGAGCGGAGACCGCCCAGGATCGACGCCGTGCTGTCGAGCCGGTCGCGCAGCAGCACCGAGGTGCCGGCGCGGTCGGCGGCGATGGCGACCACAGAGGGGGTCGAGGGCGGCGGCAGGCCGAGATCGGTCTGGCCCGGCCCCAGCGCCGTCAGATCCTCGGAGCGCGCTTCCGGACGCGCCGGGTCGGCCCAGCCGGCGAGCACCGCCACCGCATCCGGCGCCTCTGCCGCGAGGCGGAACAGCTGCCCGCTGGCGATCGAGACCACGTTGCCGAGCCGCATCCTGGCGATGATGGTGAAGCCGGAGGCGGGGTCGAGCGTCAGGTCCGGCGCGGACAGGCCCACCGCATAGGCGGGCCGGCCGATCGCGGCGACGTCGCCCTCGAAGGCGCCGCTATTGTCGAACAGCAGCCCCGGCAGGCCATCGGTGTCGGCATCGGCGCCGGCCAGGACCATCGGTCCCCTGGCCCCCGGCGGCGGCAGCAGCGCATGGTCTGCGAACCGGTCGAAGACCCGCTCGACGCGGCCGGGGCCGCCCTCGAGGAAACCGGCGATCGCGGCGGCGTCGCGCCGGCCCGCGGCGTCGAAGGCGAAGGTCCGGCTGGCCCCGTCGCGCAGGCGAACGATGGTGAGGTCGCGCCGATGGCCGGGCGATGGCGGCAGCGCCAGCGTGCCGTAGCCGGCCACCGGCAGCGGCAGCGGCAGCGGTAGCGGGGGCGCGGCGGCGCCGACGAGGCAGGCGGCCAGCAGGAGGGCGGCGGCCCGGCCAGCGCTCATGGCGCGGAAAAACCCGGCAGCCCGGCGGGCGGGTCGGGCAAGGTCACCGTCTCGCCGGGCCGCAGCACCGACGCGACCGCCCGGACATAGGAATCGCCATGGGCGACGGTCGGTTCGATGAAATGGCCTTCCCCGAACTCGTTCCAGTTGTCGACATAGAGCAGTCGGCGGCCGAGGCTGCCGGCCGGCAGTGCGCGCGCGTGCCGCAGCGCATCGTCGAGCAGTCGGCGCAGATCGTCTGGGCCCAGCATGTAATGCATCCTGGCCGCCGACCAGAGCCGGGTGTCGTAGCCGACCGAGACGGTGAGCACCGGCGGGATCGTCGAGCTGGTTTCCCAGTTCGACCAGGATTGGCGTTCCGCCTGCATCACCGTTGTCGCCGAAGGCGTCGTCTCGTGCAGCAGGCCGGTGAAGATCGGCGTCGCATAGGCCATCACCCCGTCGAAACCGATCCTGCGCGCCGCGTCGTTGCTGGCATTTGTGTCGCCGTTGTTGCTCGTCAGCAGCAGGAGCGCCCCCAGCCCGGCGCGACGTGCCTGCGCCCGCAGCCCGTCCAGCGCCCGTCGCGCAGCTTCGATGCCGCCGGTCTGCGTCGCGAACGCGTGCGCGTCGGCGATGACCAGCAGCCTGGCGCCGCCGATGGTCAGGTAGTTCGGCCGGCCGAGATAGGAATCGATCCAGAACGGGGCGAGATGGTTCAGGAAATCGTCCACTCCGGACACGCCGTCGCCGGCCGGGTTGGTGTTGTCCCAGAACAGGCTCCATTGCATGCGATCGCGCAGGCCGGCCTGGTCCGCCAGCGCGCGGATGAAGCCGTCATATTCGGCCATCACCGGCTGGCCGGCATTGCCGCTTTCCCGGAACCAGCAGGACTGGAACGCGGTGATGCCGGCCGACAGCGCCAGCGCGATCCTGGCATCGGCGACCGCGGCGTAGGCATCGTCATAGGCGCCGATCAACGGCCGGTTGCCGGGCTGCTTCGACAGCACCGAGTGCCAGATCGCGGCCGACGACCACAGGTCGCACGATTGCATCACCACCACGGGATCGCCGGCACTCGCCGGTGGTCTCGCAACCGGCGGGAGCGGCGGCTCCGGGACCGGGTCGCCGTCGATCTGCAGACCGGTGCTCCCTGGCGTGCCGCCCGCCAGGATGCGCAGCCGAACGAAGCGGTAGGCGCCGGTGACCGGCACCGCGTAGTCCGCGCGCGCCGCCTGGGCGCCCGACGGGATGGCGGCAAGCCGGGTCCATTGCTCCGGCTGCGCGGTGGCGCCGCTGTCGGATCCTTCGATCACGAAGCGCCAATCTGCGGCGATCGGAAAATGCTGCGTGACCGACCGCAGCCGGGTCGGCCGGCCGAGATCGACCACCAGCCATTGCGGCGCCGGCCCCGCCGCCGACCAGCACCGTCCGGTCCCGGGCGCGTCGAGCGCTGCCTGCGCCGGGTGGTCCGGCGCAGCACTCGAAGCGCCGGCGCGCCACGTCTGCGCCGCAAGCACTGCCGGTGGACGGCAGAGGCTTGCGACGACCGCCAGAAGCAAGAGACTATGCGGCGCGGCAGGCGATGGAGTGCGGCGATGGCGGTTGACGATGTCGGCGCGACACCCCTGACGGCGGCGCTTCTCGCCGACAAGGTCTGGACCTTCGGGCTTCGGAACGGCGACCTGTTCGCGCGCAACGTCGTGCTCGGGGAGTCCGGCCGGTTTCTGCATTATGCGAGTCCCAATGAGCACCGCTGGACCATCGAGGACGGTATCCTTGTCATCTTCAGCACCGATGGTCGTGTGTCCTGTCGCATGCGGCAAGTCCGGGGGCCGGATCCGCAGCGCCTCTGGCTCGAGGGCGAGCACGAGCTGGGCGGCCCGTCCGGGCTGTTCCTGGCGCTGCGCGAGACCGGCATCATCTACCCGGTGCATCTGCCCTGGAACGCCGCCTACGAGCGCTTCGCGGAGAGCGTGCCGTTCTACTACAGCGCCACACGCGACATTCGCGGCGTGTTCGCCTACGGCAAGACCGTCTCGATCCACGGCCCGGCGTTCGTCGAACCGCATGCCTGCCTGCCGTGGGGCCAGATCCTGACCGTCGGGGCGTTCTCCTATTGCCATGGCGGGTTCCTCTCCGACACCCGCGCCTCGATCGGGCGGTATTGCAGCATCGCCGGCGGCGCGCACCCGTTCGGACCGTCGCATCCGATCGACCGCGTCTCGACCAGCACCTTCACCTACGATCCAACCTTCGAGGCGCTCGCGCGCACCTTCGGCCGCGACGACTACACGGTGATCCCCTACGACCAGATGGAAGCGCCGGTCACGATCGAGAACGATGTCTGGATCGGCGAGGATGCGATGTTCCGCGGCGGCGTCACGGTCGGGTCCGGTTCGGTGGTGGCGGCCCGCAGTGTCGTCACCCGGGACGTGCCGCCCTATGCGATCGTCGCCGGCATGCCGGCACGGGTGATCCGCAGCCGGTTTGCACCCGCGCTGGTCGACCAGCTTCTGGAAAGCCGTTGGTGGGAATACTGCTTTGCCGATCTGCCGACCTGCTTCGATCAGCCGGAACGCTTCGTGCAGGCGCTGCGCCGTCTGGTGTCGGATGGCGCGATCCGACCCTGGACGCCGCCCAGGATCGACCTCGCCAAGGCTTTCCTGTCGATCACGCCGGAAGACTAGTCAGGCGGCGACCGATCGCCTGCCATCCTCGCGTTCGGCGCGATCGATGAAGGCGCCGATATCGGGCGACAGCAGCGACGAGAGATAGCGATCCACCCTGGCCGCCGGCCAGTCCCACCAGCGCAGCCGGAGCAACCGTTCGCGCGTCGGTTCGTCGAAGCGATACTTGATGCGCGTCGCCGGGTTGCCGACGCAGATCGCATACGGCTCGACCGTGCCGCGCACCACGCAACCGGCGCCGATCACCGCGCCGTCGCCGATCACCGCGCCCGGCAGGATCACCGACTCCACGCCGATCCAGACGTCGTTGCCGATCGTCACGTCGCGGGCGGTATGATCGGCCATGCCGGGTTTGGTTCCAGGCCACTCCGCCCACAGATCGACGAACGGGTAGCTGGTGACCGTCGCGGTGTTGTGGTTGCCGAGCACGATCCACGGATCGGCCATCGAGCAGTAGCGCCCGATCGTCAACTTGCCGCGGCCCGGCTCCATGATTCGCGGGTAGCCGTAGGTGTTGTCGCCGATCGACCAGCCATGGGCGGCGATCTGGTCCTGCAGCCGGTCGCGCGTGTAGCCGGGGAAATGGCTGAGCTTCGCCCGGCTTTCCGCCCTGACCAGCTCGTAGAACATGTCGCGGGCCGGGAGTTCCGGCGTGGTCGACCAGGCGTCGCGCACCACCTCGATCGGCAGCACGCCCAGCAGCGCGGTGATAACCGAGGCGAGGCCGCGCTCGCCGCGGGCGAACAGAGCCGAGAGGCCGGCGGCGTCGAAGCCGATCTCGCGCGGGATGGCGCCGAACAGCCTGGCGCCGGCGCCGTCCGCCGGCGCGTCGCCGAGCCGGAACGACGCGGCCGCGCTCTCGTCGGCGACCGCGACCAGCCCGGCTTCGCCGAAACCCAGAAACGGCCCGGCGGCGCTCCGGCGCAGCCGCCATGTCCCGTCGTCGCCGGCGAGGCCGCAAAGACCGAGCATCGCACAGGGCTCATCGGCAGGATCGACACGGATCGTGCGTCCGGGCGCCGCGATCAGCACGATCGGCTCCGGTTGCGCGCCGGCCGCGAGCACCACGGGGGACGCATCGCCATCGGACCGGCCGGTCGAGGGGCGCAGCCAGCCTTCCTCGTCGCACAGGATCGCCCGGCCCTGATGGTCCAGCAGCGCGTGCAGCGTGGTCATGATGCTGAGCGTCCGGCCCGCGTCTCGACCCGTTGCACGATCGGGATCATGCAGTCGACGGCGGAGCCCATCTCGGATTCGATCATGCCGGTCGTCTGGTCGGTGGCGACGCGCGGCAGGCGGACGCTCTCGATGTGCAGACGCTGGGCGTAGCGGTTGAGGTTGGCCGACAGCACCTCGCCGGCGGCCTTGGCCATCGCATATTCCGCCATGTTGCGCGGCGCCTCGTCGACGAACACCGTCGATGGATAGAAGATCTCGACGGTGGCGGTCGACCTGGCGGCAAGGTCGGCGCAGAGCATGCCAAACTGGTCGACATAGATGCGGCAGAACGCGTGGAACGAGGCGGGGTCGAAGGTCGCCGCCGGCCGGCCGGCGATCCTGGGGGTGGCGAAATAATAGGCCGAGGTCGGCGCCCGCTCCAGCGCGGCCAGCTGCGGGCCCGGTTCGGCCAGCATGTCGAGACGCATCGCTTGCGCCCGGCCACCGGCGGCGCGGATATCGGCTGCGACCGCTTCCGCATCGTCCCGACCGGATGCGTAGGTCACGATCGTCTCGATCCCGCGCAGGCCGAGCAGTTTCGCCGTCACCTCGCCAAGCCCGCGCGAGCCGCCGACCACCAGCGCCATCGCGTTCGCCGGCGGCGCTCCGTTCGCATAGGCCGCCGGCAGCAGCGCCCGCAGCGCCTCGGAGGTCGGTTGCCGCATCGGTTCGGAGCGTCGCGACGCGCGCAGCTTGCCGGAGAGCCCGGGGGCGCGGACCCCGAGCGTCACCACCGAGAATCGCGGCTCGACTGCGATCGGCGAGAAGAACAGGTCCCGCCCGCCCGCATCGCCGTCATCGACGAACGAGACGGCGATCTTGTGGAAGGTCGAGTGCAGGCCGGGCGAGACCATGCCGACCAGGCGGGTGAGCGCCAGCAGCGCCGACAGGCGCGCGCCACCGATCGCTTGCCCAAGTCCCGGATAGGCCTGCGACGCCGCCTCGTCGGGCTGGAAGAACGCGACGGTGCCGGCGGCGGTCGCGACCTCGTCCCAGGTCAGCGGCAGCGGCACGGTCTGCGACGCCTGGTAGGCGAGCGGCCCGGCAGGCCCGGCCGGCAGCGCCGCGTCGGGTTCCGCCGGCTCGCCGAGACGCATGACGTATTGCGAGATCCGCGTGTCGCCGACACGCAGTTCGGCGCGGCACTCGGTGGCGTTGTGCCGGGTGACATACAGGGCGCAGCGCTCGCCGACATAGAGGAAGCGCGCGAAATCGGCGTCGAGGCCGCGCAGGCTGCGGACCGGCAGATCCGGCGCCAGCGTCTCCAGCGCCCACAGCATCGACTGCACGCCGTGCACCACCGGAGCGCCGGCTGGCGTGCGCCGCGCCGCCTGCGCGTCCATGTGCATCGGGTTGGCGTCGCCGGACAGCGCGGCGAACCCGGTCTGGTCGTCGGCGGAGAAGGTCCGCTCGGCGATCAGGCCGGAGAGAGGCGGGCGATCGCTCACACGCGAACGCTCGGCTGGCTTTCGATCAAGGCGACGAGATCGCCGACATTCTCCAGCGCGTCGAGCTTCTGGCTCGGCACCTTGATCTGGAACTCCGCCTCGACCGCCATCACGATCTCGATCATCTTGAAGGAATCCCAGCCTTCGACATCGTGCGCCGACAGGTCGGGACGCAGCACCAGATCGTCCTGCATCAGGACGTCGCGCATGATGTCGGTCAGCCGCGCGTAGATCTCTTTCTGGTCTGTCACGTGATTTCCTCGATGGTGATGGCGGTGTCGTTGGCCAGCGGCGCGGTGATCACCCGCCGGTAGTGGCGCTCCCCGGACTCGGTCTCGCGGACGAGATCGAAGCCGAGACGGTCGTAATGGTCGCGCACCATGCCGTTCTTCGCAGTCGGCAGATAGGCGGCCTCGAGCGCGCCGGCGCCGAGTGCCAGCGCCTGCGCCACCACGATCGTCAGTGTCGCCGCCTCGACCTTCCGGCCCAGCACCCGGCAGCTCATCAGCCAGTCATCGATACGGATCGCCTCGCCGTCGCGCTTCCCGGTGACGACGGCGATGATCCCGTTGTCGCCGAAACGGTCGACCAGCCGCAAGGTGATGCCGAACGATCGCGGGTCTTCCATCACCGCGCGCATCTCCGCATCGTTGGTGCGCCGGGTGGTCAGGTTGAACTGGTTGGTCTTGTTGACCAGCTGCACCACCCGCGGCAGATCGACCGGCCCGAACCGACGCCAGAGCAGCCGCATGTCGAGACTGCGCAGATAGCCGTCCATGTCGGTGGTTTCGCCGGCGAAGCTCTGGCGCGCCCGGTTCGCCTGATACTGTCGGGTGCGTTCGAGATCGTCAGCGGTCAGAGCCGCGCTCTCGAAATAGCCCGCGTCCGACAGCAGGCCCGGCACCAGCGCCGGATCCTCCGGCACCTCCGGCACCCGCACCATCGGCAGTTCGCCCCGCACCTGGTTGCGCTCGAACGGGTTGTCGTCGACGAACACGATCGCATCCAGGCCGATATTCAGCTCGCTGGCGATCTTGCGGATGTTGTCCGCCTTCGGCTGCCAGTTGGCGACGAAGCTGGCGATCTGGCTGCGTTTCAGCACCATCTCCGGATGGTCCTCGAACGGCTGGGCCGCGATCGCCTCGTCGTTCTTCGAGCATACCGCCAGGATGATGCCGCGCTCGGACAGCGCGGAGGCGTAGCGCTGGAACGCGGCGAAGCCCTCGCCGGCGGCGCTGCCTTCGCCGAGCAGGATGCCTTCCATGCCGTCATCGCCGATGACGCCGCCCCAGATCGTGTTGTCGAGATCGAGCACCAGCGCCTTCGCCGAGCGGCCGCCGAGCGCGCCGAGCAGGCGGGCGACCAGGTCGCCGTAGAGCGGCGTGGCGGAAAGCGTGATCTCCTGTTTCGACCGGCACCACAGGGCCGGATCGTGCCAGGCGGCGATCCCGTCGCGTCGCACCTGGCGATCGAGCGCGAGCAGATGCACGCCGCGCCGATCGGCTTCCTCGCGCAGCCGGGCGTTCAGCCGATCGGCGAGAGCGGCCTGCGACCAGGCGATACGGTGCTCGTTGTTGCCGAGCAGGTCGGCGAATACCGGCAGCACCGTCTGCTGCACGACCACCGCGCCGAGACGTTCCTGCACCAGCCGCCACAGATTCGCGAGCCCGTCCACCGTCTGGTCGAGTGCTGCCACCGCCGCCGGCTCGCTGCGTTCCTGGCCGGCGGACGCCGTCAGATGGCGCGCATCGAGGCAAAACAGCGCGACGTCGGGACGGAACGCATCCAACGCCGAGCCGGGCTGCATGATGTCCTGGCGATACTGGCCATACTCGCCCTCGAAGGTCTCGATCCGCACACCCTGCCGCAGGCCGGCGACGCGTATGCCGGCATGCAGGTGCGCGGTGGTCGAGGAGCCGAGCAGCGCCAGCCGCACCGACGGCAGCCCGAGCGCCTCGGCGAGCGCCGCGTCGCCATGGCTGGCGCGTAGCGCGCTGAAGGCCTGATCGAGCGCGTTGACCTGGACGAAGCTGAAATCGTAGCCCGCGAGCGCCTGCATCTCGCGGACCGCCTCGCCGATGGCGCCGTTGCGCGACGCCCGGAGCCGGTCGCGGAAATCCGTTGGTGGGGCAGGCAGCCAACCCATCTTCATGCGCGCATGGTCTCTCTGTTCATCGACGCGGAACTGCTTCGTCCGGGGTCAGGATGCCGGCGCTTCCGCTGCCGGTTGCTGCGCCCGGTAGTTCTCGGCATGGGCCAGGATGGAGCGCCAGGCCTCGAGATCGATCGCGCCGCTATCGTCGGTGTAGGAGGGAATGGCGACATGGCCGACCAGGATCCGGTCGCGCACGACCGCCACCGATCCGGCGGGCTGGCCTTCCTCGGCGACACGGATCACCAGCAGGATGTTGCGTCCGTAGCGCTCGATCGCCGAATGGAGCGCGATCGCGGCGTCGTCGGAGATCCTTGCGTGCGAGGATTTGTGCACGAAGACCTTCTGGCCCTCCTCGAGATCCTCGATCAGCTTCTTCTTCAGGTAGCCGAGCCGCATGACCTGCTGGCGCAGGAACTTCGCCTCGTCCACGGTGCCGCGGCTGACGAAGGTGTGCATGTGATACAGGCCGCGCGTATCGCGGACCAGATACTCGTCATGCGCGGTCAGGCCGAGTTCGGTGAAGTCCGGATCGCCGAGTTCGGCCAGCTTGTGATCGAGCAGCGTGGTCAGGGTCTCGGCGGCGATCGCCGCGAACCGGAACAGCCCGATCGGATCGGCGCCGAGACGGCGTTGCACGATCCCGAACTCGCAATGGTCGCCGAGCCCCTCGAACTTCAGCGCCAGCCGCTTCATCGATGCCGGATCGTCCTGACCGGCCGGCGTGGCGGGCATGGCGGGCGCGGCCGGCGCGGGGCGCGCGGCCTTGCGCTTCGCTGGCGGCGTGTCGCTCTTTTCCAGGCGTGTCGCCTGTTCCTGCCAGATCGCATCGCCGCGCGAATTCTGGATGTTGAGGTCGTCCGGCCGGAGCCGGTGTGCCAGGTCCCACCGCACCGCCGCCTGCGCCCAGTCCTCCTGACGCTCGGCGAGAATCGCGTGATGCACGCGCAGCTCGACCTTTTCCGGCTCCCTGGCGATCGCCTGTTCGAGCAGCGCCTCTGCGCGGTCGAACTCGCGCGCCTCGCGCAGCGCCGTCACCGCGATGAGGTCGAAGATCCGCACGTCTGGGAAACGCGACAGCATCTCCGACCAGCGCCGCGCGGCTTCCGGCCAGTCGCGGCGGCTCGCGGCGATCTCGGCGTAATGCGCGACCAGTTCGACATTGCCGGGATGCGCGGCGATGCCGTCGCGCAGGATCGGCTCGGCGCGATCGATCTGGTTGCTGTGACGCAGCGCCCGCCCGTAGCCGAGCACGGCGGCGAGATCGTCAGGGTTGTCGGCGAACAGCACGGCCCAGTAGTCGGCGGCGAGCGGCCAGTTCGGCTCCGCTTCCGCCTTCTCCGCCAGCGCCTGCAGCTTGTCCGGCCCCAGCGCGCGCAGGCCGGAGGCGATCGTCTCGCCCAGGCCGTAGCGGTTGCGCCTGACATAGGGCTCGGCGGCGAACGCGGTCGTCATCGTGCGCAGCCGCAGGCAGGCCGCTTCCCAGTCCTTGCGGCCGATCGCGACCTTCAGCGCCTGGACCGCGATCTCGAAACAGCCGGGAAAACGTTCCGTCGCCAGACGGACGACATTCTCGGCCTCTTCGTTTCGGTCGAGGATGCGCAGCATCGCCAGCTCCGACGCCCAGCAGACCGCCGAATCGGGATAGGCCAGACGACCGGCGCGCCAACGCCCGAATGCCTCGTGGAAATCCTCGGCAAGCTGCGCGACCAGCGCGTGCTCGAGCGTCGTCTCGAGCGACGCGGGACCGGCATGAAGCGGCCTGGTTTTCGCGGCGGCTGCAATCGTCTCGCTCATGACGCGATCGTCGGTGGCGACGGTTGGATGATGGTCATGCCGGTAGCTGTCCGATGTCGGTTTCAGAGCGTGAGACGCCGCGATCATAAGCGAGCGGTCCGATCCGCGTCACCACAAAGAACGCCCTTTGCCGGCGCATTTTCCGGCGCATTCGTCCCATTCCTGGGACGGCGTAAATGATCCTGATACGGGTCCAGGGTTGCGCGGTGTTGTTCCCCATAAGAGGCGACCCTATGCTGACAGCGTCGTGCCGGCCAACGCCGATCATGCGCGTCCGCGGCCGGCAGCGCTCGGGTGGGATGTGCGATGGGTGACGTCGAGACGGCCGGCGGCGTGATTGACGAGGCGCGCAGGGCGGCGCTGTTGCGTCTGCTGTTCCTGAACGGCGCGCCGGACGCGGTCGCCCGCTTGCCGACCGACTTCTTCTCCCCGGCCTTGTTGCGCGCCTGGTACGTCTCGCGTGGCGACGGCCGCGCCGAGGCGGGCGACGCGGAAGTGGCCGATCTCTATCTGTCGGATGGCGAGCGGCGGCGGGTCAGTCCGAACCCGCTGTTCGACGAGCCCTGGTACCGGCTGGACAACCCCGATGTGGCGGCCGAGATCGATCGCGGTGCGCTGCCATGCGGGTTCGCGCATTTCGTCACGCACGGCATACGCGAGGGACGGTGGCCGAACCCGTCCATGCCGTTGCTGGCGAAGGAGGAGAGCGAACGACCGGCCGAGGACCGGATCGACGACGCGCGCTATGTCGCCGGGAATGCCGGGGTCCGCAGTTTCATGCGGGCCTTCCCGTGGATCACGCCGCTCGATCATTACAATCTGTACGGCCGCCATCTCGGCTATGTGCTCGATGGCGGCGCGACCGCCGCGCCGGGCCTGGAGCAGGTGCTGGTCGAGCTGGACCGGGCCTTCTATCGCGAGCGCTACATGGCCGGTCTGCCCGATCATGCCGACGTGAGCGCGCATTATCTGAATGTCGGTCTCGCCGCGCTGGCCAGCCCGACGCCGTGGTTCGACGAGGGCTGGTATCGCGCCTTCTATCCCGACGTGGCGCAGGCGATCGACGACGGGCTGATCCCGTTCGGCTTCTATCATTTCGTGCTGTTCGGGCGCACCGAGGGGCGTCTTCCGTCCCACGACCTGACCCGCGTGCTGGAGGCGGCATTGCCGGGCGTCACGCAGCCGACCCTGCTGCTGCGTCTGGACGGGTTGCGCCGCAAGCTCGCGATCGGCGACGGGCAGCTGGATGTCGGCCCGCCATCCGGTGCGGCCAGGGTCTGGTTCGTGATGCCGGTGCTCAATCCGGACATCGCCTTCGGCGGATACCAGGCGGCGTTCGGGCTGATGGTGGAATTGCGACGCAAGGGCTTCCGGCTCGGGATCTTCTGCGCCGAGGAGGAACGGCCGAACCTGCGCTATTTCCTGTGGCGGCTGGCGCGCCCGGACTATGACGCGGCGTTCGACGGGTGCCTGATCGTCGGCAAGGAGGGTTTCTCCACCATCGCCCTGCGCCGTGGCGATCTCGCCGTCGCCTATTCGGTCTGGGGCCTGCGCGCCGCGGCACGGCTGGCCCGGCACGCCGGCGACCGCGAGCCCTATCTGCTGGCGCAGGAATACGAACCGATCTTCTACGAGAACGACACGCTGCGTGTGTTGTGCGAGAACCAGTACGAGATCGCGCATGTTCCGCTGATCAACAGCAGTTTCCTGCTGTCATACTTCCGCGCCCACCGTGTCGGGCCGTTCGCGCGGGATGCCGCGCGCAAGGACGGTTTCCACGTGTTCGAGCACAAGATCACCCCGCTGCGGGCACAGACCGCGTCGGAGATGGCGGCGCGCCGGACCCGCGTGCTGGTCGCCTATGCGCGTCCCGAGATGCATGCCGGCCGCAACCTGTTCGAGATGATCGTGCTGGCCCTGGAGCAGCTCTGCGAGGCGGGCGTGTTCGGTCCGCACTGGTCGTTCGTCGGGCTGGGTGCGCTCAGCCAAATCGAGCCGGTGCCGCTCGGACGGAACCACGCGCTGCGCATGACGATGAAGATGAGCGAGGAGGCGTATGGCGCCTTCATGGCGCAGATCGATATCGGCATCAGCCTGATGTGCGCGCCGCACCCCTCGGTGGTGCCGTTCGAACTGGCGACGACCGGCGCGCTGGTGGTCACCAACACCTACGAGAACCGCAGCGCCGCCGAACTCGAGGCGATCTGCGGCAACATCGTCCCCTGCGACCTGGGTATCGACAAGATCGCCGATGCCATCAGGCAAGCCGTCGAGCGGGTCGAGGATGTCGAGCAGCGCGCGGCAAGCGCGTTTCGCCCCGCCGCGACGTCCTGGCGCGACATCTTCCACGATGCGGCGCTGCAGGCCATGTTCGGCGCGCCGGAGCGTCCGGCAACGCCGTGACGCGGGCTATCGCGGCCGGCGCCGGTGGTGCCTGGCCAGATAGAGCAGGCTGAGCCCGCACAGCATCGGCGCGCCATAGACCAGGGTCAGCCGGAACGCGGCGGTGAACGCGGTCGTCGTCAGGATCGCCGCCATCAGCACCAGCCCGAGCAGGCTGGTCCAGGGATAGCCCCACATCGCCAACCGGCCCGGCCGGTCGCGCCTGGCGGCGCGAAAGCAGAGGTGGGTGACGAATATCATGCCCCATGTGAACAGCGCGCCGAACATCGAGACCGCGATCATCAGCGTGAAGGCGGTGTCCGGGGCCAGGACATAGACCAGCGCCGCCAGGGCGATGCCGAGGCTCGACAGCAGCAGCGCCGGGAGCGGCACCCCGCGCCGGTTGACCGACGCCAGGATGGCGGGGGCGTGACCGGCCTCGGCGATGCTGAACACCATGCGGGTGGCGGCGTAGATCTGGCTGTTCATCGCCGACAGCGCGGCGATCAGGATCACCAGGTTCATCACCGACGCCGCGCCGGGGATGCCGCGCGCGATCATCACCGCGACGAACGGGCTGGTGCCGGACGCCGCCTTCGGCCAGGGCATCACCGCCAGCATGATCGCCAGCGTGGCGAGGTAGAAGAAGGCGAGGCGGAAGATGGTGGCATGCAGCGCCCGGGCGATCGCGCGCTCCGGATCGCGGGCCTCGCCGGCGGCGACCGCGATCGTCTCGATGCCGAGATAGCTGAAGATCGAGACCACGACCGCGACCCACATGCCGCCGGCGCCGTGCGGGAACAGCCCGCCGAACCGCACGTAGTTGGCAAGCCCGATCTCCGGGCCGGCGCCCGCATGCAGCAGGGTCCAGAGCCCGAGCAGCAGGAAGGCCAGGATCGCCACGATCTTGATCGCCGAGAACAGGTATTCGACCCAGCCGAACACCCTGACGCTGGCGGCGTTGACCCCGACAAGCACCGCGGAGAAGCCCAGGATCCACCACCAGCCGGGCAGGGCGGGCAGCCAGTAGCGCATGTAGATCGTCACCGCCGTGACCTCGGTGCCGACCGCCAGCACGTTGGCCGACCAGTACGCATAGCGCACCAGATAGCCGGCCAGGCCGCCCACATAGCGTCCGGCCAGCCAGCCGAACGAGCCGGTGCTTGGATGCACCACGGTCATTTCCGCCAGGCAGCCCATCAGCAGCAGCGCGATCAGGCCGCCGATCGCGTAGCTGAACAGCACCGCCGGCCCGGCGAGGCTGATCGCGAAGCCGCTGCCCAGGAACAGGCCGGTGCCGATCGCGCCGCCGATCGCGATCATCGACAGCTGGCCGCTGCCGAGCCGGCGCTGCAGGCCGGGTGACGGCCGCAAGGCGTCGGCGGCGCTCACGTGACGCGGGCGCGGGCGCGATAGACCGGCCGGTCCCAGGCGCGTTCGGCCATCACTGCGTGCAGCGTCTCGACCGCGTCATGGATGTCGACGTGCCGCAGATAGAGCGGCGCGATGCCCAGACGCAGCACGTCCGGCGCGCGGAAATCGCCGACCACGCCACGCGCGATCAGCGCCTGGCAGATCGCGTAGGCCTCTGGATGCGCGAATGAGACGTGGCTGCCGCGATGCGCGGCATCCGGCGGCGAGACCAGGGCGAAGCCGAAGCCGCCGCACCGCTCCTGCATCCGCCGGATCAGCAGCGCGCTCAACGCCCGGGATTTTGCGAACAGCGAACCGAGATCGACGCCGGAGAATTGTTCCAGCCCGGCCTCCAGCGCCGCCATGCCGACCATCGTCGGGGTGCCGCACAGGAAGCGCGACAGCCCCTCGGCTGGCCGGTAGTCGTCATCGAACGCGAACGGCGCCGCGTGGCCCATCCAGCCCGACAGCGGCGACTGCAATGTCGGCTGCAGGCGGTCCGCCACCATCAGGAACGCCGGCGCGCCGGGGCCGCCATTGAGGTATTTGTAGCCGCAGCCCACCGCCAGATCGACGTCGCACGCATCGAGCGCCACCGGAACCGCGCCGACGCTGTGGCTGAGATCCCAGAGCACCAGCGCGCCGCGCGCGTGCGCGGCCCTGGTGAGTGCCGCCATGTCGAGCATGCGCGCGGTGCGGTAATGGACGTGGGTGAGCAGCACCAGGGCGGTGTCGTCGTCGACGGCGTCGCCGAGCGCCTCGGCATCGACGGTGCGCAGCGTGACGCCGTCGCGCATCGCCGCCACGCCCTGCGCCATGTAAAGATCGGTCGGGAAGTTGCCGGCCTCGGACAGGATCGTGCGGCGGCCGGGACGGGCGGCGAGGGCGGCCGCGACCAGCTTGAACAGGTTGACCGACGTGCTGTCGCAGACGATCACCTCGCCGGCGCGCGCACCGATCAGCGGCGCGATCAGCGCGCCCAGCCGCTGCGGCGCGCTGATCCAGTCGTGCCGGTTCCAGCTTGCGATCAGGTCGCTGCCCCATTGCGCCTCGATCAGCGCGCCGACCGCCGCAGGGGTGTCGCGCGGCAGCGCGCCCAGCGAGTTGCCGTCGAGATAGATGCCCGGTGGCAGGCGGAAGCGGTCGCGCAGGGCCGCCAGCTTATCGAGCGCGTCCGCCTGCAGCGCGGCGGCGCGGGCGGTCCCGCTCATCGCGGGAGCGGCCGCAGGATCGCCCGCACCGGCGCCGCATCCAGCCCGGCCAGGCGCAGCGGCAGCGCGATCAGCTCGTAATCGCCGGCCGCGACATCGTCGAGCACCAGCCCCTCCAGGATGCGCATGTTGGCAGCTTTTGCCGCCTCGTGGGCGTGCAGGACCTTGGCGGTCTGCGGATCGAGCGAGGGGGTGTCGACGCCGATCAGCAGCACGCCATGGGCGGCGAGCAGCGCGATGGTCGCCGGATCGATGGTCGCGAATGCCGCGTCCCATTGCCGGTGCGGGAAACGCTCGTAGGTCCGCACCAGTAGGCGGGTGACGGGGGTGGCCAGCAGCGGCGCAACCAGCTCCGGGGTGATGCGACGGTGCCCGCGCAGGTCGGCCAGCCGGGCCGGGCCGACATAGGGCTGCAGCGCCACCGCGTCGATCGCGGCACCGTCCGGGTCGTAATGCAGCGGCGCGTCGGCATGGGTGCCGGCATGGGTCGAGCAGGTGAAGCGCGCGATGTTCACCGGGTTGCCGGGTCCGATCGCGCAGACCCGCGCGGCGGAGAATGGCGTGTCGCCGGGCCAGCCCGGCAGGGTGGAGGAGAGCGGCTGGGTGATGTCTATCAGGCCGGGTTCCGCCACGATCGTCTCCACCAGCGACGCGGCATCTTAGCCGACGGCATCGATCCCGCCAGCGTCGCCGGGACTCAGCCGAGGATCAGGTGCTTCAGACCCTCGGCGACCGCCGCGACCACGACGATGCTGCCCGCCCAGATGGCGACGAACCAGCCGATCCGGACCAGGAGCGATCGCGGCGCGCGATCGGGGACGCGGGGATCAGTGATAATGCGTCTCCGAATCGACTTTGCCGCGGAACACGTAATAGGCGTATCCGGTATAGGCGAGGATGGTCGGGATCAGCACGCCGGCGCCGACCAGCAGGAATTTCTGGCTGCTGGGCGGCGACGCGGCCTCCCAGATGTCGATGCTGGGCGGCACGATCCAGGGCCAGGCGCTGATGCCGATGCCGGTGAAGCACAGGAAGAACCAGCCCAGCGCGCAGAGCAGCGGCGTCAGGTGATGGTGCTCGGCATCGACGGTGCGCCAGAACACCCAGGCCAGCAGCGCCACCAGCACCGGCACCGGCGCCACGTAGAGCATTCGCGGCCAGACGTTCCAGTGCCGCAGGTAGGCGAGGTTCAGGGTCGGGGTCCAGAGACTGACGACCACGATCATCGCCAGCACGATCA
>CAZZZA010000021.1:28809-33935 GCA_964658455.1 uncultured Lichenihabitans sp.
CTTGGCGTTGCGGCGCGAGCGAAGCTGCAGCGGGCCGCCGGTGCGCCAGATCAGCCAGCACGCGCCGAGCAGCGCGTAGCCGGTAACGGTGGCGATGCCGCAGAAGATCGAGAACCCGGTCAGCCAGTCCCACCAGCCGCCCGCATACTCGTTGTTGACAACCTTGATGCCCTGGATCAGGCCGCCGAGGATCAGACCCTGGGTGAAGCCGGCCACCACCGAGCCGCCGAAGAAGGCGAAGTCCCAGATCGCCTGGGTGCGGCGGCTGTCGGCGCGGAAGCGGAACTCGAACGCCACGCCACGGAAGATCAGCGCCAGCACCATGGCGATGATCGGCGGATACAGCGCCGGCAGGATGGTGGCGTAGGCCAGCGGGAACACGCCGTAGAGCGCGGAGCCGCCCAGGATCAGCCAGGTTTCATTGCCATCCCAGACCGGTGCAACGGTGGTCACCATCACGTCGCGGTCGGGCTTGTCGCTCTCGACCGCGAACAGGATGCCGAGCCCGAGATCGAACCCGTCCAGCGTGATGTAGGCCAGCACCGTGAAGCTCGCGATGCAGGCCCAGACGATCGGCAGCCAGTGCGCCTGGTCGCTCAGCATGCCGCTCATTCCGCCGGCAGCGGCGTGGAACGGCCGCCGCCGGAGCCCTTATGGCCCTGGGCCGGACCGGGATGGATGCCGGAGGTGCGGGTCGGCAGCTCGGAGTCGAGGTCGGTCTCGTTCGGTCCGGGCGCCTTGCTCATCAACTTGAGGATGAAGGCGAGGCCGGCGCCGAACACCACGAAATACACCAGCACGAAGGCGGTCATCGAGGTGGCGATGCCGGGCAGGGCGATCGGCGAGACGCTGTCCGCGGTGCGCAGCAGGCCATACACCGTGTAGGGCTGACGCCCGACCTCGGTGGTGATCCAGCCGCACAGCAGGGCGATGAAGCCGGAGGGCGCCATCGCCAGCGCGAAGCGGTGCAGCCAGACATTGGAATAGAAGCTGCCCTTCCAGCGCAGGAACAGGCTCAGCACGCCGAGGCCGAACATCAGGAAGCCGAGGCCGATCATGATGCGGAAGGTGAAGAAGATGAGCGGCGAATACGGCCGGTCTGCCGGCTTGAAATCCTTCAGCCCGGGAACCTTGCCGTCGATGCTGTGGGTGAGGATCAGCGAGCCGGCGAACGGCAGCTCGATCTTGTAGTCGGTCGTCTCGGTCTTCATGTTTGGGATGCCGAACAGGATCTCCGGCGCGCGGCTGCGCGAATCCCAGTCGCCTTCCATCGCGGCGATCTTGGCGGGCTGATACTGCAGCGTGTTCAGGCCCTGGGTGTCGCCGGCGACGATCTGCAGCGGGGCTACGATCGCCGCCATCCACATCGCCATCGAGAACATCACCCTTGTCGCCTCGGTCGGACGGCGCCGGTTGCGGCGGTCGCGCAGCAGGTGGAACGCGCCGACCGCGCCGACCGAGAACGCCACGCACAGGAACGCGGCCAGGCCCATATGCACCAGCCGGAACGGGAAGGACGGGTTGAAGATGATCTGCCACCAGTCGGCCGGCAGGAAGCGCCCGGTGCCGGGCTCGACGGTGTAGCCCTGCGGGGTCTGCATCCAGCTGTTGGAGGCCAGGATCCAGCTCATCGAGATCAGGGTGCCGATCGAAACCAGGCAGGTGGCGGCGAAATGCAGCTTCCTGCCGACCTTGCCCATGCCGAACAGCATGACGCCGAGGAAACCGGCCTCCAGGAAGAAGGCGGTCAGCACCTCGTAGGCCAGCATCGGGCCCAGCACCGGGCCGGCCTTGGCGGCGAAGCGCGACCAGTTGGTACCGAACTCGTACGACATCACCACGCCGGAGACGACGCCCATGGCGAAGCCGATCGAGAAGATCTTGAGCCAGTATTTGAACAGATCGAGATAGACCGGTTTGCCGGTTTTGAGCCACAGGCCTTCGAGGACCGCCAGGTAGGCCGCGAGGCCGATCGAGAAGGCGGGAAACAGGATGTGGAAGGCAACGGTGAAGCCGAACTGCGCGCGAGCGAGTTCGAATGCCGATACGCCGAACATGCAATGTCCTCGAAGCTGGCCCGGCACGATCGCCGGCAAGGCGGCGCCGCCGGGAATTACCGGCAGACGCGTCAGACCCGGAAATGGGCAGGCGGGACGCCGAACGGAAGGGGTAAAGCGGCCGGGTGTGTGACGATCCGGTGGTTTTTATGGCGACGGCAGGGCGAGCAGCGGGATCTCGCCGAGTCGCAGCACGCCGCGCCGCAAGGTCAGCGGCAGATGGGTCTGCGGCTGCGGTCCTAAGCGGCGCTCTCCCGCCGCGATCAGCCCGATCACCGCCTGGATCGCGGTCGCTTGGCCGGCGCTGATCGCGCCGCCGCGCTGCAGGGTGGCCAGCACCCGGTCGGCGCGGGTCAGGTCGAGCGTGAAATCGCCCGCCAGCCGGTCGCCGTCGCCCGGCACGATGCGGCCGGACAGCGCGGCGCCGGCATCGTCCCGATCCGGGCCCCAGTCCAGGCTGGCCTCCTCGAGGCGGAGCGACCCGCCGCCGGCGCGCCAGGATGCGAGCGTTCCCGGCCAGTCCAGGCCCGGCGCCGGCAGCCCGCCGTCCAGCGCCAGCGTGAGGCGCGCACGCTGGACGATGCGGCCGCTCACCTCGCCGAACGGCAGCGGCAACGCCAGCGAATGCGCGGTGACGGCCAGGTCGGTGCCGCCCGGACGGTCCGGCCGCCAGTGCAGTTCCGCCACCGCGCCAGCGACCTGGAGGATGTCGTCGGGGCCGGCGCCGTCCCGGGCCAGGTGCAGCGCGTCGGCATCGAGCACGAAGCGGTCGCCGGCGCCGCGCAGGGCCAGCGCGGCCGCCCAGACCCGCAGGCGCAGCGCTCCGGCATGCAGGGTCTGGGTGCCGGTGAAGGCGACGTGCAGCAGCCCCGGGTGCAGCGGCGACAGGCTCAGCTCGACCGCGTCGCCGCTCCAGCCGATCCCGTCCGGCCACAGGCCGGCGGCGCCGTCGAGATGCGGGCCGCGCAGCACCAGGGTGGCGTCGAACGGCCAGCCGCCGCGACGGCCGGCCTGCGCGTGCAGCGACCAGCCGGCGCCGGTCGCCGCCCGCTCGAAGGCGTCGAGGCGCCGGTCCAGCAGGTGCTGGCAGCGGAACCACAGCGCGGTGTCGGCGATCGTCAGGCAGGCCAGCAGCCCGGCGCCGAGCGTCGCGATGCGGCGCAGCCAGCGCCGCGATTCAGTCCGGCCGGTCGATCCTGCGCGTTGCATGGCCCTGTTCATAGATCAGGGCGAGTGCAGGCGCGAAGTCCCTGATGTGCGCCAAAATCCCCGTTCGCACCCGTCGGGCGCGACCGGTGCGATTATTCTATCCACAGGCAAGACCGTTGCGAGGTGGCAAAAGCGCCACGGCGGCGGCGCGGCTGGGGCGACGGCCGCGCGCCGTGCGCCTTCCCATGGCCGATCCGCAAAACCCCAGTCCGGCATTGATCGCTTGCCGTGTGCCCCGTGGCCTGACGCCGGCCGGCCGCCGGATCCTGGTCAGCGACCGGGCAGGCGGCTCGCGCCCGGATCGCCGGCCCGGTCCGGTCGGACCCCGTTTGGCGTCGAGGCTCCCACAGGCTTATCCACAGCTTTGTCCAAAAACCCCGGCCGCTGTCGCAGCGCCTCGCACGAGTCCCAGCCGGACCGGATCGCCTCCAGCAGGGCCTGACGCCGCAGGCCGGCGGCGATCGCCGGGCCGATGTCGATATGCACGGTTCCCGGTCGCTTGATGAAAGCGTTGCGCGGCCAGCAGCGGCCGGAATCGGTCGCCACCGGCAGCACGGCGAGCCTGGAATGGCTGGCCAGCGCGGTGATGCCGGGCTGCAGCGGCGCGCGCTCGCCGGCGGCGACGCGGGTGCCCTCGGGGAAGATGATGATCTGGCGGCGGTCCAGCACCGCGCGCGCGGTATCGCGCAGCAGGTCGCGGAGCGCCGCGGCGCCGCCCTCGCGTTGCAGCGGGATCATGCCGGCCAGCAGCAGCATCGGCCCGACCAACGGGATGCGGGTCAGTTCCCGCTTCATCACGTAGGCCGGCCGCGGCACCAGGTTCATCCACACCAGCGTGTCGAACGCCGACTGGTGCTGCGACGCGATCAGCACCGGCGTATCGGCCGGCAGATGCTGCAGGCCGGTCACCCGGACCTCGATCCGGCAGATCGCGCGCAGGCCGGCCAGCGACAGCCCGGCCCAGAGCTGAGCATAGCGCAGGGCGCGCGACGGCGCGAACCAGCGGATCGGCAGCGCGGCCAGCCCCATGGCGATGGTCAGGACGGTGAAATACAGGTTGAACAGCAGCGCGCGCAGGAAAATCATCGGGCCGGTCATGCTGTCACGCGATCTCGCTGAGATGGGCAAAGCCGGTCAGGCCGGAGACCACCATCAACCACTTGGTATATTCCGCCGCCAGCAGCTTGATCGTGCCCGGGCCCAGCCTGGTCAAGGCCGGCGGCCGCACCGGCTGCGGATACAGCGCGACCTCGGGCAAAGCGGTGCCGATCTCCGCCAGCGCGCGCCGCATATGGTAGCCGGCGGTGACCACGATCAGGGAATGCAGCCCGTTCGCCCGCGCCCAGGCGGCGGTCTCGATCGCATTGCCGAGCGTCGAGGTGGCTATGTGACCGAGCGCGATCCGGCCCTGCAGCGACGGGTCGGGTGCGTGGCCGGCGGCGCGCAGCACCGAAGCCAGGTCGAGCCCGCTGGAGACGCCGGAGATCAGCATCAGCCGGGCCCGCCCCGCCGACAGCAGCGCTAGCGCCGCGTCGATGCGGCCGGTGCCGCCGGTCAGCACGACGATGCCGTCGCTGGCGGGCGCCGGCGGCGCCGGCCGGGTGGCGTCCAGGCTGAACCAGACGAAACCGCCCAGCCAGGCGGCGATCAGCACCGCCGGCAGGGCCAGGGCAGAACGTCTGAGCAGGCGGTCCGAGGCGCGGCTCATGGCAGCCGCCGCAGCCAGGCCCGCACCGTGGCCTGCGCCGTCATCCAGCCGATCGCCGCCGCGATCGGCGGCAGCAGCGGCAGGCCGATCCAGAGCGGCAGCGGCACCCGCAGCAGGCCCTGCATCGCCCATTCGGCCGCTCCGCCGGCATC
>CAZZZA010000022.1:0-32012 GCA_964658455.1 uncultured Lichenihabitans sp.
GGCGTCACCACCTGCCTGCTGACGATGGGCGGCGACGGCTGCTACGTCTCCTCGCCCCAGGGATCGTTCTCGCTGCCGGCGCACGACATCACCGTGGTCGATACCACCGGCTGCGGCGACGCCTTCAGCGGCGGGCTGATCGCCGCCCTGCACCATGGCTGGGATCTGGAGCGGGCGGCGCGCTTCGCCACCACATGCGGCGCGCTGGTGGCGTCCGGGCTGGGCTCGGACGCCGGGATCGTGGATTTCCCGTCGACCGTAGCCGCCATGGACACGATCCCGCTCAAGCACCGCACCGCCGCATGAGCGGCACCCCGATCCGGCTGGTGATCAGCGACGTCGACGGCACCATCGTCGACGAGGCGCGCGCGCTGACGCCGCGAACCATCGCCGCCGCGGCGAGACTGCGAGAGGCCGGCATCGCCCTGGCGCTGGTCAGCGCGCGGCCGCCGGCGGCGCTGCGCGACATCGTCGCCACGCTGGCGCTCGAGACGCCGCGCGCCGGCTTCAACGGTGCGATCGTCGAGCGCGCCGACGGCAGCATCGCCCAGGAACTGGTGATCGATGCCGATACCGTCAGGATCGCCGCGCGGCGGCTGGCCGAGCAGGGTCTGGCGGTCTGGCTGTTCTCGCACGCGCGCTGGTATCTGACCGACCCGGCCGCGTCCTACATCGACAGCGAGAAGCGCTCGATCTCCGCCGAGTACGAGCAGGTGCCGGGCTTCGAGGACCATGCCGGGCACGTGCACAAGATCATCGGCTCGGCGCCGGATTTCCCCCTGGTCTCGAGGATGGCGGCAGAACTGCAGGCGGAACTCGGCACCGGCGCGCACGTGACACGCAGCCAGGATTACTATGTCGAACTGACCCACAGCCTGGCGGACAAGGGACGCGCCGCAGAGGCGGTCGCGGCCGAACTCGGCATCCCGCTCGATGCGACCTTGTGCATCGGCGACATGCATAACGACCTGGCGATGTTCCGGGTCGCCGGCTGCGCGGTGGCGATGGGCAACGCGCCCGACGACGTCAAGCAGGAGGCCGGTCACGTCGTCGCCGACAACGCCCATGACGGCTGGGCGGAGATGGTGGACCGCCTGCTCGCCGGAGCGTTCGCGCCGCACGGGTAGGCCCGTGCGGGCGTGAGGAAGGCGGGCGGCTCAGCCCGCCATCGCCGGCTTCTCCGCTTCCGGGATCGCCAGATACTGAGCGTATTCCTTCGGCACCACATGCCAGAATCGCGGCAGCGCCTTGGTCCATTCATGCAGCAGCAGAGCGGCGAAGCGGCTGCTGGTTTCCTTGGCGTGGGTCTCGATCAGGCGCAGCAGCTCGTCATGCCAGCGCGCGTCGGTGACCCGCGACCAGGTCAGCGTGTCGGGATTGGCGCGGATCGCGAATGACTCGTCGCTGTCATAGACGAACGCCATCCCGCCGGTGAAGCCGGCGCCGAAATTGTCGCCGACCGGGCCCAGCACCACGACCGTGCCGCCGGTCATGTATTCGCATCCGTTCGAGCCGCAGCCTTCGACCACCGCGACCGCGCCGGAGTTGCGCACGGCGAACCGCTCGCCGGCCTGCCCGGCCGCATACAGGGCGCCGGCGGTGGCGCCGTACAGGACGGTGTTGCCGATGATCGCGTTCTGGTTGCTGACCAGCTGCGACGAGGGCGGCTGGCGCACGACGATGGTGGCGCCGGACAGGCCCTTGCCGACATAGTCGTTGGCGTCGCCGATCACGTCGAGCTTCAGCCCCTTGACCGCGAACGCGCCCAGCGACTGTCCGGCCGAGCCGCGCAGCCGCACCGTGAGATGGCCGTGCGCCAGCCCATCCTGGCCGAAACGGCGCACGATGCGCGAGGAGATCTTGGTGCCGATCGCGCGGTGCGTGTTCTGCACGTTGTAGTGCAGCTGCATCTTCTCGCCGTGCTCGAACAGCGGCCTGGCGTCGGCGATCATCTGCGCGTCGAGCGTCTCCGGCACCTCGTTGCGGCCCTCCCGCGTGCAGTAGCGCGCATGCGGGCCAGGATCGGCCTGGGCCAGCAGCGGGTTCAGATCGAGATCGTCGAGATAGGCGGCGCCGCGGCTGACCTGATGCAGCAGGTCGGTGCGGCCGATGATCTCGTTCAGCGTGCGCACGCCAAGCGAGGCGAGGATGTTCCTGACATCCTCGGCGATGAAGGAGAACAGGTTGATCACCTTCTCCGGGCTGCCGTCGAACTTCTCGCGCAGCGCCTCGTCCTGGGTGCAGACGCCGACCGGGCAGGTGTTGGAATGGCACTGGCGCACCATGATGCAGCCCATCGCCACCAGGCTGGCGGTGCCGATGCCGAACTCCTCGGCGCCGAGCATCGCCGCGATCACCACGTCGCGCCCGGTCTTGAGACCGCCATCGGTGCGCAGCTTCACCCGGTGACGCAGGCGGTTCAGCATCAGCACCTGATGCGCCTCGGCGAGACCCATCTCCCAGGGCAGCCCGGCATATTTCACCGAAGTCTGCGGGCTGGCGCCGGTGCCGCCGGAATGGCCGGAGATCAGGATGCAATCGGCCTTCGCCTTGGCGACGCCGGCGGCGATGGTGCCGATGCCGGACCGGGCGACCAGCTTCACGGTGACGGTGGCGTCGGGATTGATCTGCTTCAGGTCGTAGATAAGCTGGGCCAGATCCTCGATCGAATAGATGTCGTGATGCGGCGGCGGCGAGATCAGCGTCACCCCGGGTGTCGCGTGACGCAGCCTGGCGATCAGGCCGGTGACCTTGAAGCCCGGCAGCTGGCCGCCCTCGCCGGGCTTGGCGCCCTGCGCCATCTTGATCTCGATCTCGCGGCAATCATTGAGATACTGCGCGGTCACGCCGAAACGGCCTGACGCGATCTGCTTGATCGCCGAGGAGGCGTTGTCGCCGTTCGGGCGCGGCTTCGAGCGCGACGGATCCTCGCCGCCCTCGCCGGAATCCGACTTGGCGCCGATCCGGTTCATCGCGATCGACAGGGTCTCGTGCGCCTCCGGGCTGAGCGCGCCGAGCGAGATGCCGGGCGCGAGCAGGCGCTTGCGGATCTCGGTGATGCTCTCGACATCCTCGACCGGGATCGCCGAACGGCCGCCGCGGAAATCGAGCAGGTCGCGCAGCGCCACCGGCGGCTGCCGCCGCACCGCGTCGGCGTAGCGGCGGTAGGTGGTGAAGCTGTCGTTGGCGCAGGCGCTCTGCAACGTGTGGATTAGCCCGCCATCGAACGCATGCACCTCGCCGCTGCGCCGCAGCTTGTAGAGCCCGCCGACCGGCAGCGCGATCACGTCCTCGTTCCAGGCCTTGTCGTGGAAGCCCAGCACGTTGCGCGCCAGGCCCGACAGGCCGATGCCGGAGATGCGCGACTGCATGCCGGGGAAGAACTCCGCCACCAGCGCCCGCGACAGACCGATCGCCTCGAAATTGTAGCCGCCGCGATAGGAGGCGATGACCGAGATGCCCATCTTGGACATGATCTTGAGCAGGCCCTTGTCGACCGCCTTGCGGTAGCGTTCGACTGCGGTGCGCAGCGAGATGTCGCCGAGCAGCCCGCGACGATGCCGGTCGGCGATGCTCTCCTGCGCCAGATAGGCGTTCACCGTGGTGGCGCCGGCGCCGATCATCACCGCGATCGCGTGCACGTCGAGACATTCCGCGGTGCGGACGTTCAGGCTGGTGAAGGTCCGCAGCGAGTTGCCGACCAGATGCGTATGCACCGCCGCGGTGGCCAGGATCATCGGGATGTAGGCGCGCGCCGGCCCCTGGCCCTCGTCGGTCAGGAACACATGGGTGCAGCCCTCGCGCACCCGCTCCTCGGCCTCGCGGCGGATGCGGGTGAGCGCGTCGCGCAACCCGGCCTCGCCGTCGGCGGCGGGAAAGGTGCAGTCCACGACACAGGCGTTGCCGCCGAGGAAATCCAGCAGCGCCTGGTATTCGCCACTGGTGAGGATCGGGCTGTCGAGCTGCAGCAGCTCGCACTGGCCCTGCTGTTCCTCCAGCACGTTGCCGAGATTGCCCAGCCTGGTGGTCAGGCTCATCACCCTGGTCTCGCGCAGCGAGTCGATCGGCGGGTTGGTGACCTGGCTGAAGGCCTGGCGGAAATAATGCGCAAGCCCGCGATAATGCTCCGACAGCACCGCGAGCGGGGTGTCGTCGCCCATACTGCCGATCGCCTCCACGCCTTCGGCCGCCATCGGATGCAGGATGGTCTCGAGTTCCTCCAGCGTGGTGCCGACCGCGGTCTGGCGGCGGCGCAGATCCTCGCCCGACCAGAAGCTCGGCTCGACCGCGTCGCTGCGCACGATGCGGTCGAGGCGCCTGATTCCCTTGACCCAGCCCTGGAAGTCCTGGCGGGCCGACAGCAGGTCGAGCAGCGCGTCATCGCTGTAGAGCCGCTTGTGATCGAGATCGAGCGCGATGGTCTGGCCCGGACCGAGACGGCCGCGGCTGACGATGTCGGCCTCGGCGATCTTGACCATGCCGGTCTCCGAGCCGACCACCAGCATCTGGCTGGCGGTGACGGTGAAGCGCAGCGGGCGCAACCCGTTGCGATCCAGCCCGGCGATCACCCAGCGCCCGTCGGTGGCGCAGATCGCGGCCGGGCCGTCCCACGGCTCCATCACCGCGTTGCAGTACTGGAACATCGCGTTGTGCTCGGGCTTCATCTCCTGGCCCTTGGCGATCGCCGCCGGCACCAGCAGCGCCTTGGCCATCGGCGCGTCGCGGCCGGCGAAGGTGAGCAGCTCGAACACGTTGTCGAGCGTCGCGGTGTCGGAACCGCCGGCCTGGATGACCGGCTTGATGTCGTCCATGTAGGGATCGAGCGACGGGTCGGCGAGCCTGGTCTCGTGGCTCTTCATCCAGTTGGTGTTGCCGGAGACCGTGTTGATCTCGCCGTTATGGGCGAGCTTGCGGAACGGCTGCGCCAGCTTCCAGGTCGGGAAGGTATTGGTCGAGTAGCGCTGGTGATAGATCGCGAACCGGCTGACGAAGCGCGGATCGAGCAGGTCGGGATAGAAGTCGGTCAGGTTCTCCGCCAGGAACATGCCCTTGTAGATCAGCGAGCGGCACGACAGCGAGCAGATGTAGAACTCGCCGATCTGCGCGGCGATCACATGCTTCTCGATCCGGCGCCGGATCACGTACAGCTCGCGCTCGAAATCCGCCTCGCTGGAGCCGCGAAGATTGCGGATCATGATCTGCTCGATCTCTGGCCGGGTGGCGTTGGCCTTCTCGCCGATGCAGGCGGTATCGATCGGGACCTGACGCCAGCCATAGATCGCATAGCCGAAGGCGAGGATCTGCGATTCGACGATCTGCCGGCACCGCTCCTGGGCATTGAGGTCGGTCTTTGGCAGGAACACCTGCCCCACCGCGATCAGCCCGCCATCGGGGGTGTTGCCGGTGCGCTCGATGGCGTCGGCGAAGAAATCCTGCGGGATCTCGATATGGATCCCGGCGCCGTCGCCGGTCTTGCCGTCGGCGTCGACGGCGCCGCGATGCCACACCGCGCGCAGCGCCGCGATGCCGGCCTCGACGATGTCGCGCCGCTTCTCGCCGTTCAACGCCGCGACCAGACCGACGCCGCAGGCATCGTGCTCCATCGACGGGTCGTAGCTGTCGGACAGCGCTGCGACGTTGGCGTCCCAGGCGGCGACGAAGTCGGTTCCGGATTCCACGCCCGGGGTGGAATCGGACACGGTCTGGGAAGTGCTCATCTCATGCTCCCGCATCGTCATGCCGCCACCAGGGCCGGGCGCTCGACCAGCCAGCGATGCATCTGCTCGGCGGCGTCGCGGCCGTCGCGGATCGCCCAGACCACCAGGCTGGCGCCGCGCACGATGTCGCCGGCGGCGAACACGCCGGGCAGGCTGGTCATGAAGCTGCTGTGGCCGACCTTCAAGGTGCCCCAGCGCGACACCTCGAGTTCCGGCTGGTTCCACAAGGTCGGCAGCGGCTCGGGATCGAAGCCCAGCGCCTTGATCACCAGATCGGCCTCGAGCGTGAAGCCGCTCTGCTCCACGGGATCGACCGACTGCCGGCCCGACGCGTCCGGCAGGCCGAGCTTCATCCTGACCGCGCGCACCCCGGTGACGGTCTGATCGCCGAGGAACGCTTCCGGGGCCGCGAGCCAGACGAACTCCACGCCCTCCTCCTCGGCATTCTTCACCTCGCGCAGCGAGCCCGGCATGTTGGCCCGGTCGCGGCGGTAGAGGCACTTCACCGACCGCGCGCCCTGCCGGACCGCAGTGCGCACGCAATCCATCGCGGTGTCGCCGCCGCCGATGACGACGACGTTCTTGCCGGCGGCGTCGAGCTGGCCGCTATCGAACGCCGGCACCGCGTCGCCCAGCGACCGGCGGTTCGACGCCGTCAGGTAGTCGAGCGCCTTCACCAGCCCGCCGAGCCCCGAGCCCGGTCCGCCCAGCGCCCGCGACTTGTAGACCCCGGTCGCCAGCAGGACCGCGTCGTGGCGGTCGCGCAGGGTGGAGAACGCGATCTCGTCGTCGCTGTCCACCGCGCCGATGCCGCGGCCGAGATGGAACTGGATACCGCCCGCCTCGAGCAGGGCGTGCCGGCGCAGCACGATGTCCTTCTCCAGCTTGAAGCCGGGGATGCCGTAGATCATCAGCCCGCCGACGCGGTCGTAGCGGTCATAGACATGGACCTCGTAGCCGAGGCGGCGCATCTGCTCGGCGGCGGCCAGACCGCCCGGCCCGGCGCCGACGATGCCGATCGAGCCCGCGCGCTCGCGTGTGGGGCGGATCGGCTTGACCCAGCCCTGCTCCCACGCATTGTCGGTGATGAAGCGCTCCACCGCGCCGATGGTGACGCTGTCGAAGCCCTTCTCGATCACACAGTTGCCTTCGCAGAGACGGTCCTGCGGGCAGATGCGGCCGCAGATCTCGGGGAAGTTGTTGGTGGCCGAGCTGACCTCGTAGGCCTCCTGCAGCCGCCCCTCGGTGGTGAGCTTCAGCCAGTCCGGGATGTTGTTCTGCAGCGGGCAATGCACCTGGCAGAACGGCACGCCGCATTGCGAACAGCGGCTGGATTGTTTTTCCGCCCGCGACAGGTCGAAATCGCGGTAGATCTCGTCGAAATCGCGCTTGCGTTCGGCGACGATGCGTTTTTCCGGCTGGCGCTGTTCGATCGAGGTGAATTGCAGCATGCGGTCAGCCATCGGCGTGCCCTTTCGCGTGGCGCCACGCCGCGATCGGGCGTGTCCTCCCAGTTACGGGACGGCCACGCGCATTAAAAGACAGGTTTCCTGCCCCATTATTGAAATTTACGGCTTTTCCGGCTGCGGTTTTATGGAATCCGCCCGAGGTTGCGGCCGATCCGGCCCTATCGGCGCGAAACCCGCGCTCAGACCGGCAGTTCGCGCCTGCCGCCGCCCGGCCGGTAGCGCGCCAGATAGGCCGGCACCACCTGCTCGATCGGTGTCGGCACGATCCCCAGCGTGGCAAGGTCGGCGGCCCCTGGGGCGACGACATTGTCGCGGCTCAGCATCGCCAGCTGGTCGCGGGTCAGCAGCTTGCCGGGCAGGCGTTCGAGCAGCCGCGCCTGGATCTGCGCGATCGCGTCCGGCACCGCGATCAGCGGCCGGTTGCGGCCCAGCTGGGTCATCATCCAGGCCAGCAGCTCGCGGAAAGTCCAGACGCGCGGGCCGCCCAGCTCGAACACGCCGCCCTCGGGCGCGTCGGCGAGCGTCAGCGCCCGCACCGCGTCGGCCACGTCGCCGACATAGACCGGCTGCATCCGGGTGGCGCCGCTGAACACCGGCATCACCGGCGAGAGCCGCGCCATGCCGGCGAACAGGTTGAAGAAACCGTCCTCCGGACCGAACACCACCGACGGGCGCAGGATGGCGGCGCCGGGAAAGGCGTCGCGGACCGCCGCCTCGCCGGCCGCCTTGCTGCGTCCGTAGCCGCTGGGACTGTCCGGATCAGCGCCGATCGCCGACATCTGGATCAGTCGCTGCGCCCCGGCCGCCGTTGCCAGCCTGGCGACGCGCGCCGCGCCGTCGCGGTGCACGCGGTTGAAATCGCCGGCCCTCGATTCGGCGAGGATGCCGACCAGGTTGACCACGATCTGCGCGTCCTGCACCGCGCGCGCCACCGACGCCTCGTCGGACAGCGACGCCGACAGCGGCACGATCTGTCCGACCTGGCCCATCGGCCGCAGGTCGTTGGCGCGCACCGGGTCGCGCACGGCGATGCGCACCGTGTGCCCGTCCGCCGCCAGGCGGCGCACGACATAGCGGCCGATGAAGCCGGAGCCGCCGAACACCGTCGCGAGCTTGCGCGTCTTCATGCCGTTACGATCCTAGGGTTGGTGTGCCGCGCGACACTATGGGAGGCACCACGCCGCCTCAAGCGCCGTCGCGCGGCGCCGGCCGCGCCCTGAACAATCTGCGCCGGCGCCTGTTGACGGCCTGCCGTGCCACAGCTAGATCACCGCCACCACCCGCATCGACCGATCCGTCGGTCCTCGCGGTTGCTCCTGAGCCCAGGTGGCGGAATTGGTAGACGCGCAGGTTTCAGGTATCTGTGGCCGCAAGGTCGTGGAAGTTCGAGTCTTCTCCTGGGCACCATAGGGCGGTCGCGGATCGGCCACACAGGCCGGTCCGCCCTCCTCCCGCTTCCGGCCAGATAATCCAGCTTTGAGCGTCACGCTGTTCATGCAGAACGCGACCATCCACCTGCATCGCGGCGACCTTCCCGATGCGGTCACGTTCGGCGGGTCGGTCGCGGTCGATACCGAGACCATGGGGCTGCGGCCGCATCGCGACCGGCTGTGCCTGGTCCAGCTCTCGGCCGGCGACGGCAGCGCGCACCTGGTGCAGATCGTGCCCGAGCGGCTCGGCGGCACGCGCGGGGCGGCCGGCGAGGATTGTCCCAACCTGCGGCGGGTGCTGTCGGACCCGGCGACGGTCAAGCTGATGCATTTCGCCCGCTTCGATGTCGGCATCCTGCAGCACACGCTGGGCATCACGGTGGCGCCGGTCCGGTGCACCAAGATCGCCGCCAGGCTGGTCCGCACCTTCACCGACCGGCATGGCCTGGCCCAGCTCTGCCGCGAGCTGCTCGGCATCGAGCTGAGCAAGCAGCAGCAGACCTCGGACTGGGGCGCCGCCGATCTCACCCCCGAACAGCTCGCCTACGCGGCATCGGACGTGCTGCACCTGCACGCGCTGTGGGCGCGCCTGGAGCCGCTGCTGGTGCGCGAGGACCGGCTGCGGCTGGCCGAGGCCTGCTTCGCGTTCCTGCCGGCGCGCGCCAGGCTCGATCTGCTCGGTCATGACGAGCCCGACATCTTCTCGCATTGAGCCGGAGCCGGCCGGCCGGTGCGAGTTGACGCTCGCGGCCCGGCTCCCCATACAGTCCGCCCCAGCAGCTTTCCTGCCGGCGGCTTCGCGGAGCGGCGCGGCGTGACCGATATGATGGCGCGTTTTCCAATGGCATGTTTAGCGATGTCCCGTGCGGCCGAGATCGCCGACAGGCGGGCGCGATGAGCCTGCCGCCGATCGATGGCCGCCCCAGGCTGACATCCGGACCGATTTCCGGACCGATAGCGGGGCCGGGCCCGGATGGCGCCGCCGTGCCGTCCGCCCCCAGCGCCGACGTCGCCCGGCGCCGGATGAGCGTCGGCGGCGCCGGCATCGACGGCCCGGGCGCGCGGTTCCGCCGGCTGCCCGATGCCGGTGAGCTGGCGCGGCGGCGGCGGCTGCTGCGCTGGACCAAATGGGCGCTGCCGGCCGGGGCGCTGCTGCTGCTGGGCTCGATCGCCGCCTGGCCGGAGATCGACCGCACGCTGAACAGCGCCAGGCTCGGGATCAGCCAGGCCGGGCGGGTGCGGGTGGAGAGCGGGCACATGCTGGGCGCGCGCTATCGCGGCCTCGACACCCACGACCGGCCCTTCACCATCACCGCCAGCGAGGCGTTGCAGGCGGCGCCGAACCGCGCCGACCCGGCCACGCCGGCCGGCGACCGCGTCAACCTCAACGCGCCGATCGCCGACACCATCAATGACGGCGGCAGCTGGGTGCAGATCGATGCCGGCAAGGGCGTATATCTGCAGCACGGCCAGCAGCTCGACCTCTCGCAGCACGTCACGCTGTATCGAGACGACGGCATCATGATGACGGGTCCGGTCGCCGATCTCGACATCAAGCGCGGCATTGTCGCCTCGAACGACTGGGTGCATGCGGAGGGCCCGTTCGGCCAGCTCGACGCGCAGAACTACCTGATGTCGCAGCGCGACGGCATTGCCCAGTTCGGCGGACCCGGCAGGCTGGTGCTCAACGACGACCATATCGCCCGCGCCCCGGCGGCGGGTGCCGTCCCCGCGTCGGGGGCCGAAACCCGCCCAGCCGCCAACGGAGCCGTGCGATGAACAAGATCCTGGCCGGCCTCGCCGCGGCGCTGGCGCTGCCGGCGGCGGCGCTGTCGACGGCGCGGGCGCAGCAGATCGACCTGTCGCATGGCGGGCAGGTCACCGTCACCGCGCTGGGCGGGTTCGACTGGAACCAGAACGCGCAGACCGTCACCGCCTATACCAGCGCCCAGGCGGTCCGCGGCGGCGTGACGGTCACCGCCGACCGGCTGATCGCCTATTATCGCAAGAAGGCGGTGCCGCCCGGCAAGGCCGCGCCCGCGACCGCACCCGCTGCCGCCCCTGCCCCTGGCGGCGATGCCAGCGCGCCGGCCCCAGCGGCGGCTGCCGGCAACGAGCCCACCGCGGTCAATCCGACCGGCGCGCCGACCGCCTCCGGCATGCCCGCCGACGACAGCGCCGCCAACGAGATCTACCGGCTCGAGGCCGTCGGCCACGTGCATATCTTCACCGCCACCCAGCAGGCGTTCGGCGACCACGCGCTGTACGACATCGACAAGGCGGTGATGGTGCTGACCGGGCACGATCTGCGCCTGATTACGCCGCAGGACGTGCTGACCGCCCGCGACCAGATGGAATACTGGCCGAACCTGCGCATGTCGGTCGGCCGCGGCGACGCCACCGTCACCACAAACGACGCCCGACGCATCAAGGCCGACGTGCTGGTCGGCTACAGCGCCCCGCCGGACCCGGCCGCCAAGCCCGCGCCCACGCCCGCGCCCGGTGCAGCCACCGCCGCCCCGGCCACCGCGCCCGGGCAGGACCCGATCGGCAGCAGCGGCAAGCTGAAGAAGGTCGACGCGTTCGGCAACGTGATCGTCCGGACGCCGACCGAGACCGTGCGTGGCGATCGCGGCGTCTATGTTCCCGATACCGGCATCGCCAGGATCGTCGGCAACGTCCATATCACCCGTGGACAGAACCAGTTGAACGGGGCGGCGGCGATCGTGAACATGAAGACCGGGCTGGCGACGATGAGCGAGGACCCCGGCGCGCGGGTCCAGGGGCTGATCGTGCCGAACGAAGCCGGCGGCGCCGCCCCTGGTGCAGCCTCTGGTGCGGGCGATGCGCCCGGCGCCGGCAAGCGAAAGGCGCCGTAGGTGAGCATGCAGGGGTCGCTGGCCGACCATCCGGACCGGGCCAGGGCCGAACCCGGGGTTCGCGTGGCCGGCGCGCCGCCCGACGGGCTCGGCCTGCGCGCCGACGGGGTCGGCAAGAGCTACAAGAAGCGCGACGTGGTGCAGGCGGTGTCGCTGAGCGTGCGGCGCGGCGAGGCGGTCGGGCTGCTCGGCCCGAACGGGGCCGGCAAGACCACCACCTTCTACATGATCGTCGGGCTGGTGCAGCCCGATACCGGCTCGATCAGCCTGGACGGCGCCGACATCACCCAGCTGCCGATGTATCGCCGCGCCAGGCTCGGCATCGGCTACCTGCCGCAGGAAGCGAGTATCTTCCGCGGCCTGAATGTCGAGCAGAACATCATGGCGGCGCTGGAGGTCGTCGAGCCCGATGCCGACAAGCGCGACTCCATGCTCGACGGGCTGCTGGGCGAGTTCGGCATCTCGCACCTGCGCCGCTCGCCCTCGCTGGCCCTGTCCGGCGGCGAGCGCCGCCGCCTGGAGATCGCCCGCGCGCTGGCCAGCCAGCCGAACTACATCCTGCTGGACGAACCGCTGGCCGGCATCGACCCGATCGCGGTGGGCGAGATCCGCGATCTGGTGTCGCACCTGAAGCATCGCGGCATCGGCGTGCTCATCACCGACCATAACGTGCGCGAAACGCTGGAGATCATCGACCGCGCCTACATCATGCATGGCGGCAAGGTCCTGATGGAGGGCGTGCCGCAGGAGGTGGTGGCGAACGAGGACGTGCGCCGCGTATACCTCGGCGAAAGATTTTCGTTGTAGCGTTCCCCCATGGCTATGGGACCGCGGCTGGAGTTCAGGCAGACACAGAACCTGGTGATGACGCCGCAGCTGCGTCAGGCCATCAAGCTGCTCCAGTTCTCCAACATCGAGGTCGCCGCCTTCATCGAAGAAGAACTCGAGCGCAACCCCCTGCTCGAGCGCGACGAGAGCGTCGATATCCCGCCGGAGCGAGCGGCGCTGGACCAGCGCACCGACGCGCGCCAGGACGACCGCGAGCCGAACGACACCGACCGTCTGCTGGACGGCGCCACGCTGCCGACCGGCGACGACGCCCCGCTCGACAGCGACCATGCCGACCAGCCGGATGCCGGCTCCTACGAGGCGGCCGGGCCGGGCGATGGCGCCGGCCGGCTCTCCGGGACGGCCGGCACCGGCGGCGAGCCGCTGGACAGCGTGGCGCTGCTGGCGGCGGGCGGGCCGTCGCTGCGCGAGCATCTCGGCGAACAGCTCAGGCTCGGCTTCGACGACCCTGTCGAACGGCTGATCGGCGCCCACCTGATCGCGCTGCTCGATGGCGCCGGCCGGGTGTCGGTCGACGACCAGACGCTGGCGACCGCGCTCGGCGCGCCGCTGGCGACGGTCGGCGCGGTCCGGGCCAGGATGATGCGCTTCGATCCGGTCGGCCTGTTCGCGCCCGACCTGCGCGGCTGTCTCGCAGCCCAGCTAGCCGAGCGCGACCGGCTCGATCCGGCGATGGCGACGCTGCTGGACAATCTCGACCTGCTGGGCCGGCGCGAGATGAAGCGTCTGCAGGCGCTGTGCGCGGTCGATGCCGAGGACCTCGCCGAGATGGTGGACGAGATCCGCGCGCTCGACCCGAAGCCGGCCGCCGGCTACGACCAGGCGGTGCCGCAGCCGATCGTGCCGGACGTGCTGATGCGGCCGGCGCCGAACGGCGACTGGATCCTGGAACTCAATCCCGAGACCATGCCACGGCTGCTGGTGGCGGAATCGTTCCACGCCAGGCTGCTGCTGAAGGCGCCGAAGAGCGACCGGCCGTTCCTGTCGGAGCGGCTGGCCAGCGCCAACTGGCTGGTCCGGTCGCTGCAGCAGCGGGCGCAGACCATCCTGAAGGTGTCGGCCGAGGTGATGCGCCAGCAGGACGGGTTCCTGCGTCGCGGCGCCGGCCACCTGCGGCCGCTGATCCTGCGCGACATCGCCGAGGCGGTGGAGCTGCACGAGAGCACCGTCAGCCGGGTGACGGCGAACAAATACATCGCCACGCCGCGCGGCCTGTTCGAACTGAAATATTTCTTCACCACCGCGATCGCCGCTACCGCTGGCGGCGAAAGTCACAGTGCCGAAGCGGTACGGCACCGAATCCGCCATCTGGTCGCCGCCGAGACCGCGCAGACAATTCTTTCCGATGACGCAATTGTGGCAGCTTTGCGACAAGAAGGCGTGGACATCGCCCGCCGGACCGTGGCCAAATATCGCGATGCGCTGCGCATACCGAGTTCGGTGCAGCGGAAGCGGGAGAAATCGGCCACCGCATGAGGCGCCGGACGCGCCACGGCCGCTTCTCCCCATCGGGAGGCAAACCGTATGCAGATCAGTGTCGCCGGCAAGCAGATCGACCTGTCAGATGCGCTGCGAACGCGCGTCACGCATCATCTGGATCTGATCGCCGAGAAATATTTCGACCATGCGCTCGAAGCCAGCGTGACCTTCGGGCGGGCGCGCAGCTTCTTCACCTGCGACATCAACGTCCATGCCGGTCGCGGCCTGGTGCTGCGCGGTGAGGGCGAGGCCGCCGATGCGCACGGCGCGTTCGACGACGCGGCGGAACATATCGCCAAGCGGCTCCGTCGCTATCGCCGCCGGGTCAACGACCACGCCCGCGACCTGGCGCACCGGCGCAATCCCGAGATCGGCCGCCAATACATCCTGCGCCAGGAGGAGAATGGCGGCGCCGCGGTCGCCACCACGCCGTCCACCTATGCCACCATCATCGCCGAACAGGAGACGCAGATCGCCACGCTGACCGTCAGCGAGGCGGTGATGCAGCTCGACCTCGCCGACCGTCCGGTGCTGATGTTCCGCAACAGCGCCAGCGACGGGATCAACGTGGTCTACCGGCGCCCCGACGGCCATATCGGCTGGCTCGATCCGGACGGCGCGCGCCCGAACTGAGGCCGCGTCAATGCACGGGGGCCGGCACCATCTCGTGCTGCAGGATGGCGGCCAGCGCCACCTCCCGGTTCTCGGTCAGCGCCATCGGCGTGCCGTCGGCGGCGAAGATGGCGAACGCCGTCTCGCCATCGACGATCACCGACTTCACATAGGCCATCTGGGTGATGCCGAGCGCGCCGAGTTCGCGTGCGGTGAGGTCGCGGATGTCGCGCGGCGCCGGGGTCTGGACCGATTTGCTGTGCAGCGGGCTTGTCATCAGGGGTGTCTCCGGCGGAACGGCGCCTGGGTGCCGCGCGGCACGATCATGACGCCGAACCGTTAACAATGTGTCGATCGCCGCGGATCATTCGCTGCCGATCGGCGTGGCCCGGATCACCCTGGCCGGCCGCGTGGCGGTGGTCGTGGTGTGGACCACGTCGCCGGGCGCCGACCGCACGGTGTCCCGCGCCGCCTCCGGTGTCCTGGAGATCTCGATCCGCTTGACCCTGACCTCCGGCTGCGGCCGGGCCAGGTCGATATGCAGCAGGCCGCTATCGAGCCAGGCGCCGGTGATGTCGATGCCCTCGGCCAGCACGAACGCGCGCTGGAACTGGCGCGCGGCGATGCCGCGATGCAGGAACACGCGGCCCTGGCTGTCGTCGGTCTGACGGCCGCGGATCACCAGCTGGTTGTCCTCCTGGGTGATCTGCAGATCGTCCATCGAGAAACCGGCCACGGCGAGCGAGATGCGCAGCCCGGAGGGACCGGTCTGCTCGATATTGTAGGGGGGGTAGCCGTCGGCGGATGTCTTGGAGGCGCGCTCCAGCATCTGCTCGAGATGGTCGAAGCCGAGGAACATCGGCGAGGCGAACAGGCGTCCGGACATCGGGCCTCCTCCTGGGAGCGAGACAAGGAAACCGGAACCCGAAGCATCCCGGCCGTCCCGATATGGCGGTCCGGGCCCTGTCGTGCAAGCGGCGGCGCGCGACGGGCTGGTGCCGGCGGGAGGCAATCGCTACATCGCCGGGATGACCGAGCATTCCGCAGCGTTGGCCCCGGACGCGCCGACCGACCCGTCCGAAACCGCAGCGCCGGCGACGATCCTGATCGCCCCGCACCCGATGCTGCGCCGCCGGACCAGGCCGGTGCGGCCGGAGGATGCGGCCGCGATCCGTGACCTGCTGCCCGGCATGTTCGAGGCCATGTATCTGGCGCCGGGGATCGGGCTGGCGGCGCCGCAGGTCGGCCAGGAGCTGCGGTTCGCGATCGTCGACCTGCACGAGAACGATCGCCGCGCGCCGCTCACCCTGATCAATCCGGAAGTGATTCGGCAGAGCGACCAGCTGGCCGCGCGCGAGGAAGGCTGCCTGTCGCTGCCCGGCCAGTATGCCGAGATCGTGCGGCCGGAGGGCGTGCGGGTGCGCTACCAGGATCTCGACGGCAAGCGGCACGAGCTGGACGCCACCGGGCTGCTGGCGACCTGCCTGCAGCACGAGATCGATCATCTCGACGGCGTGCTGTTCGTCGACCATCTGTCGGCGCTGAAGCGGAACATGATCATGCGCAAGCTGGCCAAGGAGCAGAAGGCGAAGGGCTGAAAGGGCGCACGGCGATGCGGCTGGCTTTCATGGGCACGCCGGACTTCGCGGTGCCGGCGTTGCTGGCGCTGATCGAGGCCGGACACGAGATCGCGGCGGTCTATTGCCAGCCGCCGCGTCCGGCAGGGCGCGGCCAGCTGCTCAGGGTGGCGCCGGTGCAGCGCGCGGCGGAACAGCGCGGCATCAAGGTGCGGACCCCGCGACGGCTGAAGGGCGACCAGGCGGCGCAGCAGGCATTCGCGGCGCTGGCGCTGGATGCGGCGGTGGTGGCGGCGTACGGGCTGATCCTGCCGCCGCCGATGCTGGCCGCGCCACGTCGCGGCTGCCTCAACATCCATGCCAGCCTGCTGCCGCGCTGGCGCGGCGCGGCCCCGTTCCAGGCGGCGCTGCTGGCCGGCGATGCGCAGACCGGCGTGACCATCATGCAGATGGAGGAAGGGCTCGATACCGGGCCGATGCTGCGCCACGCCGCGGTGCCGATCGGCCCGCGCACCACCGCGCAGACGCTGCATGACGTGCTGTCCGGCCTCGGCGCCAGGCTGATCGTGGACGAGCTGGCCGATCCCAGCCCGCCACGGGCGCAGGACGACGCGCTGGCGACCATGGTGCCGAAACTCAGCCGCGCCGACGGGCGGCTGGATTGGCGCCAGCCCGCGGCGGCGCTGGATCGCCGCATCCGGGCGATGACGCCGTGGCCCGGCGCGATCACGACGCTGCAGGACAGCACGCTCAAGATCGGCCAGGCGACGCCGCTCGAGCTGGCGCATCACGCACCGCCCGGGACGATCCTCGATGCCGCCCTCACCGTCGCCTGCGGCGTCGGCGCGCTGCGCATCGAACGGCTGCAATGGCCGGGCCGGGCGATGCTCGATGCCGAACCGTTCCTGCGCGGCCGCCCGCTGCGGCCGGGCCTGGTGCTGACGTGAGCGGCGCCGATCGCTGGGCGCTGCTGCTGGAGTATCATGGCGGCCCGTTCGTCGGCTGGCAGCGCCAGGCGAGCGGGCTGTCGGTGCAGTCGGTGCTGGAGACCGCCGCCAGCCACCTGGCAAACGGCGCCACGGTCGCCAGCATCGTCGCTGGCCGCACCGATTCCGGCGTGCATGCGCGCGGCCAGGTGGCGCATCTGGATCTCCCGGACCGGGAACAGAGGCTGACCCCAGCGCGGGTCAGGGACGCGCTCAATTTCCACATGCGGCCGCACCCAGTGGCTGTGCTGCAAGCGGCGATCGTGGCGCAGGACTGGAGCGCGCGCTTCAGCGCGATCCGGCGGCGCTATCTCTATCGCATCGTCAACCGGCCGGCGCGGGTGGCGCTGGAGCGCGGCCTGGCCTGGCATGTGCGCCAGCCGCTCGATGTCGCGGCGATGCAGAGCGGCGCCGACCGGCTGCTGGGCCGGCACGACTTCACCAGCTTCCGCGCCAGCGCCTGCCAGGCCAGCGGTCCGGTCCGCACCCTGGACCGGCTCGCCGTGCGCCAGGAGGGCGAGCTGGTGCTGATCGAGGCCGAGGCGCGCAGCTTCCTGCATCACCAGGTGCGCAACATGGTCGGCACCCTGAAGCTGGTCGGCGAGGGCGCGTGGACGCCGGACCGGGTCGGGCTGGCGCTTGCCGCCCGCGACCGGGCGCAGGCCGGGCCGACCGCGCCGCCGGACGGGCTGGCGCTGATGGCGGTCGGCTACGAGCGCGACCCGTTCAGCCGCTGACGGTCTGGTCGGCCAGCAGCACCGGCACCAGCGGCTGCAGCGCGGCGGCGATCAGCGACGAGGCGAGGGTGAGCGCGATCACCGTCAGCAGCGCCTTCAGCCAGCCGATCGCCAGGCCCTTCCAGGCCATGAACCATTGCAGCCACAGGAAGTAGCCGCCCAGCAGCAGCATCGCCGCCCTGCCCGCCTGCGCCTGGCCGATCCCGGCCGCGAGCAGGATCGAGGCCAGCAGCATCGCCGGCAGGTAGGCGGGCAGGATCAGCCACACGCTCCATGCCGAGGCGGTGGCGTAGCGCTGCCAGCGGTCGGTGCGCCGCCACAGGCTCGCCATCAGGTGCGACACCACCGGCGGCAACAGGATCGCGCACAGGATCAGCAGCAGCAGGCACAAGGCGGCCAGGCTCGGTTTCTGCGCCAGCAGCAGCGCCGTCAGCACCACCAGGAAGGCGAGCGGCGGAGTCAGCGACGACAGGAACGCCTCGCGCCCGTCCTCGAAACAGGCGAAGCCGGCGGCGCGGCCGGTGCCGAGCAGGAACAATCCGCGCACGATCGCGCGCGCCCTGCCGGCGCGTCCGCCGGTCGGTCTCGGCAAGCCTGGTGTCATGGTGCGGGCCCCGTTGGCGTCGGTGTCAGCAGGCGCTCGATCAGCGTGCGATAGATCGCGGTCAGCGCGACGAGATCGTCGAGCGGCACGCTCTCGTCGGCCTTGTGCATGGTGGCGCCGACCAGTCCGAACTCGGCCACCGGGCAGTGGCGGGCGATGAACCGCGCATCGGAGGTGCCCCCCATGGTGTCCAGCGCCGGCACGCGGCCGGTGATGTCGGTGATCGCCGCCCGCAGCGTCCCGATGGCCGGGCCCGGCGCGGTCAGGAACGGTTCGCCGCCGACCTGGATGTCGAGCATGGCGCCGGGCGCGTGCCGGTCGCGCATTCCGCCCAGCCAGTCGGTCAGCGACGCGCCGCTATGGCAATCGTTGAAGCGGATGTTGAACCTGGCCGACGCCCGCGCCGGGATCACGTTGGTGGCCGGGTTGCCGACATCGATGCTGGTGACCTGCAGGCTCGACGGCTGGAACGCGTCGCTGCCGTCATCCAGGCTGGTCTCGGTCAGCGCCGACAGCAGCCGCACCAGGCGGTGCACCGAGTTGTCGGCGCGTTGCGGGTAGGCGACGTGGCCCTGCACCCCGTCGACGGCGATCGCGGCGTTCAGCGTGCCGCGGCGGCCGATCTTGATGGTCTCGCCCAGCATCGCCGGGTTGGTCGGCTCGCCGACCAGGCAGAAATCCGGGATCTGCCGGTTGGCCGCCATCCAGTCCAGCACCCGGATGGTGCCGTCGGTGGCGGGGCCTTCCTCGTCGCCGGTGATCAGCAGGCTGAGCGAGCCACCCGGCAGGCCGTCGGCGAGGCAGGCGCCGGCGGCGGCGACGAAGCAGGCGATCGCGCCCTTCATGTCGCAGGCGCCGCGTCCATACAGCACCCCGTCGCGGATGGTGGCGCCGAACGGATCGGCGCTCCAGGCGGCGTCGCCCGGCGGCACCACGTCGGTATGGCCGGCGAAACAGAGATGCGGCGCGCCGGTGCCGATCCTGGCGTACAGGTTCGGGGTCTGCCGCCCCGGCGGGCCGAACGGCAGGCGGGTGATGGTGAAACCGAGCCCGCCCAGCGCCTCGGCCAGCACGTCCTGCGCCCCGGCATCGGCCGGGGTGACCGACCGGCAGGCGATCAGCGCCCGGGCGAGCGCCACCGCCGGATGGCCCTGATCGGCGGCGACCGGGGTCGTCCGGCCGCTCAATCGCGCAGCAACGCGTTGATCGAGGTCTTGGCCCGGGTGCGCGCATCGACGCGCTTGACGATCACCGCGCAGCCCAGCGACAGGCCCGGCGCGCCCGCCGACGCTCCCTGGGCCGCCATGGCGCCCGGCACCACCACCGAATAGGCCGGCACCCGGCCGACGAACACCTCGCCGGTGGCGCGGTCGACGATCTTGGTGGAGGCGCCGAGGAACACGCCCATCGACAGCACGCTGCCGCGCTCGACGATCACCCCCTCGGCCACCTCGGAGCGGGCGCCGATGAAGCAGTCATCCTCGATGATCACCGGGGCCGCCTGCAGCGGCTCCAGCACGCCGCCGATGCCGACGCCGCCGCTGATATGGCAGTTGGCGCCGATCTGCGCGCAGCTCCCGACCGTCGCCCAGGTGTCGATCATGCTGCCGGCGCCGATCCACGCGCCGACATTGACGAAGCAGGGCATCAGCACCACGCCCGGCGCGACATAGGCCGAGCGGCGCACCACCGCGCCCGGCACGGCGCGGAAGGCGGCCTGCGCGAACCGCGCCTCGTCCCAGCCGGCGGTCTTCAGCGCCACCTTGTCGAACGCCGGAGCGCCGCCGGCGCCCGGCATCGGCACGCTGTCATTGAGCCGGAACGACAGCAGCACCGCCTTCTTGAGCCACTCCTGCACCGCCCAGGCGCCTGGCGCGTCGCCGAGCGGGGTCGCGACCCTGAGCGCGCCGGAATCGAGCTGCGCCAGCACCGACTCCACCGCATCGCGCGCCTCGCCGTCGGTCGAGGCGTTCAACGACGCACGCTGTTCCCAGAGGGCTTCGATACGGTCGCGCAACGCGTCTTGGATCATGGAATTCCGGCCTGGCAGGACGGCGCGGACCATGCTCAGCGCGCCGCCCGCTTGTCAACGCGACAGCGAAGCAGCCGCCGCCGCCGTCCGAATGGAACGATACCTTTACCGGATGTTTATCCTATAGTCCCACAGTCCGCGGCGGACGAACTTGAGTGATACCCCGATGACCGGATCGTCGTTTTTCACCAACCCTCCGCTCGGCAGGCCGCGCGGCCAGGATCCGGAGCGCGATCAGCCCGCATCGCTGGGGCTGTTCGCGTTGGCGGGCGAGGAGCGCGGTGGCGGCGACATCCTGCTCGACGCGCTGACCGCCAGCCGCTCGCACTGGAAGGCGGTCGCCGACCTCGCCTTCGATCTCAGCTTCGAGACCGATCACGATGGCCGTTTCGTTCAGGTCTCGGGCCCTGGTTTTGGCTGGACCGCGAACCAGCTGCTGGGACGAAGGGGCGCCAGCCTGCTCGAATGGCCGGATCTGGACGGGTTCGACCCGTTCCGCCCGCACGCATCCTGCCGCCGCCGGCGCGCCTGGATCAGACGCGCCGATGGCGGCCTGGCCACGGTGCTGGTCTCGGCGACGCCGCTGTTCGGCCAGGACGGCAGCGTCGCCGGAGCGATCGGCGGGCTCCAGGACATCAGCGAGCAGGAGCTTCGCGCCCAGGCGGTCGCCGAGCAGCTGCATACCTTCCGCCAGGTGGCGGCGATCACGCGCCGCATGCGCTGCGCGGTGCTGCCGGAGCTGGTCATCCGCATCGGCCTGGACGCGCTGATGGAGGCGATCGGCGGCTATGGCGCGGTCATCACCGCCTGCGAGCCGGCGGCAAAAGCCGGCGCGGTGCCGGGTGCCGCGGCACCGACGCCCGCGATCCTGCACCGCGCCGGCGAGGCACCGCCCGCCGCCGACCACGAGATCATCGCCATGGCGCTGGCCGCCGGCGCGTCGGCCGGCGCCCGCTCGACCGCGCCCTGGTCGATGGTGCAGCCCGGCTTCGGCCGCACCCTGATCCTGTCGGCGATCGCCACCCATTTCTGCGAGCCGGTGATCCTGATGCTGTGGCGCGAGGCCGGCCGGGGCTGGACCGCGGCGGACCAGGCGCTGGCGGCTGGCTTCATGGCCAATCTCGGCGGCGTGCTCGAACATGACCAGGTGCAGCGCGAACTGGCCCGGCAATCCGGCACCGACGCCCTGACCGGGCTGCTCAACCGCGACAATTTCGCCCAGGAGATCGGCCGCCGGCTCGACCGGCTCGACGCCGAGGGCCTCGCCGCGACGCTGATGGTGGTGGGCCTGGACAAGTTCGAGGCGGTGAACCAGCGCGCCGGCTACGAACGCGGCGACGTGCTGTTGCGCAACGCCGCGCAGCTGCTGCGCGACGCGGTGCGGCCGACCGATCTCGCGGCCCGGCTCGGCGGCGACATCTTCGCGCTCTGGCTGGACGGCGCCGACCAGTTTGCCGCCGCCGAGCGCGCAGAGAATCTCTGCAAGTCCGGCGTCAATGTTGCGCTGGACGAGCCGGTGCACCTCTCGCTGTCGATCGGCCTGACCACCCGGCCGACGCGCTCGTTCGAATCGATCGAGACGCTGCTGGAACAGGCGCACGCGGCCCTCGGCGCGATCAAGCTGGCCGGCGGCGGCCGGTGGCATTTCTACAACGAAGGCGGCGCCGCGTGATCGATCGTCAGGCCTCGGCGGCGGTGGCGGCGGGGCGGCCGGACCAGGCCGCGCCGCCGGACGGGCACCGCAAACCGTCCGCAGCGGCGCGGCTGCTGGTCGATGACAGCCGGCCGGCGGAGCGGGAGGCACTGCAGCTGCGGCTCGCCGACCGGCTGTCGGCCATGGTGACGACGCGCTGCGCCGCCCTGGTGGCGCAACGGCTGCATGCCGCGCCGGCCGCGGTGCGCGACGCGCTGCTGCCGAGCCGGGGCAGCGCCGGGGAGGCGGTCGACCGGCTGCTGCAGGAGCTGCACCCCGCCGAGGCGATCCGGGTACTGACCGCGAATGACGGTGCGCTGGAGACGGGCCTGGCCCGGTCCTGCCTGACCTCGCACCAGACCAGCCTGCGCGAGGCGGTGCTGGACAGCCGGCAGGATACGGCCCAGCCGGGCTCCCGCCTGGAGGCGGCCGGCCCGTCCTGGCTCGACCAGGCGTGCCTGCTGCTGCTGCGCGACGGGCTGGACCGGCTGGGGCTGGATTCGACGCGGCTGGACGATGCCGGGCCGCCGCCGCTGCACGCCGCGCCGAGCGACGAGCCCGCCTTCCTGGGCCTGCTGCATCAGGGCGACGACCGCGCGGCCGGCGCCTGCCTCGCCCGCGCCGCGCAGGTGCGCCCGCTCCTGGTCGAGCGGGCGATCATGCTGCGCGACCCGCGCGCCCTGGTCAGCCTGGCCTGGAAGGCCGGCTATTCGATGCAGGCGGCGCTGCGCCTGCAGACCCAGCTTGCCGGGATCCCGCCCGGTGCGGCGCTGCGCGCCACGGAGTCCGGCGCCTGCCCGCTCGGCCGTGGCGAGATGGCCTGGCAACTCGCGGTCCTTGAGGAGGACGCCAAGCCGGTCTGAACGCCGTCAGCCGCCCCTGATCAGCGTGCCGGGTCCGGCGGAGGTGAACAGCTCGAGCAGGCAGGCATGCGGCACGCGCCCGTCGAGGATCACCGCGGCGCGGGCGCCGGATTGCACCGCGTGCAGGCAAGTTTCGACCTTCGGGATCATGCCGCCGGAGATCATGCCGCTGGCGATGCCGCGTCTGGCCTCCTCGGCGCTCAGTTCCGGGATCAGTTGCCGGTTCTCGTCCAGCACGCCCGGTACGTCGGTCAGCATCAGCAGACGGGTCGCGTTCAGCGCCCCGGCCACCGCGCCGGCGGCGGTATCGGCATTGATGTTGTAGGTCTGGCCGTCATCGCCGATCCCGACCGGCGCAATCACCGGGATCACCCCGGAACCCGACAGCGCATACAGCACCCTGGTATCGACCTGCGCCGGTTCGCCGACGAAGCCGAGATCGAGCGCCCGCTCGATATGGCTGTCGGGATCGCGCACGGTCCGGGTCAGCCGCCGGGCGCGGATCATGTTGCCGTCCTTGCCGGAGATGCCCACCGCCAGCGCCCCGGCCTGGTTGATCAGGGCCGCGACCTGTTTGTTGACCGAGCCGGACAGCACCATCTCGATGATCTCGACCATCGCCGCGTCGGTGATCCGCAGCCCGTCGACGAAGGACGACTGGATGCCGAGCCGGTCGAGCATGGTGTTGATCTGCGGCCCGCCGCCATGCACCACCACCGGGTTGACGCCGACCAGCTTCAGCAGCGCGACGTCGTGGCCGAACGCCTCGGCGAGCCTGGCGTCGCCCATCGCGTGGCCGCCATATTTCACGACGATGGTGTCGCCCGCATAGCGGCGCAGGTAGGGCAGCGCGCTGGCCAGGACCGCTGCCTGCTCGCTGGCGATACGCAGATCGTCGTCGCTCAGGCTCATCGTCTCGGTCCTCGATGCAGTGTCGGTGCCAGCGTCGGCCGCAGTGTCAGGCAGACAGGGCGAGCTCGGCAAGGGAGGCGCGCAGTTCGGGAATGCCGGCGCCAGTGGCGCTGCTGCTCGCCAGCACCTGCGGATGCGCGGCGGCGTAGCGCCTGGCCAGCGCCTCGATCTCGGCCCGCTTGGCGCTGAGCGCCGCCGGTTTCGGGGCGTCGCATTTCGTCAGCACGAGCTGGAAGATCACCGCCGCGCGATCGAGCAGCGCCATCGCCTCGGTATCGCTCTCCTTGAGTTCGATCCGGCTGTCGAGCAGCAGCACCACGCGCCGCAGCGTCGGCCGCCCGCGCAGGTAGTCGAACATCAGCCCCTGCCAATCCTCCTTCACCGCGCGGTTGGCCTTGGCGTAGCCGTAGCCCGGCATGTCGACCAGGGTGAGCCGCTCGGCCAGCGCGAAGAAGTTCAGCTGCTTGGTGCGGCCCGGCTCCGACGATGCCCTGGCCAGGGCGCGATGCCCGGTCAGCGCGTTGATCAGGCTGGATTTGCCGACGTTGGAGCGCCCGGCGAAAGCGATCTCCGGCAGGTCCGGCGCCGGCAGCTGGTCGATGCGCTGCGCGGCGTAGAAGAACCGCGCCTGGCCGGCGAACAGCAGCCGGCCGGTCTCGAGCGCCTGTGCCTGCTCCTCGGCGGACGGCGTCGCGGCGACAAAGGACGGCGCCGTCGCGTCGGGGCGGTCGGCCGGGCTCAGCTTCGCACCGCGCCGACTTGGCGCGTCCCGCCGAGACGGGTGCGGCGCTGGATCAGCCATTGCTGGGCCACGGTCAGCAGGTTGTTGCCGCAATAATAGATCACCAGACCGGCCGGCTGGCGCGCCAGCACGAACATGAAGATCAGCGGCATGATCTGGAACAGCCGTGCCTGCGCCGGATCGGCCGGCGGCGGGTTCATGCGCTGCATCAGCAGCATGGTGCCGCCGAGGATGATCGGCCACACGCCGAGATGCAGGAACGGCGTGATCGCGGCGGGGTCGAACGGCAGCAGGCCGAACAGGTTGAAGATGTTGGTCGGGTCCGGCTCCGACAGGTCGCGGATCCAGCCGAAGAACGGCGCCTGGCGCATCTCGATGGTGACCAGCAGGTCCTTGTACAGGCACCAGAACACCGGCACCTGCACCAGCATCGGCAGGCAGCCGGCCATCGGGTTGGCGCCCTCCTGCTTGTAGAGCGCCATCATCTCCTGGTTGGTGGCCATCGGGTCGCCCTTATGGCGCTCGCGGACCGCCTGCATCTTCGGCGCCAGCAGCTTCATCTTGGCCATCGACCGGAACTGCTTGATCGCCAGCGGGAAGAACAGCGTCTTGACGATCAGGGTGAAGACCAGCAGCGCCACGCCGAAATTGCCGAGCGTGGTGTTGAGCCAGTCCAGCACGTAGAAGATCGGCTTGGTCAGGAACGCGAACCAGCCGAAATCCACAGCCTTCCAGAAATCGGTGACGTGGAGATCGTCCTCGTAGCGGTTGAGGAGATGCACCTCCTTGGCGCCGGCGAACACGTGGCTGACGGTCTCCAGGGTGCTGCCGGCGGCGAGCTGGCTCGGCGTCTGCACGACGGTATCGGCCTGGTAGGTGCCGGCCCCCTCGTTCGGCATGTAGCGGTAGCTCGCCGTCACCGCCTGCCCCGGCGACGGGATCACCGCGGTGAGCCAGTACTTGTCGGTGATGCCGGCCCAGCCGCTCTCCTGGCCGGCGGCCTGGGTGGCGGACCAGCCGGTGCCGCCATGGTCGGCCGCCTTCGATTTCAGGCTGCTGTAGGACATCTCCTCCAGCCGCCCGTCGGTCACCGCGATCGGGCCCTCATGCAGCAGGTAGCCGCCGGTCACCACCGGGGTGTAGCTGCGGCTCACCCGCGACCAGGGCGACAGCGCGACCGGCTGGGCGCCATGGTTGAGCACGCGCTGCCGCACGGTGAACATGTAGTCGCGGTCGATCGAGACCAGCAGCTGAAACACCAGCCCGCCGCCATTGTCCCAGGACAGGGTCACCGGCGAGTCCGGGGTCAGCGCCGGATGGTCCGCGGTCCAGAGCGTGGTGCTGTCGGGCATCCTGGCGTCGCCGACCGCGCTCCAGCCGAGCTGCACCAGGCTGGGCTGCTTCTGGTCCTGCGGTTCGAGCACCCTGACCTCCGGGCTGCCCGGCTTGACCGTCTCGTGATAATCGCTGAGCAGCAGGTCGTCGAAGCGGGCGCCGACCAGGTTGATGCTGCCGTGCACACGGGTCGCGGTGATCGGCAGCCGGTGCTCCGGACCGGGCGGCGGGATCGCGGCGGGCTGGCTGCCCGGCGGGGTGAGATCCGTGGTCGGACGCGGCGCATCGCCCGACGGCGTGGCCTGGGTGCTGGCCGCCGGATCGTGCCGGGTCTGCTGCGGCATCAGCTTCTGGAAGCCGATGATGATCGCGAACGAGAGTGCGAACGCGAGCAGGAGGCGTTTCATGTCCATCGTTGCGCGGGCCGATCTCGGTGCGAGGGTGATGCGGGCGGCACGGGATCGTGGCCGCCGGGATGGAACGGGTTGCAGCGCATGATGCGCGCGATGGCAAGAGCCAGGCCGCGCACCGGGCCATGCACGTCGATCGCCTGCAGCGCATAGCAGGAGCAGCTCGGCGCGAACCGGCAGTTGCTGCCCAGCATAGGACTCAGCAGCAGCCGGTAGGCCTGGATCGGCGCGCGTAGCCCGTGGCCGAGCAGCCGCGCGGCCATCGACCGGGCCGTCATGGCGGCGCGCCCGGGCCGTCGGCCGGGGTCGGCAGCGCCCTGGTGCGCTTCAGTGCCCGCCGGAAATCGTCGATCAGCGCCGGGAGCGGCCGCGCGCGGGTGCCGTCGCGTCCGATCAGCACCAGATCGACCCCGGTCAGCGGCGCCCCGGCCGCGGCCTGGTCGCGCAACAGCAGCCGCGCTGCCTCGCGCAGCCGGCGCTTGGTGCGGTTGCGGATGACGGCGTTGCCGACCTTCTTGGTGACGGTGAAACCCAGCCTGGCCGGGGCCTCGTCGGTGCGGCGCATCGCCTGCAGCACCAGGCCGGGCATCGGCGCTTTGGCGCCCTTCGCCGCCACCGCGAGGAACTGTGCGCGCCGCTTGAGCCGGAATTCGGGAGACGCCATTGCCTCGATCCTGGTTCGGACCCGGGCCGCTCTCTCCCGGCGGCCGGATCCTACGCGGAGAGTTTCTTGCGGCCCTTGGCGCGGCGGCTCTGCAGCACGTTGCGGCCACCGACGGTCGCCATGCGGGTGCGGAAGCCATGGCGCCGCTTGCGGACCAGCTTTGACGGTTGATAGGTGCGCTTCACGGCTGCACTCTCCTGGACAAGACAAACGAAGACGCCTCGCGCGGTGGCGCGGCGCTCTCCGGAGCGGCGGCTTATAGGCGGTGCGGCGGCGCGCGGTCAATCCATATCGCGGCGGGCCCGATCGAAGCGGGCCGTCATGCGCCCTGGTTTGAGCGCGTCTTGCGGCGCTTGAGCCCGGCCTTGGTTTGCCGGACTATGGCGGCGAATGATCGCACATCCCCCGACGATTCGGCGCACCCTGTTGCTCTCGGCGGCGGTGCTGTTGGCGACCGCCGCCAGCCTGTCGCGCGGGATGCCGGTGGCGGCGCGGTGGCTGCTGCCGGCGCTGACCGCCCTCGTCTCCGGCCTGCTGCTCTGGCGCCATGCCGGCCGCGCCGAGACGAAGCTGGGTCAGCGACTCGCCGAGGCCGAAGCCAGACTGGCCGCCGGGAGCAAGGCCGGCGCGCAGTTGCGGCACGATCTGCGCGGCATCCTCTCGCCGGCGCTGCTGACCGCCGACCGGCTGTCGAACAGCCAGGACCCGCTGGCGCGACGCGCCGCGGAGACCATGATCGCCACCATAGAACGCGCGGAAATCAGGCTGCGCGACGAGCAGGCCACGCCGCCCCGGTGATGCGGCGCGCCCCGGTTGGCGCCGTTCAGGCGCGCTCGATCAGCTCGATCTTGTAGCCGTCCGGGTCCTCGACGAAGGCGATGACCGTGGTGCCGTGCTTCACCGGGCCCGGCTCGCGCGTCACCTTGCCGCCACCGGCGCGCACCTTCTCGACCGCCGCGGTGATGTCGGGCATGCCGACCGCCAGATGGCCGAAGCCGGTGCCGACCTCGTAGCCATCGTCCTCGCCCCAGTTGTAGGTCAGCTCGATCTCCGCCTGGCCATGGGCATTGTCGTCGTAGCCGACGAACACCAGCGTGTATTTGCCGGCCGGAACCTCGCTGCGGCGCAGTTCGCGCATCCCCAGCAGGGCGTAGAAGGCGATGCTCTTATCCAGGTTCTTCACCCGGAGCATCGTATGCAGGTAGCTACTCATCGGTTCTTGTCCTCTAGCCAAGGGATGCCGGATCGATACCGACCAGGAACAGGCCGTGCCGGTCGGCTGCGTCGCGCAGCGACCCGGGATCGGTGAGAAGGGTACCGCCGGCCTCGAATGCAATGCCCGACAGCCCGGCTTTCGCGGCGGCGAGCACGGTATCGGGGCCGATCGTCGGCAGGTCGGCGCGCCGGTCCTGTCCGGGCTTGACCAGCTTGACCAGCACCCCGCCGCGGCCGGGCTGGCGCAGCGCGCCGGCGCGGGCCAGCATCTGGTCGGTGCCTTCCAGCGCCTCGACCGCCAGCACCAGCCCGTCCTGGACCACGCAGCCCTGGCCGATATCGAGCCGGCCCAGGGTCTGCGCCACCGCGACGCCACGGGCGATGTCGCCGTGCGCCTGCGCATCGGGCGCGTGGCGGCCGAGCGGCCCCGCCGCGCCGACCCGGTCGGTCAGGAACTCGTGCGCGCCGCGCACCACGAACCCTTCCTCGCTCAGCACCCTGACCAGGGCGGCGAGCAGCCCGTCATCGCCCAGGAACAGCGCCCGGCCGATCCTGGCCAGGATGCGCGCGCCCTCGGCATCGGGGCGCAGCTCGCGCAGCGACGGCCGGCGCACCGGGCCGATCAGCACCAGCTCGGTGCAGCCATGGGCGCGGAGCGATGCCAGGATCCGGCCGGCCGCGGCCAGGCGGACGGTCTCGTGCGGCCACGGCGCGACCACCGCGGGGTCGGCGAAATCCTGGAACGCCACCACGAACACCGCCCTGCCCTGCGCCGCCGCGGCGGCGGCGACCTGGCCTGGGAGCGGACCGCCGCCGGCCAGGATGCCGAGCGCGCCGCGATGCGCGCCGCCGGCCGACTCGGCGTGCGGCAGGCTCAAGCGCCCTCGCTCTCCTCGGCGCCGCCGCGGCTGGCGATCCTGACCAGTCCGCGCCGGCTGGGCGCGTCGATGAAGGCGAGGATCTCGGCGACGCGCGGGTCGTTGCCGTATTCGGCGCGCACCGCGGCGAGACGCGCCTCGAACACTGGCAGGCCGGCCGCGTTGCGCGGATACAGCGTGCGGAACGCCCGGCGCAGGCGGTGCATCTCCTCGTGGCCGACGCCGTTGCGACGCAGCCAGACCCAGTGCAGCCCGACCAGCCGGGCGCGGTTGCCGAGCACGCTGCCATAGGGGATGACGTCGCTCTCGACGCCGCAGACGCCGCCGACCATCGCCGCGCGGCCGATCCGCACGAACTGGTGCAGCGCCGCCGAGCCCATCACGCGCGCATCGTCGCCGATCACCACATGGCCGCCCATCACCACGTTGTTGACGATGATCACCCTGTCGCCGAGCAGGCAGTCGTGCGCGACATGGGCGTTGGCCATGATCAGGCAGTCGCTGCCGACCCTGGTCAGGCCGCCGCCGGTCGCGGTGCCGCGATGGATGGTCACGTTCTCCCGGATCACGGTGCGCGGGCCGACCTGGCAGCCGGTCGGCTCGCCGCGATATTTCAGGTCCTGCGGCGCCATGCCGACGGTGCAGAACGGATACAGGGTGGCGCCGGCGCCGATCTCGGTCCGGCCGTCGACCACCACGTGCGAGATCAGCGTGACCCCGTCGCCGAGCGTTGCGTCCGCGCCGACGCTGCACCAGGGACCGACGCGGACGCCGGCGCCGAGGCGTGCACCAGGGGCTACGATCGCGCTGGGATGGATCGTGGGTCCGGTCACGGTTTCGCAAACCACCGACGCCTGATGCCCGACCAGGTCTGCTTCCATATCGGGGGAGACTCCAGATGGTCCCGACACGGCTCCGGGCGAGCCGTCATGATGCCGGGAAGCTAGGCCGCGCGCCGCACGCGGCCAAGACAAAGGATGTTACCGGTGTTTACCGGTCAGCCCATGATCATCGCGCCGTAGGAGGCCTCGGCGACCGACACCCCATCGACCCTGGCGATGCCGCGGAACTTGTAGACGTTGCCGCGCTGGCGTTCCTTGACGACATGGATCCTGAGCTGGTCGCCCGGCCCCACCGGACGGCGGAACTTGGCGTTCTCGATGGTCATGAAATAGACCAGCTTGCCGTCGAACACCGGCCCCAGCGTCAGCACAACCAGGGCGGCCGCGGTCTGCGCCATCGCCTCGATGATCAGCACGCCCGGCATCACCGGCTTCGACGGGAAGTGCCCCTGGAAGAACGGCTCGTTGACGGTGACGTTCTTGATGCCCACCGCGCTCTCGCCGAGCACGACCTCGACCATGCGGTCGATCATCAGGAACGGGTAGCGATGCGGGATCGCCGCCATGATCTGGAGGATGTCGATGGTGGCGCCGGTGCCGTCGGCGAGATCCGCGCGCACCGGAGCGGCATGTTCGTTGTCCGTGGTTCCGTCCATCCGCCTTCAGCCCTGTTCCCCACCGTCCGAACCGCCGGCGTTCTCGCCCGAAGCGGGCCGCTTTGACAACCGGCGCAGAACCGCCACGCTACGAAAGAATTCCCGGAACGGCATGGCCGGGCTGCCGATCACGTCGGCGCCCGCCTCGACATCCGACATGACACCGCACTGCGCGCCGACCCTGGCTTTCCGTCCGATCCGGATATGCCCGATCAGCCCCGCCTGCGCCGCGATCGTGACAAAATCCTCGAGCTCGGTGGAGCCGGAAATCCCCGCCTGCGCGACGATGATGCAACACCGCCCAAGGCGGACGTTGTGCCCGATCTGCACCAGATTGTCGAGGCGCGAGCCGGCGCCGATCACCGTGTCCTGGGACGAGCCGCGATCGATGGTGCTGTTGGCGCCGACCTCGACATCGTCGCCGATCAGCACCCGGCCGAGCTGCGGCACGGTCTCGAAACCGGCCGGTCCGACCGCGAAACCGAAGCCCTCCTGGCCGATCCGCACCCCCGGCGCCAGCGTCACCCGCGCGCCGAGCCTGGCATGGCTGATGCTCGAATGCGCGCCGATCCGGCACTCCTTGCCGAGCACGACGCCGGCGCCGATCGCGACATGGCTGCCGAGCAGGCAGCCCGGCCCGATCTCGGCGCGGTCGCCGACCACCACGAACGGGCCGATCTCCGCCCCCGGATCGATGCTGGCCGAGGCCGACACCGCGGCGGTGGCGTGGATGCCTGGGCGCACCGCCTCCCTTGGATGGAACAGCGACGCCGCCCTCGCCCAGCCGAGATAGGGTTCGGCGGTCACCAGCGCGACGCTGCCCGCCGGCACCTGGGAGGCGTGCGCCTTCGAGACGATCACTGCCCCTGCCCTGGTCTGCGCCAGCAGCGGCAGGTAGCGGCGGTTGTCGAGGAAGCTGAGCTGCCCCGGACCCGCCGCCTGCAGCGGCGCCACGCCGGTCAGCACCCGCTCCGACAGCGACGCATCGAGGCTGGCGCCGATCCGCTCGGCGATCGCGCCCAGCGTGTGCGGGGCGCTGCGCGTAAAGAAGCGCTCGTCGCCCACGCCCTGCGTGCCGTCCGCCTGCGGGCCGGACATCGGCGCTGCCTCCTGGCTACTTCTTCGGCGCGGCCGGCTTGGTCGCGACCGGGGTGGCGGCGGCCACCGGCGCGGTGCCCGGCGCCGGGCCCGGATTGGCGGTGGTCGGGTAGGTGCCGCTCTTGGCCAGCACCTCCGGATCGACGCCGTCGCCGGGGATGAACACCGACGGCAGGGTCGCGTTCAGCTGGCTGATCACCTGCGGGGTGATGTCGAAATCCGGGAAGTTCAGCGCCACCTGCTCGCGGTGCAGCACCAGGTTCATGCCGTGCGAGGCCGAGACCTGCTTGATCACCTGCACCAGCTCGCGCTCGATCTGGCCGATCGCCACCT
>CAZZZA010000023.1:0-30479 GCA_964658455.1 uncultured Lichenihabitans sp.
CCGGCGTGATGAAGATGGTCAAGGTGTTCGTCGCGGTGAAGCGCAAGCTGCAGCCCGGCGACAAGATGGCCGGCCGTCACGGCAACAAGGGCGTGGTCTCGCGCGTCACCCCGGTCGAGGACATGCCGTTCCTGGAGGACGGCACCCCGGTCGATCTGGTGCTGAACCCGCTCGGCGTGCCGTCGCGCATGAATGTCGGCCAGATCCTCGAGACCCATCTCGGCTGGGCCTGCGCCAATATCGGCAAGGGCATCGGCGAGCTGGTCGACGAATACCAGCGCACCGGCGCCGCCAAGCAGGAGCTGCTCGACGAACTCAAGACGGTGTATGGCGACGAGGTCTATCGCGACGACATCGCCACGCTGCCGAACGAGCAGCTGATCGAACTCGCGCACAACCTGCGCAAGGGCGTGCCGATCGCGACTCCCGTGTTCGACGGCGCGCGGATCCCGGATATCGAGGCGATGCTGGAGCGCGCCGGTCTCGATACCTCGGGCCAGAGCCAGCTGACCGACGGCCGCACCGGGGAGTCGTTCGAGCGCAAGGTGACGGTGGGCTACGTCTACATGCTCAAGCTGCACCACCTGGTCGACGACAAGATCCATGCGCGGTCGATCGGCCCGTACTCGCTCGTCACCCAGCAGCCGCTGGGCGGCAAGGCGCAGTTCGGCGGGCAGCGCTTCGGCGAGATGGAGGTCTGGGCGCTGGAGGCATACGGCGCCGCCTACACGCTGCAGGAGATGCTGACGGTGAAGTCGGACGACGTGTCCGGCCGCACCAAGGTCTACGAGGCGATCGTGCGCGAGCAGGACGATTTCGAGGCCGGCATCCCCGAGAGCTTCAACGTGCTGGTCAAGGAACTGAAGTCGCTCGGATTGAACGTCGATCTCGAGCAGAGCGGGAATTGAGCGAAAGGCCAGGGGCGCTGCCCCTGGAACCCGTCCGGGGCGCGGTCCTGGGAATCCATTTGTCCACTGATCGGATTCTCAAGACCCGTCTCGAGCGGGTCCGGGGCGGAGCCCCGGTCCTACAAGATGTGAAGGGTGTCGGCGCATGAACGAACTGATGAAGATCCTGGGCCAGACCGGCCAGGCGATGACCTTCGACCAGATCAAGATCCAGTTGGCCTCGTCGGAGCAGATCCGCTCCTGGTCGTACGGTGAGATCAAGAAGCCGGAGACCATCAACTACCGCACCTTCAAGCCGGAACGGGACGGCCTGTTCTGCGCGCGCATCTTCGGGCCGATCAAGGACTACGAGTGCCTGTGCGGCAAGTACAAGCGCATGAAGTTCCGCGGCATCATCTGCGAGAAATGCGGCGTCGAAGTGACGCTGGCCAAGGTGCGCCGCGAGCGCATGGGCCATATCGAGCTGGCGTCGCCGGTCGCGCACATCTGGTTCCTGAAGTCGCTGCCGAGCCGGATCGGGCTGATGGTCGATCTGACGCTCAAGGATCTCGAGAAGATCCTGTATTTCGAGAGCTACGTGGTCCTCGAGCCGGGCCTGACCGACCTGAAGCTGCACCAGCTGCTCAACGAGGATCAGCTGCTCGCCAAGCAGGACGAGTTCGGCGAGGACGGTTTTCGCGCCGGCATCGGCGCCGAGGCGATCAAGACCGTGCTGGTCAATGTCGATTGCGACGCCGAGAAGGTGAAGCTGCGCGCCGACCTCAAGGAGACCACGTCGGAGGCCAAGCGCAAGAAGCTGGTCAAGCGGCTGAAGCTGGTCGAGGCGTTCGCGGAGAGCGGCTCCAAGCCCGACTGGATGATCCTCGACGTGGTGCCGGTGATCCCGCCGGAGCTGCGACCGCTGGTGCCGCTCGATGGCGGCCGCTTCGCCACCTCGGACCTGAACGACCTCTATCGTCGCGTCATCAACCGCAACAACCGCCTCAAGCGGCTGATCGAGCTGCGCGCGCCAGACATCATCGTGCGCAACGAGAAGCGCATGCTGCAGGAGAGCGTCGACGCGCTGTTCGACAACGGCCGCCGCGGCCGCGCCATCACCGGCGCCAACAAGCGTCCGCTGAAGTCGCTGTCGGACATGCTCAAGGGCAAGCAGGGACGGTTCCGTCAGAACCTGCTCGGCAAGCGCGTCGATTATTCCGGCCGCTCGGTGATCGTGGTGGGACCGGAGCTGAAGCTGCACCAGTGCGGGCTGCCGAAGAAGATGGCGCTCGAGCTGTTCAAGCCGTTCATCTATTCCAAGCTCGAGAAATACGGTCACGCCACCACCATCAAGGCCGCCAAGCGCATGGTGGAGAAGGAGCGTCCCGAGGTCTGGGACATCCTCGAGGAGGTGATCCGCGAGCATCCGGTGATGCTGAACCGCGCGCCGACCCTGCACCGTCTCGGCATCCAGGCGTTCGAGCCGGTGCTGATCGAGGGCAAGGCGATCCAGCTGCATCCGCTGGTCTGCACCGCGTTCAACGCCGATTTCGACGGCGACCAGATGGCGGTCCACGTGCCGCTCAGCCTGGAGGCGCAGCTCGAGGCCCGCGTGCTGATGATGTCGACCAACAACATCCTCAGCCCGGCCAACGGCAAGCCGATCATCGTGCCGTCGCAGGACATCGTGCTCGGGCTGTACTACCTGTCGCTGGAGACGGCGGAGTTCCGCCAGACCCCGGACCAGAACGAGTATGACGACCAGGGCCGCATCACCAGGTCCGGCGCGCCGGCGTTCGGCTCGATCGGCGAGATCGAGTTCGCGCTGACCGCCAAGGCGGTGCATCTGCACGACAAGATCCGGGCCCGCTACGAGAGCGTCGATGCCGACGGCAAGAAGACCCGTGAGACCGTGGTCACCACGCCCGGCCGCATGCTGCTGGCGCAGATCCTGCCCAAGCATGCCGCGGTGCCGTTCTCGCTGCTCAACAAGCAGCTCACCAAGAAGAACGTGTCCGACGTGATCGACGCGGTCTACCGTCATTGCGGCCAGAAGGAATGCGTGATCTTCGCCGATCGCCTGATGGGCCTGGGATTCGGCCAGGCGGCCAAGGCCGGCATCTCGTTCGGCAAGGACGACATGATCATCCCGGACGCGAAATGGCCGCTGGTGGAGAAGACCACCGCCGAGGTCAAGGAGTTCGAGCAGCAGTATCAGGACGGGCTGATCACCGCCGGCGAGCGCTACAACAAGGTGGTCGATGCCTGGTCGCGCTGCACCGACGAGGTGCAGGCGGCGATGATGAAGGAGATCTCGCGCCAGGAAGTCGGCAAGCAGACCAACTCGGTCTGGATGATGAGCCATTCCGGCGCCCGCGGCTCGCCGGCGCAGATGAAGCAGCTCGCCGGCATGCGCGGCCTGATGGCCAAGCCGTCGGGCGAGATCATCGAGCAGCCGATCATCGCCAACTTCAAGGAAGGCCTGTCGGTGCTCGACTACTTCACCTCCACCCACGGCGCCCGCAAGGGCCTCGCGGACACGGCGCTGAAGACCGCGAACTCCGGTTACCTGACCCGCCGCCTGGTCGACGTGGCGCAGGACTGCATCATCGTCGAGGATGATTGCGGCGCCGAACGCGGCCTGACGGTGCGCGCGGTGATGGATGGCGGCGAGGTGGTGTCCTCGCTGTCCGAGCGCATCCTGGGCCGCACCACCGCCGCCGACGTGCTGAACCCGGTCGACGGCTCGCTGGTGCTGCCGCGCAACACGCTGATTGGCGAGGCGGAAGCCGAGCTGGTGGAGAAGGCGGCGGTCGAGAGCATGCTGATCCGCTCGGTGCTGACCTGCGACAGCCGGGTCGGCGTGTGCGGCTTGTGCTACGGGCGCGACCTGGCCCGCGGCACCTCGGTCAATATCGGCGAGGCGGTCGGCGTGATCGCGGCGCAGTCGATCGGCGAGCCCGGCACCCAGCTGACGATGCGCACCTTCCATATCGGCGGCGCGGCGCAGCGAGGCGCCGAGCAGTCGATGGTGGAGGCGTCGCATGACGGCGTGGTGGCGGTGAAGAACCGCAACGTCGTGCAGAACAGCCAGGGCGTACCGGTGGTGATGTCGCGCAACTGCGAGATCGTGCTGTCGGACGACAAGGGCACCGAGCGTGCCCGGTTCCGGGTGCCGTACGGCGCCCGGCTGCTGGTCGACGAGGGCGCCACGGTGGCGCGTCAGCAGAAGCTGGCGGAGTGGGACCCCTACACCCTGCCGATCATCACCGAGCGCGCCGGCACGGTGGAGTATCTCGATCTGATCGACTCCATCACCCTGGTGGAGCGCATGGACGAGGTCACCGGCCTGACCTCGAAGGTGGTGGTCGACTACAAGCAGGCCGCCAAGGGCGTCGATCTGCGGCCGCGGCTGCAGCTCAAGGACGAGAAGGGCGAGGTGCTCAAGCTCGCCAATGGTGGCGAGGCCCGCTACTTCCTGTCGCCCGACTCTATCCTCTCGGTCGAGAACGGCGCGGTGGTGCATGCCGGCGACGTGCTGGCCCGCATCCCGCGCGAAGGCTCCAAGACCCGCGACATCACCGGCGGTCTGCCGCGTGTCGCCGAGCTGTTCGAGGCGCGCCGTCCCAAGGACCACGCGATCATCGCCGAGACCGATGGCCGCGTCGAATTCGGCAAGGACTACAAGGCCAAGCGGCGCGTCATCGTCAAGAATGACGAGACCGGCGAGGAGACCGACTATCTGGTGCCGAAGGGCAAGCACGTCTCGGTGCAGGAAGGCGATTTCGTCCGCAGGGGCGATCCGCTGGTCGACGGCCCGCGCGTGCCGCACGACATCCTCAAGGTGCTGGGCGTCGAGGCGCTGTCCGACTACCTGGTCAACGAGATCCAGGACGTCTACCGGCTGCAGGGCGTGAAGATCAACGACAAGCACATCGAGGTGATCGTCCGGCAGATGCTGCAGAAGGTCGAGGTGCTGGAGCCTGGCGACACCACCTACCTGATCGGCGAGACGGTGGACCGCATCGAGTTCGAGCTGGAGAACGAGAAGCGGCTGCGCGAGAACGAGCGTCCGGCGCATGCGATGCCGGTGCTGCAGGGCATCACCAAGGCCTCGCTGCAGACGCACTCCTTCATCTCGGCGGCGTCGTTCCAGGAGACCACACGCGTGCTGACCGAGGCGGCCACCGCCGGCAAGGTCGATACGCTGAACGGCCTGAAGGAAAACGTCATCGTCGGCCGCCTGATCCCGGCCGGCACCGGTTCGGTGATGAACAAGCTGCGCGCCGTGGCGGCGGGCCGCGACCAGCAGCGTGTGCTGGGCCGCGACATGCCGACCAACCAGCCGGTGCGGGCGGCCGAGTAGGCCTTCTCTCTGTAAGGGTGCGGAACAGGCCGGCCGGGGCAACCTGGCCGGCCTTTTTCGTGCCCTTAGGCGATCGGCAGCGACAGCCAGGATCGACGTGCTCCCGATCGGTTCCCGAATCGTCGCAGAACCGCGGCTTTTCCTTGACTCGCTCTCCCGCCGCGCCTAGACAGCGGCCCTCGGCTTCCACCTGTCGCGAGACGCCACCGTCTCACCGACCGGGTTGCCGCCTGATGCAGCACGTCGCGTGCGGCACCGCCCCCGTTACTACAGGGGGCCAAGGCCGTGCGTCGGTAGACCACGCAAGACCGGGAGCAATCCAGGTCTGGCGGCATTTCGTTGTGAATGGGTGGAACCCCTCGTTTCGAGGCGGGCCTGCCGACAGAGTTTGAGGATTGGGAAGGGCGTATGCCGACCATCAACCAGCTGATTGCCAAGGGACGCGAGCCCGCTCCCAAGCGCAACAAGGTGCCCGCGCTCGAGGGCTGCCCGCAGAAGCGCGGCGTCTGCACGCGCGTCTACACCACCACCCCGAAGAAGCCGAACTCGGCGCTGCGCAAGGTCGCCAAGGTGCGGCTGACCAACGGCTTCGAGGTCGTCAGCTACATTCCCGGCGAGGGTCACAACCTGCAGGAGCACAGCGTGGTGCTGATCCGCGGCGGGCGCGTGAAGGATCTTCCGGGCGTTCGCTACCACATCCTGCGTGGCGTGCTCGACACCCAGGGCATCGCCAAGCGTCGTAAGCGCCGGTCGCTCTACGGCGCCAAGCGGCCGAAGTAAGAGGATATCAAGGCATGAGCCGCCGCCGTCGCGCCGTGAAGCGCGAAATCCTTCCCGATCCCAAGTTCGGCGACATCGTCATCACGCGCTTCATGAATGCGCTGATGTATGACGGCAAGAAGTCGACCGCCGAGAGCATCGTCTATGGCGCGCTCGAGAGCATGCGCCGCCGTGGCGGCTCGTCCGCCGATCCGGTGCGCATGTTCCACGAGGCGCTGGACAACGTGAAGCCGGCCGTCGAGGTGCGTTCGCGCCGCGTCGGTGGCGCCACCTACCAGGTGCCGGTCGAAGTCCGCACCGAGCGTCGTCAGGCGCTGGCGATCCGCTGGCTGATCGACAGCTCGCGCAAGCGCGGCGAGCACACGATGCAGGACCGGCTGTCGAACGAGCTGATGGATGCGGTGAACAACCGCGGTTCGGCGGTCAAGAAGCGCGAAGACACGCATCGGATGGCCGAAGCCAACAAAGCATTCAGCCACTATCGCTGGTAGACCACCTCCACACAGACCCCTTCCAACCCGACCGACCGACGCGCCCGCACAGAAGCGAGGGCGGCGGGTCAACGGAGAGAGACGATGGCAAAGGCTAAATTCGAGCGGAACAAGCCGCACTGTAACATTGGCACGATCGGCCACGTCGATCATGGCAAGACGTCGCTGACGGCCGCGATCACCAAGGTGCTGGCCGAGTCCGGCGGCGCGACCTTCACCGCCTACGACCAGATCGACAAGGCGCCTGAGGAGAAGGCCCGCGGCATCACCATCTCGACCGCCCACGTCGAGTATGAGACCGCCAACCGCCACTACGCGCACGTCGACTGCCCCGGCCACGCCGACTACGTGAAGAACATGATCACCGGCGCCGCGCAGATGGACGGCGCGATCCTGGTGGTGTCCGCCGCCGACGGCCCGATGCCGCAGACCCGCGAGCACATCCTGCTCGCCCGTCAGGTCGGCGTGCCGGCCCTGGTGGTGTTCCTGAACAAGGTCGACCTGGTGGACGATCCCGAGCTGCTCGAGCTGGTCGAGATGGAGGTGCGCGAGCTGCTGTCCTCCTACCAGTTCCCTGGCGACGACATCCCCATCGTCAAGGGCTCGGCCGTGGTCACGCTGAATGACGGCGACAAGGATCTCGGCGAGAACGCGGTGCTCGAGCTGATGAAGCAGGTCGATGCCTACATCCCGCAGCCCGAGCGTGCGATCGACCGTCCGTTCCTGATGCCGATCGAGGACGTGTTCTCGATCTCCGGCCGCGGCACCGTGGTGACCGGCCGCGTCGAGCGCGGCGTCGTCAATGTCGGCGAGGAAGTCGAGATCGTTGGCATCAAGAACACCGTCAAGACCACCGTCACCGGTGTCGAGATGTTCCGCAAGCTGCTCGATCGCGGCCAAGCCGGCGACAACATCGGCGCGCTGCTGCGTGGCACCAAGCGCGAGGATGTCGAGCGCGGACAGGTTCTGGCGAAGCCGGGCTCGATCACCCCGCACACCAAGTTCAAGGCGGAGGCCTACATCCTCACCAAGGAAGAGGGTGGCCGCCACACGCCGTTTTTCACCAACTATCGTCCGCAGTTCTATTTCCGCACCACCGACGTGACTGGCGTGGTCCAGCTCGCCGAGGGTGTCGAGATGGTCATGCCCGGCGACAACGTGTCGATGGATGTCGAGCTGATCGCACCGATCGCCATGGATGAGGGCCTGCGCTTCGCCATCCGCGAAGGCGGCCGCACCGTCGGCGCCGGCGTCGTGGCGTCGATCCAGGCCTGAACCGACACGCCTGGCAAGACCCCGAACCTGAAGTTGGACTGATAGTTAAAATGGACAACCAGAACATCCGCATTCGCCTGAAGGCGTACGATCACCGCGTGCTGGACAACAGCACGAAGGAGATCGTGAACACGGCGAAGCGTACGGGTGCGCGGGTTCGGGGTCCGATCCCGCTGCCGACGCATATCGAGAAATTCACCGTCAACCGCTCTCCCCACGTCGACAAGAAGAGCCGCGAGCAGTTCGAGATCCGGACCCATCGCCGGCTGCTCGACATCGTCGAGCCGACACCGCAGACCGTGGACGCCCTCATGAAGCTCGACCTCGCCGCCGGCGTGGACGTCGAGATCAAGCTGTAAGGTCCAGACGATGCGCACCGGATTGATCGCAAAGAAGCTGGGCATGTCCCGGATCTTCAAGGAAGACGGGACCCACGTGCCCGTCACCGTCCTGCATCTCGAAACGCTGCAGGTGGTCGATACCCGCACCCAGGCGCGCGACGGCTACACCGCCGTGCAGCTGGGCATCGGGACGGCCAAGGTGAAGAACGTCACCAAGCCGAATCGCGGGCATTTCGCCCGGGTGAAGGTCGAGCCGAAGAAGAAGCTGGTCGAGTTCCGCGTCGCCGAGGATGCGCTGCTGGAATCCGGCGCCACCCTGACCGCCGCGCATTTCGTGGTCGGCCAGAAGGTCGACGTCACCGGCACCAGCAAGGGCAAGGGCTTCGCCGGCGGCATGAAGCGCTGGAACTTCCGCGGCCTGGAAGCGACCCACGGCGTGTCGGTCAGTCACCGTTCGCTGGGCTCGACCGGTAACCGTCAGGATCCCGGCAAGACCTTCAAGAACAAGAAGATGGGTGGCCATCTCGGCGACGAGCGTATCACCACGCTCAATCTCGAAGTGGCGCTGGTGGATGTCGAGAAGAACCTGCTGATGATCCGGGGCGCGATCCCCGGCGGCAAGAACGGTTTCGTTCTGGTTCGCGATGCGATCAAGAAGGCGCGCCATGCCGATGCCCCGTATCCGGCGGGCCTGGCGGCCGCGTCCGGCGCGACGGCCGGTTAGGAAGAGGGACATGGATTTCACTATCAAAACCCTCGACAACGGCAGCGCTGGCCAGGCCAGCCTGCCCGAGGCGATTTTCGGGGCGACCCCGCGCAGCGACATCATGGCGCGCGTGGTCCATTGGCAGCTCGCCAAGCGCCGTGCCGGCACCCACAAGGTGAAGGGCATGGGCGAGGTGTCCGGCACCACCAGGAAGCCCTACAAGCAGAAGGGTACCGGCAACGCCCGTCAGGGCTCGCTGCGGGCGCCGCAGTTCCGTACCGGCGGCGTGGTCCACGGTCCGGTGGTGCGCGACCATGGCTACGACCTGCCCAAGAAGGTGCGCCGCCTCGGCCTGATCTCGGCGCTGTCGCAGAAGGCCGCCGACGGCAAGCTGGTGGTGATCGACACCGCGAGCGGCATGGCCAAGACCGCCGAGCTGGCCGCGAAGCTGAAGGTGCTGGGCTGGAACTCGGCGCTGTTCGTGGACGGCACGGTCGATGAGGGGTTCTCCCGCGCCGCCCGCAATATCGCCCGTATCGACGTGCTGCCGTCGGTCGGCGCCAACGTCTACGACATCCTGAACCACGAGATCCTGGTCATCACCCAGGCCGGGGTCGAAGGGCTGAAGGAGCGCCTGGCATGACCGACATCCTGGCTATCCGCCGGCAGGCGGAGCGCATGTCGCGCGAGGCGATGTACGACATCGTCCGCGCGCCGGTGATCACCGAGAAGGCGACGGCGCTTTCCGAGAAGAACCAGGTCGTGTTCCGGGTCGCGATCGACGCGACCAAGCCGCAGATCAAGGCGGCGGTCGAGGGCCTGTTCGGTGTGAAGGTCCTGGGCGTGAATACCCTGGTGCAGAAGGGCAAGACCAAGCGCTTCCGCGGCCGTCCGGGTGTTCGTTCCGACGTGAAGAAGGCGTTCGTGCAGCTTGCAGAGGGTCAATCGATCGACCTCTCGGCACGGCTTGCCTGACGCGGGGTAGAGCAGATGGCACTCAAGCATTTCAAGCCGGTCACCCCGTCGCTGCGCGGCACGGTGCTGATCGACCGCAGCGAGCTGTGGAAGGGCAAGCCGGTCAAGACCCTCACCGAGGGCAAGCACCGCACCGGCGGCCGCAACAATCACGGCCGCACCACGTCCTTCTTCCGTGGCGGCGGCCACAAGAAGACCTACCGGCATGTCGATTTCAAGCGTCGCAAGTTCGACGTGGTCGGCACGATCGAGCGTCTGGAATACGACCCGAACCGCACCGCGTTCATCGCGCTGGTGAAGTATGCCGACGGCGAGCTGGCCTACATCCTGGCGCCGCAGCGCATCAAGGCCGGCGACCAGGTGATCGCCGGCGCGCGGGTCGACATCAAGCCGGGCAACGCGATGCCGCTGTCGGCGATCCCGGTCGGCACCATCGTGCACAATATCGAGCTGAAGCAGGGCGCCGGCGGCAAGGTCGCGCGTTCGGCCGGCACCTATGCCCAGCTCGTCGGCAAGGATAGCGGCTACGCGCAGGTGAAGCTGCAGTCCGGCGAGTTGCGCGTCGTGCGCGGCGAGTGCATGGCCACGGTCGGCGCGGTGTCGAACCCGGACAACATGAACCAGAGCTTCGGCAAGGCCGGTCGCGCCCGCTGGATGGGCCGCAGGCCGCACAACCGCGGCGTGGTGATGAACCCGGTCGACCATCCGCATGGCGGCGGCGAGGGCCGCACCTCCGGCGGCCGTCATCCGGTCACCCCGTGGGGCAAGCCGACCAAGGGCTACAAGACGCGCACCAACAAGCGCACGGACAGCCTGATCATCCGTCGCCGCAAGACCGGCAAGTAAGAGGCACGAACAGAGATGGCACGTTCCGTCTGGAAAGGCCCGTTCGTGGACGGGTATTTGCTGAACAAGGCCGAGGCGTCGCGCGCGTCGGGTCGCAACGAGGTGATCAAGATCTGGTCGCGTCGCTCGACGATCCTGCCGCAATTCGTCGGCCTGGTGTTCGGCGTCTATAACGGTCACAAGTTCCTGCCGGTGCAGGTCAACGAGAACATGGTCGGACACAAGTTCGGCGAGTTCTCGCCGACCCGGACCTTCACCGGGCATTCATCCGACAAGAAGGCGAGGCGGGGATGAGCAAGCCCAAGCATCCGCGCACACTCGGCGAGACCGAGGCGCAGGCGATCACCCGCAACATCCGCGTCAGCCCGCGCAAGCTGAACCTGGTGGCCGGGCTGATCCGCAACAAGCCGGCCTCGCAGGCGGTCGCCACGCTGACTTTCAGCAAGCGGCGCATCGCGCTCGCGGTGAAGAAGACGCTGGAGAGCGCGATCGCCAACGCCGAGAACAACCACCAGCTCGACGTGGACCAGCTCGTGGTCACCCACGCCGAGGTCGGCAAGGCGCTGGTGATGCGCCGGTTCCATGCGCGCGGCCGCGGCCGGTCGGCGCAGATCGAGAAGTTCTTCAGCCATCTGAAGATCGTGGTGGCGGAGAAGCCGAAGGCCGAGACCAACACCGAGCAGAAGGCGGCCTGAGCCATGGGTCACAAGGTCAATCCGATCGGGCTGCGGCTCGGCATCAACCGCACCTGGGACAGCCGCTGGTATGCCGGCGCCGACTATTCCAAGCTGCTGCATGACGACCTGAAGCTGCGCACCTACCTGCGCAAGAAGCTGTCCGGCGCCGGCGTGTCGCGGGTGGTGATCGAGCGTCCGGCGAAGAAGCCGCGCGTGACGATCTACGCGGCGCGTCCGGGCGTGGTGATCGGCAAGAAGGGCCAGGACATCGACGTGCTGCGCAAGGATCTTGCCCGCATGGCGAAGTCCGACGTGGCGCTGAACATCGTCGAGATCCGCAAGCCCGAGATCGACGCGCAGCTGGTGGCCGAGAACATCGCCCAGCAGCTCGAGCGCCGCGTGGCGTTCCGCCGGGCGATGAAGCGCTCGGTGCAGTCGGCGATGCGTCTGGGCGCCCAGGGCATCCGCATCAACTGCGGCGGCCGTCTCGGCGGCGCCGAGATCGCCCGCGTCGAGTGGTATCGCGAGGGCCGGGTGCCGCTGCACACGCTGCGCGCCGAGATCGATTACGGGGTCGCCACCGCCAAGACCACCTACGGGACGTGCGGCGTCAAGGTCTGGATCTTCAAGGGCGAGATCCTGACCCACGACCCGTCCTCGCAGGACCGTCGCGCCGCCGAACAGGCGCCCCAACGCTAGATTTTTGGGCGCTGATCCGCCTCAGAGGTAGAAGAGAATGCTTTCCCCGAAGCGGACCAAGTTCCGCAAGGCCCATAAGGGCCGCATCCATGGACTGGCCAAGGGCGGCACCACGCTGAATTTCGGCGCGTTCGGCCTGAAGGCGCTCGAGCCGGAGCGCGTGACCGCGCGGCAGATCGAGGCGTCGCGTCGGGCGATCACGCGCGCGATGAAGCGCGCCGGTCGCGTCTGGATCCGGATCTTCCCGGACGTGCCGGTCTCGACCAAGCCGGCCGAGGTCCGTATGGGCTCCGGCAAGGGGTCGCCCGAGTTCTGGGTGGCGCGCGTCAAGCCCGGCCGCATCGTGTTCGAGATCGACGGCGTGCCCGTCGAGCTGGCCAAGCAGGCGCTGGCGCTGGGCGCCGCGAAGCTGCCGATCAAGACCAAGTTCGTGACCCGCATCGGGGAGGCGTGAGATGGCAAAGGCGACCAAGCCGTCCGAGCTGCGTGCGAAGACCGAGGACGAGCTGAACGCGGTTCTGCTCGACCTCAAGAAGGAACAGTTCAACCTGCGCTTCCAGCGCGCGGTCGGGCAGACCGAGGGTGCGAGCCGGGTCCGCGAGGTGCGTCGCGAGATCGCGCGCCTCAAGACCGTGCAGCACGCGAACAAGAAGACCGCGGCAGCCGCCGCACACAACAAGCCTGCGGCCGGCGCCGCGGGCAAGTCCTGAGAGGAGACGGGCGATGCCGAGGCGCGTCCTCACCGGGCGGGTGACCAGCGACAAGATGGACAAGACCATTACGGTCCTGGTCGATCGTCGCGTGATCCATCCGCTCTACAAGAAGTTCATCCGTCGCTCGAAGAAGTATGCGGCGCATGATGAAGCCAATGAATGCAAGGTCGGCGACACCGTGCGCATTATCGAGTGCCCGCCGATCAGCAAGCGCAAGACCTGGACTGTCGTGAACCGCAACGGAACGCCGATGGGCGACGCCGCTGCCGAGCCCGACGCCAAGCCTGCCGCGTCGGCCTGAGGGGCTAGAGACCAATGATCCATCCCGAGACCAACCTTGACGTCGCCGACAACAGCGGCGCGCGTCGGGTGCAGTGCATCAAGGTGCTGGGCGGTTCCAAGCGGAAGACCGCCTCGGTCGGCGACGTGATCGTCGTCTCCATTAAGGAGGCGATCCCGCGCGGCAAGGTGAAGAAGGGCGACGTGCACCAGGCGGTGATCGTTCGCACCAGCTTCCCGGTGCGTCGCGCGGACGGCAGCGCCATCCGTTTCGATCGCAACGCCGCCGTGCTGATCAACAAGCAGTCCGAGCCGATCGGCACCCGCATCTTCGGCCCGGTGGTGCGCGAGCTGCGCGCGCGCCGGTTCATGAAGATCATCTCTCTGGCGCCGGAGGTGCTGTGATGGCTGCGCGCATCAAGAAGGGCGACCAGGTCGTCGTGATCACCGGGTCGTCCAAGGGCACCCGCGGTGAAGTGCTCTCGGTGTCGCCGGCTGCCGACAAGGCGGTGGTGCGCGGCGTCGCGATCGCCAAGCGTCACACCAAGCCGACCCGCATGGGCGAGCCGGGCGGGATCATCGAGCGCGAGGCGCCGATCCACCTGTCGAACCTGAAGCTGATCGATCCCAAGAGCGGCAAGCCGACCAAGGTCGGGTTTAGGCTGCTCGAGGGCGGCAAGAAAGTCCGCGTCGCCAAGGCGACCGGCGACGTCATCGAGAGCTGAGGAGGCGGATCATGGCTGACGACACCGAACAGCACGCCGCCGGCGTGACCGAGAAGCGCGCTCTGCCGCGGATGCAGCAGCGCTACAACGACGAGATGCGGGCGGCGCTGCGCGAGCAGTTCGGCTACAAGAACGTGATGCAGGTGCCGCGCCTGGAGAAGATCGTCATCAACATGGGCGTCGGCGAGGCCGCCGGCGACCAGAAGAAGCTCGACGCGGCGGTGGCCGAACTGACGCTGATCGCCGGCCAGAAGCCGGTGAAGACGGTGGCCAAGAAGGCGATCGCCGGCTTCAAGATCCGCGAGGGTCTGCCGATCGGCACCAAGGTGACGCTGCGCCGGACCAGGATGTACGAGTTCCTGGACCGCCTGGTGACGATCGCGATGCCGCGCGTGCGCGACTTCCGCGGCCTGCCGGCGAACAAGGGCTTCGACGGACGCGGCAATTTCGCCATGGGTCTCAAGGAACAGATTGTGTTTCCCGAGATCGACTACGATAAGGTGGACCAGGTCCGCGGCATGGACATCATCTTCGTGACGACCGCGAAGACCGATGCCGAGGCGAAGGCGTTGTTGAAGGCGTTCGATCTGCCGTTCGCCGCCTCCTAGGGGCGGTGCGCGGCGGCATATCCGTCTGCAACCGGGTAGAGACTCTCTGTTTTGGAAGACCACCGGGATGGCCCGGCAGGTTCCCGAGGATAGGACAAGGCATGGCCAAGACATCCCAGGTCAACCGCAACGCCAAGCGCGAGCAGATGGCTGCTCGCGACAAGGGCAAGCGGCTGGCGCTCAAGAACATCGTCATGGACCGGACGCTTCCCGTGGAAGACCGTTTCGAGGCGTCGCTGAAGCTCGCCGAGCTGCCGCGCAACGGGTCGCGCGTCCGCGTGCGCCTGCGCTGCAAGCTGACCGGGCGGTCGCGCGCCAACTACCGGAAGTTCGGCCTCTGCCGTATCGCGCTGCGCGATCTCGCGAGCAGCGGCCAGATTCCCGGCATGGTCAAGTCGAGCTGGTAGGGAGCACGACCCATGTCCATGTCCGATCCGCTGGGTGACATGCTCACCCGCATCCGCAATGCGCAGCGCTCGCGTCACGCGGCCTGCGTCGCGCCGGCTTCCAAGCTGCGCGCCAACGTCCTCGAGGCGCTGCGCCGCGAGGGCTACATCCGTGGCTTCCAGCACGAGGAGATCCGCACCGGGATCGCCCAGCTGCGTATCGAGCTGAAATACACGGACGGCGAACCGGTCATCAAGGAGATCCATCGCGTCTCTAAGCCGGGCCGCCGTGTCTATTCGAAGATCAAGGAGCTGCCCCGGGTCTATGCCGGTCTCGGCGTCTCGATCCTGTCGACGCCGCGTGGCGTCTTGTCCGATGCGGAAGCCCGCGCTGCCAATGTTGGCGGCGAGGTTCTGTGCCGGGTCTTCTGAGGAGGGATGCATGTCACGCGTAGGCAAATATCCCGTCGAGATTCCTCAGGGCGTCACCATCGCCATCGTCGACGGAATCCTGACGGCCAAGGGCAAGCTCGGCGAGCTTAAGCTGCCGTTGTCGCACCACGTCGAAACCACGGTCGAGGACAACAAGGTCTCGGTGGTGCCGAAGGGCACCGCGGCGCCGGCGCGGATGATGTGGGGCACCACCCGTGCCCTGGTCGCCGCGATGGTGAAGGGTGTCTCCACCGGCTACACCAAGACGCTCGAGATCACCGGCACCGGGTATCGCGCGTCGGTGCAGGGCTCGAACCTAGTGATGAATCTCGGCTACTCGCATGACATCGTCTATGCGATCCCGGCCGGCATCAAGATCACGACCCCCCGCCCGACGGCGGTGACGGTCGAGGGTGTGGACAAGCAGCGCGTCGGGCAGGTTGCGCTCGATATCCGGAACTTCCGCGCCCCCGAGCCCTACAAGGGCAAGGGCGTGCGCTACGACAACGAAGTGATCCGGCGCAAGGAAGGCAAGAAGAAGTAATGAGCACGCAACAGGATCTGCGGGAGCGGCGGCGCACCCGCCTCCGTTTCCAGCTCCGCCGCAAGGCTGGCGGCCGTCCGCGCCTGTCGGTGTTCCGGTCGGGCAAGAACATCTACGCCCAGGTGATCGACGACGTCGCCGGCCGCACCCTGGCCGCCGCGTCGAGCCTCGACAAGTCGGTGCGCGAGCAGGGCAGGACCGGCGCCGACCGCGAGGCCGCGTCGGCCGTCGGCAAGCTGGTGGCCGAGCGGGCGCTGGCGGCGGGCGTGTCACAGGTCGTGTTCGACCGTGGCGCATATTTGTATCATGGGCGCGTCAAGGCGCTGGCGGAGGCTGCCCGCGAGGGCGGCCTCGCCTTCTGAGGGAAGGTCACGACATGGCACGTGAACCGAGAGAAGGCGGCCGTGGCGGCCGCGAGGGTGGCCGGGAGCGGGATCGCGACGGCGACGACCTGATCGACAAGCTGGTCACCATCAACCGCGTCGCCAAGGTGGTGAAGGGTGGCCGTCGCTTTGCCTTCGCCGCCCTGGTGGTGGTCGGCGACCAGAAGGGCAGGGTCGGTTACGGCGCCGGCAAGGCCCGCGAGGTGCCGGAGGCGATCCGCAAGGCGACCGAGCGCGCCAAGCGCACCATGATCCGGGTGCCGATGAAGGAAGGCCGCACGCTGCATCACGACGTGACCGGTCATTACGGCGCCGGCAACGTGGTGCTGCGCTCGGCGGAGGCCGGCACCGGGATCATCGCCGGCGGCCCGATGCGCGCGGTGTTCGAGAGCCTCGGCGTGAACGACGTGGTCGCCAAGTCGCTCGGCAGCCGCAACCCGCACAACATGGTCAAGGCGACCTTTGCCGCCCTCGAGCGCTGCGCCAGCCCGCGTTCGGTGGCCAGCCGTCGCGGCAAGAAGGTCTCCGACATCCTGGGCAAGCGGGAAGCCGCCGCGGAGGGCGCCGATGTCTGAGGACCGCAAGGCCACCGTCCGGGTGCGGCAGATCGCATCCGGCAACGGCCACAAGCCGGGCCAGCAGGCCACCCTGATCGGCCTCGGCCTCAACAAGATCGGCAAGGTGCGCGAACTCGAGGACACGCCCTCGGTGCGCGGCATGTTGCGCAAGGTGCACCACCTGGTGAAGGTGGAGGATTGACATGGTCGAACTGAACCAGCTCCGCGACAACGAAGGCTCGCGCTATCGCAAGAAGCGCCTCGGCCGCGGCATCGGCTCGGGCAAGGGCAAGACGTCGGGCAAGGGCGTGAAGGGCCAGAAGGCGCGCGAGGGCGTGTCGCTGAACGGCTTCGAGGGCGGCCAGCTGCCGATCTACCGCCGTCTGCCCAAGCGCGGCTTCAAGAACATCTTCCGCAAGGTGTATGCGCCGATCAACATCGGCACGCTCGAGAAGGCGATCGCCGACGGCAAGCTCGAGGCGGGCGGCACCATCACCGAGCAGACCCTGCGCGACGCGCGGCTGATCGGCACCGGCAAGGTCGACGGCATCCGCCTGCTGGCGCATGGCGAGGTGACGCGGGCGCTGACCATCGAGGTGTCCGGCGCCTCTGCGGCGGCGATCGAGGCGATCGAGAAGGCCGGCGGCTCGGTCAAGACCACCGTCGCCAAGAAGACGCAGCCGGAAGCGTGACACAAGCGGGGGCGTCACCGCCGTCTTGCTTACCGGATCAGGCAGGCTAAACAGACAGCGCCGCGCGGATCACCCGCCGGCGCTGTTGTTGTAAGAAGGAACGGGTGCGATGGCCTCAACGGCCGAGCAGCTTGCATCGACGATGAACTTCGGCACCTTCGCCAAGGCGACGGAGCTGAGGAAGCGGATCTGGTTCACCCTCGGTGCGCTGATCATCTACCGGCTTGGCACCTACATCCCGGTCCCGGGCGTCGATGCGCATGTGATGGGTCAGCTCCTGGCGCAGAACCAGGGCGGCATCCTGGGCATGTTCGACATGTTCTCGGGCGGCGCGCTGGGCCGCATGACCGTGTTCGCGCTCAACATCATGCCCTACATCAGCGCCTCGATCATCGTGCAGCTGATGTCCTCGGCGATCCCGGCGCTGGAATCGATCAAGAAAGAGGGCGAATCGGGGCGCAAGAAGCTCAACCAGTACACCCGCTACCTGACGGTGCTGATCGCGCTGTTCCAGGCTTACGGCATCGCCGTCGGGCTGGAGGCGATGCATGCGCCGGGCGGCGTGTCGGCGGTGATCGATCCCGGGATGTTCTTCCGCTTCTCCTGCGTGGTTACCCTGGTCGGCGGCACCATGTTCCTGATGTGGCTGGGCGAGCAGATCACCGCGCGCGGCGTCGGCAACGGCATCTCGCTGATCATCTTCGCCGGCATCGTCGCCAACCTGCCGCACGCGCTCGCGACCCTGTTCCAGCTCGGCTATACCGGCGGCCTGTCGCCGGTGTTCGTGGTGTTCTTCCTGGTGCTGGCCGCAGCCGTGATCGCCTTCATCGTGTTCATGGAGCAGGCGCAGCGGCGGGTGGTGATCCAGTATCCCAAGCGCCAGGTCGGCAACCGCATGTCCGGCGGCGAATCGACCCACATGCCGCTCAAGGTGAACACCGCCGGCGTGATCCCGCCGATCTTCGCCTCCTCGGTGCTGCTGATCCCGGTGACGCTGTCGGGTTTCGCCTCCGGCAACGCCAACCTGCCGCACTGGCTCGGCTTCCTGGCGCAGCAGCTGGGCCAGGGCCGGCCGCTCTACATGCTGTTCTATGCGGCGATGATCCTGTTCTTCTCCTATTTCTATGCCGCGGTGGCGTTCAACCCGCAGGAGACGGCCGACAACCTGCGCAAGCAGGGCGGCTTCATCCCCGGCATCCGCCCCGGCGCCAACACCGCCGACTATCTCGACCGCATCCTGGTGCGGCTGACCACGATCGGCGCGCTCTACCTGGTGGTGGTCTGCCTGCTGCCGCAGATCCTGATCAGCCGATACAACGTGCCGTTCTATTTCGGTGGCACCAGCCTGATCATCATCGTATCGGTGACGATGGACACGGTGACGCAGATCCAGTCCCACCTGCTGGCGCACCAGTACGAGGGCCTGATCCGGAAGTCGCGGGGACGGGGTAGGACGCGGTGAACCTGATCTTTCTGGGCCCGCCCGGCGCGGGCAAGGGCACTCAGGCGAAGCGGCTGGAAGTGCTGCACGGCATCGTGCAGCTCTCCACCGGCGACATGCTGCGCGCCGAGGTGAAGGCAGGCTCCGAGATCGGCCTGCAGGCCAGGGCGGCGATGGATGCCGGCGGGCTGGTGTCCGACGAGATCCTGGTGGCGATGCTGGCGTCGCGGGTGGGGGCGCCCGATTGCGCGCGCGGCTTCATCCTGGACGGCTTCCCGCGCACCGAGGTGCAGGCCGCAGCACTCGACCGGATGCTGGCCGAGCGCGGGCTCAGGATCGATGCGGTGCTGTCGCTGCAGGTGGACGAGGCGGTGCTGACCGAGCGCATCGCCGGCCGCTTCACCTGCGCCGCCTGCGGCACCGGCTACCATGACAGCTTCAAGCCGCCCGCGGTCGCCGGCACCTGCGATGTCTGCGGCGGCCATGCCTTCACGCGCCGCGCCGACGACAACCGCGAGACAGTGGCGGCGCGGCTCGAGGCCTACCGGCGCGAGACCGCGCCGATCCTGCCGCACTACGCGGCGCAGGGCCTGGTGCATCCGATCGACGGCATGGCCAGCATCGAGGCGGTGAGTGCCGCGATCGATGCGGCGCTGGCCGAAGGGGCTCACGATAATTTGAAGCGATTTCATTGACTCCGAGTGCGTCGCCGCTATAGTGCGCGCCCTCGACCAGGCCCGCGCCAGCGACCGTCACGGAAGCGTCGCGGGCCCGGTTCCTCCGATCTTCCGGGAGCGGATTTCCCAGCGGGAAAGCTGCTCGTGCGATGACCGAATCGCCCGATCCGTCGGGCCGACTTTCATGCCTGGCCCATAGCCGGGAAGTTCAGGCCCGGAGCGATCCGGGAAAAGGAGTATCTGGCGTGGCGCGTATTGCCGGCGTGAACATTCCGACCAACAAGCGGGTCGTGATCGGTCTGACCTACATCTTCGGCATCGGCCCGAAAAAGGCCCGCGACATCTGCGGCCAGCTCGGCATTCCGGCCGAGCGTCGCGTCAACGAGATGTCGGACGACGAGATCCTGAAGGTCCGCGAGCTGATCGACCGCGATTTCCGCGTCGAGGGCGACCTCCGCCGCGAGCTGGCGATGAACGTCAAGCGCCTGATGGATCTCGGCTGCTACCGCGGCCTGCGGCACCGTCGCGGCCTGCCGGTGCGCGGCCAGCGGACGCACACCAACGCCCGTACCCGCAAGGGCAAGGCGGTGGCGATCGCCGGCAAGAAGAAGGCCACGAAGTGATCCGTGACCGGGGCCCTCGGCTCCGGTCGCATACCGACCCGCGTGCCGGCGTCCGGCATGCTCAAGAACAGTCAGGATAGTCAGAACCATGGCGAAGGCCGCCGCACCGCGCGTTCGTAAGAAAGAGCGCAAGAACATCATCTCCGGCGTGGCGCATGTGCTGTCCACGTTCAACAACACGATGATCACGATCGCCGACGCGCAGGGCAACGCCATCGCCTGGTCGTCCGCTGGCAGCCAGGGCTTCAAGGGTTCGCGCAAATCGACCCCGTACGCCGCCCAGGTCGCTGCCGAGGATGCCGGCAAGAAGGCCCGCGAGCACGGCATGGAGACGCTGGAGATCGAGGTGTCCGGTCCCGGTTCGGGCCGCGAGAGCGCGCTGCGGGCGCTGCAGCAGGTCGGCTTCTCGATCACCGCCATCCGCGACATGACGCCGGTCCCGCATAATGGCTGCCGTCCGCGCAAGCGCCGTCGCGTCTGACGCCTGACGGCGGCCGCCTAATCCGGCCGCCTGATCCGATTGCCGCCGGGCTCTTCCGGCGGTTCCGGCTGCCGGGGCGCTGCGCGAGCAGCGTGACGGCGGTTTCTCGTTACGAAAGGCCACTCTCTTGGTCCTCCAGAAGAACTGGCAGTCCCTGATCAAGCCGGAAAAGCTGGACGTCGAGCCCGGCAACGAGCCCGCGCGCACGGCGACCGTGGTCGCCGAGCCGCTGGAGCGCGGCTTCGGCATGACGCTCGGCAATGCGATCCGCCGCATCCTGCTGTCGTCGCTGCAGGGCGCCGCGGTGACCGCGATCCAGATCGACGGCGTGCTGCACGAATTCTCCTCGATCGCCGGCGTGCGCGAGGACGTCACCGACATCGTGCTCAACATCAAGCAACTCGCGCTGCGCATGCATGGCGAGGGCCCGAAGCGCATGGTGCTGACCGCGACCGGTCCCGGCGAGGTCAAGGCCGGCCAGATCCAGACCGGCCACGATATCGAGGTGATGAACCCCGATCTGGTGATCTGCACCCTCGATGACGGCGTGAAGCTGGGCATGGAGTTCACCGTCAATCTCGGCAAGGGCTACGTCCCGGCCGCCGCCAACCGTCCCGAGGACGCGCCGATCGGGCTGATCCCGATCGATGCGATCTACTCGCCGGTTCGTCGCTGCTCGTACAAGGTCGAGCCGACCCGCGTCGGCCAAGTCACCGACTACGACAAGCTGCTGCTGACGGTGGAGACCAACGGCGCCGTGACCCCTGAGGACGCGGTGGCGCTGGCCGCGCGTATCCTGCAGGACCAGCTCCAGCTGTTCATCAATTTCGACGAGCCGCGCCCGGCCCGGGTCGAGGAGCCGCAGGACGACCTGCCGTTCAACCGCAACCTGCTGCGCAAGGTCGACGAGCTGGAGCTGTCGGTCCGTTCGGCGAACTGCCTGAAGAACGACAACATCGTCTATATCGGCGACCTGGTGCAGAAGACCGAGCAGGAGATGCTGCGGACGCCGAATTTCGGCCGCAAGTCCCTGAACGAGATCAAGGAGGTGCTGACCTCCATGGGTCTGGCGCTCGGCATGAACGTGCCGACCTGGCCGCCCGAGAACATCGAAGACCTCGCCAAGCGGCTCGACGAGCCGTTCTAAGCTGGCAGCACATAGGAACTCAGTATCATGCGTCACGGTGTTGCCGGCCGTAAGCTCGGCGTTACCTCCACCCATCGCCTCGCCATGTTCAGGAACATGGCGGTCGCGCTGATCAAGCACGAACAGATCACCACCACCTTGCCGAAGGCCAAGGAGCTGCGTCCGGTGGCCGAGAAGCTCATCACGCTCGGCAAGCGCGGCGGTCTGCACGAGCGCCGCCAGGCCTACGCGCAGATCCGCGACGACGCGATCGTCGCCAAGCTGTTCGGTGCGCTGGCCGAGCGCTACAAGGGCCGCTCCGGCGGCTACACGCGGGTGCTGAAGGCCGGCATCCGCCACGGCGACGCCGCCGACATGGCCGTCATCGAGCTGGTCGAGCGCGACGTGTCGGCAAAGGGCCAGGATAGCGGCCCGCGCCCGGTGCATGAGAGCGAGAACGACTTCGCGAACTGAGTTTCCGCCGGCAGCCGCCGGCTGACGCACCCAGAATCCAGAACGGCCGGACGCAAGTCCGGCCGTTTCGCGTTGTCGCCGCCTGTGTCCGCCGGCACACAATGCCCTGCGTTCGGGTAACGCCGCCGCGCCGGCCATCGCCGCCCCGCATCCGGTGCGCTAGGAAGGTCGGGTGCGACAGGCCGATCGACCCGTAGCGACCCGCTGTCTGGAGCGTCTGCTCCTGGCGCTGGTGCTGCTCAGCCAGCTGGCGCTGGCATCCGTGCAGCGCGCCACCGACCAGGCCGGCCCCGACCAGGCCGACTTGCGCGCCCTGTCGATGCTCTGCGGCGCCGCGCTGCCGGCGGACCGGCACCATCCCGCACCGCATCGCCAGCCGCGCGCGGCGCCGCCGCTCTGCCCGTTCGCGGCCGCGTTCGACCTGGCGCCGCTGCTGCCGCCCGACCCGCCCTGGCGCCCGGCGCTGCTGCTGCTCGCCTGCGTCGCGCTCTGGCGTGCGGCCCCGGCCCGCGCGCCGCCGCATCTGCGCCGTGGATGCGTCCTCGCCCGCGGACCGCCGCGAACGGCCTGAGGGTCGGCCTCCAGGCTGGCCCAGAGCGATCCCGTGCGGGCGCGGGGCTTCCCGCGCGCCGCCCCCGTTCCTCCGCCGCCAGGACATTTCCCCATGCTGTCTCATTGCCACGACGCGCGCGGTGCCGCCGGTCGCCGGGCGCCTCGCCGCGCCGGCGCCGCGCTGGCGCTGCTCGCCGGTCCCGCCGCCACCCTCGCCGCCATCCCGGCCTTCGCGCATGTGATCGCCGGCGCCCGGGTGTTTCCCGTCACGCTTACATTCGACGATCCGGGTGTCTCCGACGAGGCCTCGATCCCGGCCGTTGCTTATGCCCGTCACGCCGCCGACGGCGGCACCGGCCCGTCGCACGAGGTCGATCTCGGCCTGGAATACGACAAGACCATCACGCCGACGACCGCGCTGATCCTCAATGACGGCTATGACGTGCTGCAGACCAACGGGTCCAAGACCCGGACCGGGTTCGAGAACCTGTTCGTCACCGGCAAGTGGCAGTTCCTGACCAACGCGCCGCACGAGTTCGTCGCCTCGCTCGGCATCAGCCGCGAGATCGGCGGCAGCGGCACCGACCATATCGGCGCCGACCATTACGGCTCCACCGCGCCGATCGGCTATTTCGGCAAGGGGTTCGGCGATGTGCCGATCCCGGCGCTACGCCCGTTCGCGATCACCGGTTCGCTTTCCTATACGTTCGCCGACAAGGCGCTGAACACCATCGCGCCGGCGATGCCGGACACGGGAGCGCCCGGCACCGGCATCGCCGCGCAATACAATAACGGCAGCAACAATGCCTGGGCGGCCGGCTTCTCGCTGCAATACAGCGTGCCGTATCTGCAATCGCAGGTCCGCGATCTCGGCCTGCCCGGCATCCTCGGCCAGATGATCCCGCTGGTCGAATTCACCTGGAGCGCGCCCGCCTCCCAGCCCAGCACCGCCGGCACCACATGGACCGCGGCACCCGGACTCATCTACCTGGCGCAATGGGGCGAGGTCGGCGCCGAGGCGCTGATCCCGCTGAACAAGGCGGCCGGCAGCACCGTCGGCGCGGTGGCGCTGGTGCACATCTTCCTCGACGATCTGCTGCCGAACAGCCTCGGCAAGCCGCTGTTCCCATGATCCCCGCACCGCCACGCCTCGTTCTGGTTCTCGCCGCGGCGTTCGCGCTGCATCCGGCGCCCGCCGGCGCGCATGCCTTCCTCAAGCAGGCCGACCCCGCGGTGGGCAGCGTGGTGCCGGCCGCGCCGTCGCGCCTGCGGATCGGCTTCACCGAGGATATCGAGCCGCGCTTCTGCAGCATCGTCGTCACCGACCAGGCCGGCCGGCGGGTCGATGACGGCCAGCCGGTGCGGCGCGGCGGCGACGCCACCCTGGAAGTCGGGCTGACCCCGCTCAAGCCCGGCGCCTATGAGGTGGTCTGGCACGTGGTGGCGACCGACACCCACCGCACCCAGGGCAGCTATAGCTTCAGCGTGGCGCCATGAGCCTGCTGAACGGCGCGCTGCCGGTGTTCGCCCTGGAGGGCGGGCCCGGGATCGCCCTGCTGCGCGGGCTGGTCCTGGCCGGGCTGTTCATCGGCTTCGGCGCGTCGCTGTACGCGGTCCTGGTGCTGCCGCGCGCCGCGTCGGCGGCGGCGGCGGCGCTGCCGGACCGTCTGGCCCGGCTGATCCGCGCCGGCGCGGGGCTCGCCACGCTGGCGCTGCTGGGCTGGCTGCTGGCGGAGACGGCCGTCATGTCCAGCGCCGCCGGTCCCGGCGCTGCGCTGGCCGCGCTGCCGGCGGTGGTCGCGGACACCATGTTCGGCCATCTGGTCTGTGCCCAGCTCGCCTGCCTGGCGCTGCTCTGGCTGGCGGTCCGGCCGGCCTGGTTGCGGCTCGCGGCGTCGATGCTGGCGCTGCTGCTGCAGGCCGGCCACAGCCACGCCATGGCGATGGCGCAGGGTCCGAGCTGGCTGCTGCTCTCCGACGCGCTGCATCTGCTGGCCGGCGGCGCCTGGCTCGGCGGGCTGCTGCCGCTGCTGCTGACGATGCGGGCCGCGACGCCGGCGCTGGCGGCGCAGGCCGCGCGCCGGTTCTCGCCGCTCGGACGGCTCTGCGTCGCGACCCTCGCGCTGACCGCGACGGTGCAGGGCTGGGTGCTGGTGGGGTCGCTGCCGGCGCTGGTCGGCACCGCCTATGGCTGGATGGCGCTGCTCAAGGCGCTGCTGTTCGCGCTGCTGGTCTCGCTCGCCTGGGTCAACCGGTATCGCCTCACCCCCGGGCTCGACGGGACCGATCCGGAGCGGGCGCGGCGCCGGCTGGCCGGCAGCATCGCGATCGAGACCGGGCTCGGGCTGGCGCTGCTGCTGGCGGCCGGCACGCTGGCCGGTCTGCGGCCGGGCATGCACGACCAGCCGGTCTGGCCGTTCGCGCAGCGCTTCAGCCTGGTGACGATCGGCGAGGACGAGTCGTTCCGGCGGGAGGTCGTGCTGGCGCTGGCGGCGCTGCTGGTCCTGGTCACGCCGTTGCTGCGCCGCTGGTGGCGGCTGGCGACGCTGGCGGCGGCGGCCGGCATCGCCGCGCTGGCGCTGCCGCATCTCGATCTGCTGCTGATCGAGGCCTATCCCACCAGCTTCTACCGCTCGCCGACCAACTTCTCCGCGCTCTCGATCGCGCAGGGCGCGGCACTCTACCCGTCGCGTTGCGCCGGCTGCCATGGCGCGCATGGCGGCGGCGACGGCCCGGCCGCGGCGTCGCTGCCGGTGCCGCCCGCCGATCTCACCGCGGCGCATCTCTGGATGCACGAGGATGGCGAGCTGTACTGGTGGCTGACCGAAGGGATCGTGACGCCGGACGGGCGCAGGGCGATGCCTGGCTTTGGCGCCACCCTCGATCCCGGCCAGGTCTGGGCGCTGATCGATTTCATCCGCGCCAACAATGCCGGCCAGGCGCGCCGGCGGGGCGATGACAGCCGGCCGGTGCAGGCGCCCGGCTTCACCGCGCGCTGTGACGGCGAGACGGTGGAGTCGGGCGCGCTGCGCGGCCGCGCGATCCTGCTGCTCACCGCCGACGCGACGCCGCCGGCGATGCCGGGCTTCACGCTGTGCGTCGCCGCCGACCCCGGCATCGCCACCGCCTACGCTGTCCTGTCCGGCCAGCCGGATGCCCGCGCCTTCCTGATCGACGCCAAGGGCTGGCTGCGCGCCGCTTCCAACGCGCCGTCGTTCGACCCGGGCCAGCAACGCATGGCCCTGACGCCGCTGTCCGGCGCCGGCGATCCGGCGGCGATGCCGATGGACATGAAGATGGACCGGCCGGAAAGCCCGCCATGCGCGGCCGCGTCCATGAAATCGGTTGGCGCGGCGCGGCGTGCGTGACAGCTTCGGGGCTGCCCTGCCCACTTGCCCCCGGAGACGACCCGCCATGACGCCCTGCCTCATGACGCCTTGCCTCGTGACGTCGCGTCCATGACGCTGCACGTCGCGCTGACGCACCGGACCCGCTACGCCTACGACCGGCCGATCACGCTGGGGCCGCAGACCATCCGGCTGCGGCCGGCGCCGCATGCGCGCACCCCGGTGCTGTCCTATGCGCTGACCATCGAGCCGCCGGAACATTTCATCAACTGGATGCAGGATCCGCAGGGCAATTTCCTGGCCCGGGTGGTGTTTCCCGAACGCGTCACCCGGTTCGAGGTCACGGTCGACCTCGTCGCCGACATGGCGACCATCAACCCGTTCGACTTCTTCCTCGAGCCGGAAGCCGAGCAATGGCCGTTCGCCTACGACCCCGTGCTCGATACCGAGCTGGCGCCGTTCCGCGAGGCGCTGCCGCCCGGTCCGAGGCTGGCGGCGCTGCTGGCCGGCATCCCGCGCGAGACCACCCGCACGGTGCCGATGCTGGTGGCGCTGAACGCGATGCTGCGCGACCGGATCGACTATATCGTGCGGCTGGAGCCGGGCGTCTGGACACCGGAGCAGACGCTGGAAGCCGGGAAGGGCTCGTGCCGTGATTCCGCCTGGCTGCTGGTGCAGCTGGCGCGCCATCTCGGGCTCGCCGCGCGGTTCGTCTCCGGCTACCTGATCCAGCTCAGGCCGGATCCCGACACCCAGGGCGACGGGCCGCAGGGCGCGTCCGCCGACTTCACCGACCTGCATGCCTGGACCGAGATCTACCTGCCCGGCGCCGGCTGGATCGGCTTCGACGTGACCTCCGGCCTGCTGACCGGCGAGGGGCACATCCCGTTGGCGGCGAGCCCGGAGCCGGCCTCGGCGGCGGCGATCAGCGGGCTGGTCGAGAAGAACGAGGGCACGTTCGACTTCGCGATGGGCGTGACCCGGATCGCCGAGAGCCCGCGCACCACCGCGCCGTATGACGAGGCAAGCTGGCAGGCGATCCTGGCGATGGGCCAGACCGTGGACCGCGCGCTCGCCGATGGCGACGTGCGGCTGACCATGGGCGGCGAGCCCACCTTCATCGCCGCCGGCGACATGGATGCCGAGGAATGGAATGCCGACGCGCTGGGCCCGTCCAAGCGCCGCCTGTCCGGCCGGCTGATCCGCGCCCTGGTGCCGGAATGGTGCCCCGGCGCGGTGCTGCAGTATGCGGTCGGCAAGCATTATCCCGGCGAGCAGTTGCCGCGCTGGGCGATCAACGCGATCTGGCGCCGCGACGGGCAGCCGGTCTGGACCGAGCCGTCGCTGCTGGCCTCCGACGACGACAAGGGCACCGCGCACGCCAACGCCGATGCCGGCGACGCGCGGGTGTTCGCCCGCACCCTGGCCCGGGCGCTGGGCCTCGATCCGGCCCGGGTGCTGCCGGCGCACGAGGACATCCACTATTATCTCTGGCGCGAATACCGGCTGCCGGCCAACGTGACGGTCGAGCAGTCCAGGCTCGCCGACCCGCTGGAGCGGGCGCGGCTGGCGCGGGTCTATGGCCAGGGCCTGGCCGCCGATGTGGGCAGCGTGCTGCCGCTGCGCCGCACCGCCAGGGGCGGCGAGCGGGTGTGGCAGACCGGGCGCTGGCTGCTGCGGTCGGAGACGCTGTTCCTGGTGCCGGGCGACAGCGCGATCGGCTTCCGCCTGCCGCTGCAGAGCCTGCAATGGGCCGATCCGGGGCGGATCGAGCAGGAGAGCGGGCGCGATCCGTTCGCGCCGCGCGGCGCGCTGCCGGAGCGGGCGGCGGCCCCGGCGACCGATCCGGACCGCGCCGTCTGGCCTGGCGGCGTGGGCCTGCCGCCAGAGCTGACCGACCGCGCCGACGCGGCGGAGAGCCCGGCGGCGCTGGGCGCGGTGCCGACCCCGCCGCGGCCGCCGCCGCCCGCGCGCACCGCGACCCCGCCCGGCCCGTCCCTGGACATGCTGCGGCCGCAGCCGCCGGCCGAGCCGCTCTATGCCGAGGAGGATGCCGCGCGCCTGGTGCGCACCGCGCTGACGGTGGAGGCGCGCGACGGGCTGATCCATGTGTTCCTGCCGCCGCTCTATCTGGTCGAGGACTGGCTCGACCTGGTCTCGGCGATCGAGGGGGTGGCGTCGGACCTCAACCGAAAGGTGATCCTGGAAGGCTACGCGCCGCCGCACGACACCCGCATGCAGAGCTTCTCCGTCACCCCGGACCCCGGGGTGATCGAGGTCAACGTGCATCCGGCGCTGAGCTGGACCGAGCATGTGGCGCGTACCGAGTTCCTGTACCGGGCCGCGCGCCGGCTCGGCCTCGGCACCGAGAAGTTCCTGCTCGACGGGCGCCATGTCGGCACCGGCGGCGGCAACCACATGGTGATGGGCGGCGCCACCCCGTCCGACAGCCCGTTCCTGCGCCGGCCGGATCTGCTGAAGTCGCTGCTCGGCTTCTGGCACAACCATCCGAGCCTGTCGTACCTGTTCTCCGGCCTGTTCATCGGCCCGACCAGCCAGCATCCGCGCATCGACGAAGCGCGCCAGGACGCGCTGGCCGAACTGGAGATCGCGTTCGCGCAGATCACCCCCGGCGCCCGCACCCCGTACTGGCTGGTGGACCGGCTGCTGCGCAACCTGCTGGCCGACATGACCGGCAACACCCATCGCACCGAGTTCTGCATCGACAAGCTCTATGCGCCGGAAAGCCCCTCCGGCCGGCTCGGGCTGGTCGAGCTGCGGGCGATGGAGATGCCGCCGCACGCGCAGATGGCGATCGCCCAGGCGCTGCTGCTGCGCGCCGCGATCGCCGCCTTCTGGACCAGGCCCTACGAGCGCCGGCTGGTGCGCTGGGGCACCCGGCTGCATGACGATTTCATGCTGCCGCACTTCGTCGAGCAGGATCTGGGCGACGCGCTCGACGACCTGGCGCAGCACGGCTTCCGGCTCGATCCGGCCTGGTTCGCGCCGCATCTGGCGTTCCGCTTCCCGCTGGCCGGCGCGGTGACGGTGCGCGGCATCGGCATCGAGCTGCGCCAGGCGCTCGAGCCCTGGCCGGTGCTGGGCGAGACGCCGGGGATCGGCGGCACCGTCCGGCATGTCGACAACTCGGTCGAGCGGCTCGAGGTGCGGGTCGATGGCTGGGTGGCGGAGCGCTACGTGCTCGGCTGCAACGGGTTCGCGGTGCCGCTGACCCCGACCGAGCGGGTCGGCGAGGCGGTCGGCGGGGTCCGCTTCAAGGCCTGGGAGCCGGCGTTCGGCCTGCATCCGGTGCTGCGCGCCCAGACCCCGCTGGTGTTCGACATCTACGATCGCTGGACCGGCCGGTCGATCGGCGGCCTGACCCACCATGTGGCGCATCCTGGCGGCCGCAACTACGAGACCAGGCCGGTCAATGCCAACGAGGCGGAAGCCCGCCGCCGCGCCCGGTTCCAGCCGTTCGGCCACACCCCGGGCACGATGGCAGAACCCGGCCAGGCGCCCTCGAACGAGTTGCCGCGCACGCTCGACCTCCGGCGCGCCGCCTTCTGAGCCGGCGGCCCCGGTTGCCGTAGCCGGCGGGTCGTATCCGGCCGGCGCCGGCACCATCTATGCGCCGGCACACGACCGCTCGGTCATGCGCGCGGGTGCAAGCGGGGGCGGGCCCGGGCCCCCAGGACTGGGGGTCCGATCATGGTTGCCGCACCGCTGCTGGTTCTGCTGTTCATCGTCGCCGTGCTGCTGAAGCTCGCGGTCAGGGTCGCCTCGCAATGGCAGCGCGTCGTGGTGCTCAGGCTCGGCAAGTTCACCGGACTGCGCGGGCCCGGCGTGTTCTTCCTGGTGCCGCTGCTCGACCAGGTGCATGCCCGGGTCGACATGCGGATCCGCACCACCGAGATCCGCGCCGAGGAGGCGCTGACCCGCGATACGGTCTCGATCGCCATGGACGCGATCGTGTTCTGGCGCGTCACCGACGCCGCCAGGGCGGCGCTGGAGATCGACGATTTCCGGCTCGCGGTGGAGCGCGTCGCGCAGACCTCGCTGCGCGAGATGATCGGCACCAGCGACCTGTCGCGGCTGCTGTCCGACCGCCAGGTCGCCGACGAGCAGCTGCAGCGCGAGATCGGCGCCAAGACCGCCGGCTGGGGCGTCGAGATCATCTCGGTGGAGATCAAGGATATCGGCATCCCAGGCGCGCTGCAGGATGCGATGAGCCGCCAGGCGCAGGCGGAGCGCGAGAAGCAGGCGCGCGAGACGCTGGCGTCGGCGGAGATCGGCGTCGCCCGCCAGGTGGTCGAGGCGGCGGCGATCTACGGCACCGATCCGGTGGCGCTGCGGCTGCGGCAGATGAACCTGCTCTACGAGATGAACAAGGATC
>CAZZZA010000024.1:0-30319 GCA_964658455.1 uncultured Lichenihabitans sp.
GCAGGCTCGCCGCCTCCTTGCCGCGCGCCACCCTGACGTCGCGCTCGGTGGTGGCCAGGCCGCCCGCCAGCACCTCCGCCACCCGCGTATAGAGTTCGCGGAGCAGGGTCGCTTTCCAGGCATTCCAGACCTTGCCGCTGACCGCGCGCATGTCGATCACGGTCAGGATCAGCAGCAGGCGCAACCGCTCCGGCGACTGGATCGTGTCGGCGAGATCTAGGATGGTCTTTGGATCGTCGATGTCGCGGCGGAACGCGGTCTGGCTGAGCAGCAGGTGATGCAGCACCAGCCAGGACACGGTCTCGGTCTCTTCCGCCGACAGCCCCAGCGCCGGACAGATCTCCAGCGCCATTTCCGATCCGAGCTGGGAATGATCGCCGCCGCGCCCCTTGGCGATGTCGTGCAGCAGGGCGGCGACATACAGGGCGCGCCGGGATTGCAGATCCTCCACCAGGTCGTTGGCGACCGGGGTCTCCTCCGCCAGCAACCCGGCCTCGAGCGTGCCGAGGATCCGGATCGCCTCGATCGTATGCTCGTCGACCGTGAACACGTGGTAGGTGTCGAACTGCATCTGGCCGACGATCCGCGACCAGGGCGGAATCAGCCGGCCGAGCAGCCCGGTCTCGTTCAGCACATGCAGCCAGCGTGCCGCCGATCGTTTCGGCTCCTCCGGCGGGGCCGCGCTGCCGCGCTGCTCCATCGTGCGTTCCATAGAGCGCTCCGTCGTGCGCTCTGGCGGCGGCCGCCTTGCCGGTCGCTCCCCGCAGGCGAGTTCGAGCAGGATCGCCATCGCCTCCTGGTCGCCGCGCAGCGCCGCCGCGCGACGCTCCCAGCGGATCAGCTGGTGCATCGCCAGCGGATGGATCGCCAGCTTGCGTTCGCGCGCGCAGGCCAGCAGCCGCAGCATCATGATCGGCTCGCGATCGAACGACACCGACGGCGCCGGCAGGATCGCGCCGTCGGCCAGCACGAATCCCGCCCGTCGCAGCGCGTCGTCGGTCTCCGCGGCCAGCGCCGGCGCGCCCAGCGCCAGACGCAGCACCTGCGGCTCGAGGATGTGGGTGAAGCGCATCACCTCGCGCGCGGTGAGGAAATAGTGCCGCATGAAGCGCTCGACGCCGACCTGGCGCCCGTGCTGGGTGTAACCCATCCTGGCGCCGACCACCGGCTGCATGTCGAAGGTCAGGCGCTCCTCGGCGCGTCCGGCGACGTAGTGCAGGTGGAAACGCACCGCCCACAGAAAGTCCCAGGAGCGCCGGGCGCGCTTGGCTTCCTGTTCGGTGAGCAGGCTGGGGCGCGCCGGACCCGCGCTCGTCGCGCCGGCGCTGCCGGGCTCGCCGCCCGGCTCGCTCCTGGCGAGATCGGCGAAGGTGCGCGTGCCCAGCGTGTAGCGGCACAGCCAGTGCAGCGTCTGCATGTCGCGCAGGCCGCCGCGCCCTTCCTTGATGTTCGGCTCGACCAGGAACGGGCTCTCGCCGTAGCGCTGGTGACGCTGCGCGCGTTCGCGCTGCTTGTCGGCGATGAAGCCGCCGGCGCCGGCCTCGACGCAGGCCAGGATCGAGCGCGCCTGGAACCGCGCGAACAGGCGCCCGTCGCCGGCGATCCGCCTGGCATCGAGCAGGGTGGTGCGCACGGTGGTGTCGCTGGCCGCCTCGGCGATGCACTGGCTGGCGGACCGGGTGGCGTGCCCGACCTTGAGCCCGAGATCCCAGAGGAAATAGAGCACGAACTCCACCGCCGACAGGATCACCGGCGCCGGTGTCTCGTCGGTCAGGAACAGCAGGTCGATGTCGCTGAACGGCGCCAGCATGCCGCGGCCGTAGCCGCCGGTGGCGACGATCGCCAGCGCGAACGCATCGTCGCTGGCGGGATCGTCGCCGGCCTCGGCGCGTGCGGCCGCGACCTCGTCGGCCATCGCGTCGCCGAGGGTGAAATCATGCAGCGCGGCGATCAGCCCGTCGTTGAGCGCCGCCAGCCGCGTTCCGGCGCCGATGCCGTCGAGCGCATGGGTCTCGAACGCGTCGCGAACGCTCTGCTGGATGCGGGCGAGGTGGCGGCGGAACGCCGCGATCGCGGTGCCGCGCGGCGTCGGTGCCGCATCGGAGGGCCGGGCCAGCGCGGATGCGAGCTGACGACAAGCGGTTTCCGGGTCGAGGAGCGTTGCGTCGGGCTTTGCCATGCTGGCGTTACCGTAGCGCGTCGGCGCCGCCCGCGACAGCGCCATCCTGCGATGCAGCATGGAGCGCCTTGAGCCGGTAGAGCGCATCGAGCGCCTCGCGCGGCGTCAGCCGGTCGCAGTCGAGATCGGCGAGCATCTGCGCGAGCGGGTCGGGCGCCGTCGTCTCGGCGGACGCGGCGTCGGCGTCGTCGCGCAGAGCGGCGAACAGCGGCAGCTTCGGCGCGGCGGCGGCGCGGCTTTCCTCCAGGCTCGCCAGCAGCCGCCGGGCCCGGCGCACCACCGGTTCGGGAACCCCGGCCAGCCTGGCCACGTGCACCCCCCAGCTGCGTCCCGCGACCCCCGGCACCACCTCGTGCCGGAACACCACCTGGCCCTTCCATTCCTTGACGCTCATCGTGTGCGGACTGAGACCGGGCAGGGTCCCGGCCAGTTCGCCCAGCTCGTGGAAATGGGTGGCGAAGATGGTGCGGCAGCGCTGCGCGCCGTGCAGCGATTCCAGCACCGCCCACGCGATCGCCAACCCGTCCAGCGTCGAGGTGCCGCGGCCGATCTCGTCCACCACCACAAGCGAGCGCGGCCCGGCCAGGTTGAGGATCGACGCGGTCTCGGTCATCTCGACCATGAAGGTGCTGCGGCCGCGTGCCAGATCGTCGGCGGCGCCGACGCGCGAGAACAGGCGGTCCACCAGCCCGATGACGGCGCCCTCCGCCGGCACCGGCAGCCCGGCCTGCGCCAGCACCACGCAGAGCGCGGTCTGACGCAGGAAGGTGGATTTCCCGGCCATGTTGGGGCCGGTCAGCAGCATCACGCGCCGGTCCGGCGACAGGTCGCAATCGTTGGGCGTGAAACGATCGGTGCGGGTCAGCGCCGCCTCCACCACCGGATGGCGCGCGGCCTTCAGGCAGAAGCCCGTCTCCTCGGTCAGCGACGGACGGCACCAGCGCCGGTCGACTGCGAGCTGCGCGCAGGATTGCAGCACGTCGAGCAGCGCCAGCGCCGCGGCGATTGCCGGTAGCGCGCCGTCCGCCAGCGCCTGTCCGGCGAGGCTGTCGAACACCAGCCGCTCGCGCGCGGCGGCCCGCCCGCCTGCCTCGGCGATGCGGCGGTCGAGATCGGCCAGCTCGTCGGTGCTGAAGCGGGCGACGCTGGCGGTGCCCTGCCGCAGCGTCAGCGCCTGGTTGGCGCGCAACGGCCCGGCGGCCGAGACCGGCGCCTCGATCACGTAGCCCAGCTGGGCATGGTGCCTGATCTTCAGGCTGGCGACGCCGAAACGCTGCGCATAGGCCATCTGCAGGCCGGCGATCACCCGGCGGCTCTCGTCGCGCAGCCGCCGCTCCGCATCCAGCACCCCGTCGAAGCCGGCGGCGATCGCGCCGCCATCCTCCAGCCGGGCCGGCAGATCGGCGGCGAGCGCGCGGCGCAGTACCGCCTCCAGCGCCGTCGATGCACCGAGCGCCGCGCCGATGTCGCGAAGCGTGGCCGGCGCGCCGTCGCCGAACCCGGCCAGCACCGAAGCCGCCTCGCGCGCCACCGCCAGCCCGTCGCGCAGGCTCGCCAGGTCGCGCGGCTGGCCGCGGCCGACCGACAGCCGGCCGAGCGCGCGGGCGATGTCGGGCACGCCGCGCAGCGCCCGGCGCAGCTGCGCCGCCGCCGCCGCCTCGCCGGCCAGGAACTGCCAGCCATCCTGCCGTTCGGCGATCGGCGCCAGCGTCGCCAGCGGTGCCGCGATCCAGCCGGCCAGCAGCCGGTTGCCCGGCGCGGTCACGGTCCGCGCGACGCAGGCGAACAGCGTGTGCTCGGTGCCGCCGTCGCGGCTGCGCAGCAGATCCAGGCTGGCGCGGGTCGCGGGGTCGATCCCGAGCAGCGACCGGTCGCCCTGCGGCACCGGCCGGGTCAGGCGCGGCAGCCGACCGGCCTGGCTGTCGCGGGCATAGTCGAGCACCAGCAGGGCCGCCACCGCCTCGGCATCGGCGAAATCGCCGAACGCGTCCAGGCTCGCGGTCTCGAAGGTCTGCGCCAGCCTGGCCCGCGCGGCGAGCGGCGCGTGCGGCACCGGCTCCGGCCCGCGCCTTGCTTCCAGCTCGCCGAGCGGCACCGCCAACGGCGCCAGGATCTCCGCCGGATCGAGCCGTGCGAGCAGTTCCGACAGCGCCTGCGGCGAGCCCACGGTCTGGGTCTCGAACAGCCCTGTGGAGATGTCGATCCAGGCCGCGCCGAGGCTGGCATCGGCGGGCCTGGCGCCCGGCAGACGGGCGATCGCCAGCAGCAGGTTGGGCCGGCCGGAATCGAGCAGCTCGTCCTCGGTCAGCGTGCCCGCCGTCACCAGGCGGACGATGTCCCGCGCCAGCGGGCCCTTCGGCACGCCGGGCCCCGGCTTGCGCGGCGCCTCGGTCTGCTCGGCGACCGCGACCCTGAAGCCGCGCCGTATCAGCCGTGCCAGATAGGCCTGCGCCGCCACCACCGGGACGCCGCACATGGCGATCGGCTGACCGGCATGCGCGCCGCGCGCGGTCAGCGCGATGTCGAGCGCCGCCGCGGCGGCCTGTGCGTCGGCGAAGAACAGCTCGTAGAAATCGCCCATGCGAAAGAACAGCAGCGCGTCGGGATGACGTGCCTTGAGCGCGAACCATTGCGCCATCGCCGGCGAGGCGCCTTCCGCGCTGGGCAGGGCGGTCGGGGACGTGTCGGTCATGCGTCGTGTCTAGACCGGCGCACGCCTTGCCCCAAGGCCCGCCCGTGTTCGAACGGAAGCGCCGCGGTCAGAAGCCGAGCACGACGTCCGCGGCCAGGGTGAAGCTGCCGTTGTCGAGCTGCGCGTTGTAGGGATGGCCGCCGCTGAAGGATTTGTCCCAGCGTATTTCAGGGCGGAACGCGAGCAGCGCCACGTGCGGGATCACCGGCTTGTAGCTGACGCCCCAGGTCCATTCGCTGTAGGTCTGGCGACCGACGCCGAACGCGGTGCTGGACAGGCCGTTCAGCGCCCGGATCGGGTCGAGATTGCCAGGGTAGGCGGCGACGAAGAAGCCGGCATTGTCGCGATACACCTCGCCGCGGAAATTCGCCGTCAGGGTCGGGGTCAGCGCGTAGGAGGCGTAGCCGGCCAGGCCATAGCTGTCGGCGCCGACGGAATCGTCATGCTGCCATTGCGCTTCGGTAACGAGAGTCAGCTTGTCGGTCGCCTTGTAGGTCGCGACCACGTCGCCCTCGTAGCGCATGTCGCTGTTGGCGGCGCTGCCGAGCGCGTTGACCGCGTTCTCCGGGCCGAGATGCAGCAGCGCCAGCACCGTCAGCTTGCCGCCGGCGATGTTGTTCAGCCCCACCCCGACCAGGCCGGCCGGCTCGGCATTGTTGTCGCCGCCGTCGAAGGTCGTGCTCTCGCCGGTATCGACCTGTCCCCACAGGTCGAGCGTCGGGCTGACATGCACCACGGCCTGCAGGCCGGTATGCTCGAACGGGCCAAAATTGAAGTTGTAGGAGTGCGAGTAGAACGGGTTGGTGCTCGGATCGATCGTCTCGTAGCCGATCGGCGTCGCGAACTGGCCTAGCTTGAAATCGACGCCGCCGTTCACCAGCACCGGCGCATGCAGCAGCAGGTCGGCCTGCAGGATCGAGAACTGGTCGCGGTCATGGGTGACGTAGCCGAGTTCGCCGAGGAAATGCGTGTAGCGCGCATCCGAGCCGTAGGTGCCCTGGAGCATGAAGCCGACATCGAAGGTCGACGCGCTGCTGTCGATCGGCCGCGTCGCGGTGAGCTGGAGCCCGTTCAGCAGCACCGTGTTGGCCTTGTCGTCGAACAGCCGGCCGTAATTCAGCCCGTCCGCCGGACGGTCGAAATTGCCGGTAATGCCGGCATCGAGCTGCGCGCCGTAGGTGATGGTGCTGGCCCAGTCCTTCGGCGCGGCAGGGGCCGCGGCAGGCGCCGCCGCGGTCTGGGCGAACGCCGTCCCGGCCATCAGAAGTGTCGCGATGGCGGCACAGGGGAAAGCCTGGAAACGCACGGTCATGTCTGTGCTCCAATGAGGAGTGGCCGGCGGGATGACGGCTCCGCTCACCCGTGTTGGTGCGATTTTCGGCGGCGTCGTGTCCAGGCGGAATGCGGCCCTGGCGGGATTCCGCATTGCGAAAATATCCGGCTGTTACGCAATTGCCACAATCGTAATTCCATACAGGCAGTATAAAAGAAATATAATTACGCGTCGGTGGCGCGGACCGTCGGCTCGGCACGCTGCTTCGTGCCGCGTCGCGCCAGCCGTGCCGCCACCTTGCCCGGCAGCGTGCGCAGATCGACCACGCCCAGCAGCTGCAAGAACGCCGCGTAGCTCGCCATGCCGGCCGCGACCATCACCCCGAGTTCGACGATCCGCAGCAGGCCGTGATGCGTGGTCAGCGCCCGGAACGGCCCCGCATCGAGCAGCCACAGCACCGCCGCCATCGCCAGCGCCGCCACGCCCATCCGCGCCAGCCTGGAGAGGGTCGGCCGGTCCGGGCGCAGATAGCCGCGCCGCAGCAGCAGCACCATCAGGATCGTGGCGTTGGTCGCGGAGGCGAGGCTGGTCGCTAGCGGCGGTCCGACATGCTGCAGCGGCCGCATCAGCGCCAGGTTCAGGCACAGGTTGATGCCGAGCGTCGCCATCCCGATCCTGACCGGCGTGCTCATGTCGCCGCGCGCGAAGAAGCCGGGCGCCAGCACCTTGATCAGGACGAAGAACGGCAACCCGAACGCGTAGGCGGTCAGCGACTGCGCCGACATCGCCACGTCGCGCGGCGTGAACGCGCCGTAGCCGAACAGCGCCGAGAGGATCGGCCGCGACAACACCATCAGCGCCAGCGTCGCCGGTATGGTCAGGATCAGCGCATACTCGATCGCGCTGTTCTGGGTGCGGTGCGCGTCGCTCGGCTGGCCGCTCTGCACCTGTCGGGTCAGCACCGGCAGCAGCGTGGTCCCGGCGGCCGCCCCCAGCACGCCGAGCGGCAGCTGGTTCACCCGGTCGGCGAAATACATCAGCGACACGCTGCCGGCCGGCAGCAGCGTGCCGATGATGGTGTCGATGCCGAGATTGAGCTGGGTGATGCCGCTGCCGATCAGTCCGGGCAGCATGCGCCGCATCAGCAGCCGCATGCCCGGCGTCAGCCGCGGCCGCGGGATGCCGAGCGGCATGCCGGCGCGCCTGGCCGCCAGCATCAGCACCGCGAGCTGCACCACGCCCGACGCGGTGATGCCCCAGGATGCGGCATGCGCGACGCTGGCGACGTGCGGGGTCAGGAACAGGATCGCCGCGATCCCGACCACGTTGAACAGCACGTACGCCGCCGCGGCGACGCCGAATTGTTCCAGCCCGTTCAGCACGCCGGACACCAGGGCGGCGGCGCAGATCATCAGCACGTAGGGGAAGGTGATGCGGCCGAGCGACACGGCGAGCGGATAGTTGGCGCCGAAGCCGGGCGCGATCACCCGGATCACCTGCGGCATGAAGATCTCGCCCAGGATGGTGAGCCCTAGCAGCCAGAACACCAGCACGCCGAACGCCTCGCGCGCGAACCCGCGCGCCACGTCCGGCCCCTCCTTGGCCAGCAGGCCAGAGAACAGCGGCACGAAGGCGGCATTGAACGCGCCCTCGCCGAATAGGCGCCTGAACAGGTTCGGCAGCCGGAAAGCGACTTGGTAGGCGTCCTGCATCGGACCGGCGCCCATCAATGCGGCCAGCAACTGGTCGCGCACCAGGCCCAGGACGCGGCTGAGCATGGTCCAGCCGCCGACGGTGAGGAAACCCTTCAGCATCAGGCTTCCCTAACCCATCGCCCGCGAAAGCGGTATCGCCCGGGTCGGCCCCGATCGCGGGCCCGGGCACGGAACCGCGACGCGCCGCCGCGTTCAGACCGAGGTCCAGATCAGCCGGAGCAAGGTCGTGCGAAACCAGTTCGTCGCAGCATCCCTCATCGTCGCCTGCCTCGCAGCCGGGGCGTCGTCGCCCGCCCAGACCGTCAAGCCGGGGCAACGCGAGGTGCTGCTGCAGGCGACCAAAGCCTGGAACGGCGAGGCCTATGCGCACTACCCGACCGGCACGCCGCAACTGACGATGCTGCGGGTGACGATTGCCGCGCACACCGCCCTGCCATGGCATACCCATCCGGTGCCGAACGCCGGCTACGTGCTGTCCGGCCAGCTCACCATCCAGGACAAGGAGAGCGGACGCAGCCAGACCTTCCATGCCGGCGAGGCGTTCGCGGAGTCGGTGGACGACGTGCATCGCGGCGTGGCCGGCGACACGCCGACCGTGCTGATCCTGACCTATGCCGGAACCCCTGGCACGCAGACGTCCAAGCCGGTCCAGGGCGGCGACAAGGAATACTGAGGCGAGCTCCAAACGCCGGCGACCGGCCGGTCGGCAGCGGCGCGGCGCTTGCCGGCATCGCCGCCGCCGATGCTACCATCCATGGCATGAGCGACACCGGCTTTCCCGTTCCGTTCCCGCGGCCCGAGCCGGTGGAACAGCGCCTCACCAGGCTCAAGGTCGGCGACGAGGGCTTCCTGGTCGCCAGCCTGATCGAGCGCTGCCCGAAGGTGATGATGCTGCGCGAACTGGTGCGCAACGCGATCGAGGCGGCGGCGACAGCGCCGGAAGGGGCGCGCCGGGTGATCATCGGCACGGTACCGATCGACGGCGTGCCGAAACTCTCGATCCGCAACAGCGGGCGCGGCATGACCGCCGACGAAATCTACCGCATGGCCGACCTGGCCGCCTCGATCCGCAAGGAACAGGCGCTGGACCGCAATTTCGGCATGGGCGCCAAGGTCGCGGCGCTGCCCTCGAACCGGCTCGGGATGCGCTATCGCTCCTGCCATGACGGCCGGGTGCACGAGGCGCTGCTCGGCTGGCGCGACGGCTTCTATGGCCGGGTGCAGCAGCAGGACGCCGATGGCGTCTGGAAGGCGGTGCTGGACGTCACAGCACTTGCCATCCAGGACGGCAAATCGGTGTCACGCGACTGGACCGAGGTCGTGCTGCTGGGCAACGAGCCCGGCCAGGACACCACGCGCGATCCCTATGCGGGCGAGCCGTCGATGCCGCCGCACTGGCTGGCCTGGGAACTGGCGGCACGATTCTTCCGCATCGGCGACGGCGTCACGCTGCGCTGCCAGCCGGCCGAGACGCCGTTCGAGCCGATCGAGGGCAGGCTGTCGCGTCTGGCGACGCGGCTGGAGACCGTGACCCTCGCGGACGGCATCCGCCTGCACTACGCCTACGACGCGCCGCTCGCCGACGACCCGCGCACCAGCCGCGCCGGGCGCGAATCCGCCTATCCGGTGCATGGCATGATCGCGCTGGTGCATGGCGACGAACTCTACGACGTGAAATGCCATGATGAATGGCTGCATGTCGCCCCGGTGTTCGGCATCCCGTTCGGCGCCCGCTGGGTGTCGGTGTTCATCGAATTGCCGGCCGGCTTTCCGGCGGTCCCGGACGGCTACCGTCAGTTCCTGCGCTTCGGCGTCGGCCGCCAGGACGAGATCTGGACCCGCCACTTCGCCAGCCTGGTGCACGCGCACCGGCCCGGCTGGCTGATCGCGCTGATCGAGGGTCTGTCGCCCTCGGCGCGGGTGGGCGCCGACATCTACGAATCGCTCGACCGGCTGCTGCGCACGCTGGGCGTGCCGCGCCGCCAGCGCGAGATCGCCGGCGGCCGCCAGGGCGAGCAGGCCGCCGGGGTGGTGGTGCCTGCCCGGGAGGCGCCCGCGCCGCCCGGACAGGACGGCAGCTTCCATGCCGCGCAAGCGGGCTTCGACTACGAGCCGGCGCCAGAGATCCTGCTGCTGCGCGACCCCGACGAGATCGCCGCCCGCGCGGTGGTGGGGCGGGCAGGGCGCTATTACGGCGAGACCCACCAGCTGTTCCTCAACGCCACCTACCGCGCGGTCGGCGAGATGGCGTCGATGCTCGAGGCCGAGTTCGCCTGGCACCCGGACCGCCCGCGCGTCGCATCGCTGTCGCTGTCGCTGTCCGAGCAGGCGCTCGCGGCACGGGTCGGACGCATGCTGGTGTTCGCCTTGTCCAAGCAGGGCGACTGGCCGGACCACGAGATCGGCCAGGCCTGTTCGCCGCACGCCTTGTCGCTCGCCGCCGACGACGTGCCGGTCAGCATGCCGGAGGCGCGCGAGGCGATGCGAAGAGCGGGGGCGCTGTCGCCGCAGCCGCAGCCGGCGGCCGGCCCGGATTCGCACCACGCTTGACGGCGGCGAGGCTCAGCGCGCCGGCGGGTCCAGCACCGCGTGCAGCCAGGCGGCGACCGGCGGCCAGAGCGTCTGCCGGTGCCGGCTGCGGAAGAATCCCATATGGCCGATCGGACCGCTGCCGGCCTGCGCCGGATCGATCTGCCGGTGCGTCACGCTGGTGCCGCTGAAGCGACGCAGCAGCGCCGCGATGGCCGGCTCCGTCGCCCAGGGGTCGTCGTCGAAGCCGTAGCTGAGGATCGGATAACCGACCCGCGCGAAGCGCTCCGCCGCGCCGAGGCTCGGATCGTCGAAGAAATACTGCCGCAGACTGGTCCATCGACGCCATTCGTGCAGCACCCCGGCGCACAGATCCTCGCTCACCCCCAGCCGCTTCCCCGGCGCATAGCCGAAGGCGGCCACAGAGAGCGGCCCGAGCCCGTGCAGCAGCATTGTCGCCTTCAGCCGTTCGCTCCAGGGCCGGACGAAGCGCAGGCTGCCGACCGGCGATGCGATCAGCACGCCGGCCCGCAGCGCCTTGCTCTGCTCGCTCAGGCCGATCGCATGGCCCCCGAAGCTGTGGCCGATCGCGGCGAGCGGCGCATCCGGAAAACGCTGCCGGATCTCGCCGATCACCGCGTTGACGTCGTGGTCGGCCCAGTCGCGCATGCGCAGGCGGCGGGACGCGGGGTTGCGGGCATCGGCGCCCACGCCACGGTAATTGTAGGTGACGACGCGAAAACCCTGCGCGGCCAGATAGGTCGCGAACGGCGTGTAGACGCTCTCCGATACCGCGGTCGCCGGATGGATGACGATGACCGGCGACGCCCGGGTCGCGTCGCCGTGCAGGGTGAGCCTCGGCGTCATGCCGGCTGCCGCCGCATGATCAGGCGCAGCTCAGACCGCCGCTTTCGCGCGGAGCGCCCGGTCCGGCTCCGGCGCGGCGCCCGTGCCCTGGCGTCTCGCCGAAACCCGCATCAGCAGCGGCGCTTCCGGCCGCAGCGTGATGTCCATGCGCGCCCGTGGCGGCACCGCTAGCGCCGGGACGAAATCGAGGTCGTGCAGCAGCACCGCCAGGATCGCCACCGCCTCGGACAGGGCGAACAGATTGCCGATGCAGACCCGCGGCCCGGCGCCGAACGGCATGAAGGCGTAGCGATGGCGCGCCTTCTCCCGCGCCGGCTCGAACCGGTCCGGGTCGAACCGCTCCGGCTCGTCCCAGACGCCGCGATGGCGGTGCACCACCCCGATCGGCACCACCAGCGTGCTGCCGGCCTCGACCGTGTCGCCGTCGAGCGCGAAATCCTCCTGCGCCTGACGCGAGATCATCGGCGCCGGTGGATAGAGCCGCATGCCCTCGTTGAAGACCTGCCTGACATAGCCGAGCTGCGCGACGTGACGCGGCTCGACCGGGCCGCCGCCGGTGACGCGCATGATCTCCTCGCGCGCTCGTACTGCGACCGCCGGGTGGCGTCCCACCAGATCGAGGGTCCAGGCGAGCCCGAGCGCCGTCGTCTCGTGGCCCGCCGCCAGGAAGGTCAGCAGGTTGTCGGTGATCTCGCTGTCGGTCATCGCGCGCCCGCTCTCCGGATCGCGCGCCGCCAGCAGCTGGTCGAGCAGGTCCGGCGTGCCGCCGGTCTCGCCCCTGGCGCGTCGGGCGGTGACGTGGGCGCCGATCTGGCGCCGCATCAGCGCGTTGGATTTCTGCGCGCGCCGCTTGCCGGGATGCGGCAGCCATGGCGGCGCGCCGATCAGGTTCGCGGCCAGGCTCCAGTTGGTCTGGCGCACATAGTTGGAGACGCCCTGGAGCATGGTGTCGGTGTCGAACGTGGCGTCGGCGAGCATGGTCTCGACGATCACGTCGAAGGTGGTGCGCGCGGTCTCGCGCTCGATCGCCACCACGCGGTCCGGACCGCCGGCGCGCAGACGGTCGCGGCAATCCTCTGCCGCCCTGATCATCGGCGCGATCAGCGTCTCCACCCGGTCCGGCCGGAACAGCGGCGCCAGGGCCTGGCGTTGCCAGCGCCAGCTCGATCCCTCGGCGGTCAGCAGCCCGTCGCCGAGCGCGGGCGACAGGGCGCGGCGCACCGCCCGGCCCTTGTTCAGCCGGCTGGCGTTGCCGACCAGCACTTCCTGGATCAGCGCCGGTTCCATGATATGGATCATGGTGCGCTTGAGGATCCTGGAGCGCAGGATAGGCTCGTCATAGACCGCCGGCGGCAGCGCCTCCAGCGGGTTCCGGATCGTCGCCGTGATCGCGTGGACCACCCTGCGGGTTTCACGGAGCGTCGAGACGGGACTGGTCATGGCCGGCTGTCCTAAGGTCTGCACCTTAGGAAACGATAGGATCGGTGCGGCGGAATGCGCAAGCCTGGAGCAGCGACGGAACGACGCTCCACCCGGGAGCGGGTGCTCGACGTGACGCTGGCGCTGCTCAACCGCGACGGCGTGGAGCAGGTCACGACCCGGCTGATCGCCGAGAGCGCCGGCATCAACGAGGGCAACCTGTACTATCATTTCCGCACCAAGGAGGCGCTCTACCTGGCGCTGTTCGACCGGTTCGAGCATGCCGCGCTGGCGCTGCTGGAGCGGCTCGGCGGCGACGATCCCGCGACCTATGCCGGGGCGCTGCCGGCCTGGTTCTCGCTGACCTGGTCCTACCGTTTCCTGTTCCGCGACACGCTGGCGGTGCGGTCAGCTGCCCCCGGCCTGCGCCGCGGCCTGCGTCGGCTGGCCACCCGGCTGCTGGCCGAGATGGCGCGGGTGATGCGGGCGATGCAGCAGGGCGGGCTGCTGCTGGTCGCCGACGAGGATCGCGACCGGCTGGTGGCCAATATCGGCATCGTCTCGTGCTACTGGGTCAGTTTCCTGACCCTGCACCGGGGCATGCGCACCCTGACCGAGACCCACATGCAATGGGGCTACCGGCAGGTGCGGAGCCTGTATGCGCCGTTCCTGACCAAGGACGCGCTGGCGGCGCTGGACCGGGCCTCGGCGCTGCAGTCCGGCGCTAGCGCCAGGGCACCAGGGTCAGCGCCGCCGGCGGCGCCATCGCCATGACGCCGTAGAGCGCCAGCAGCGGGAAACGCCACTGCCGTTCGGTGGCGTCGAGCAGACGGTGCAGCCGCCGCCCCAGGCCGCGGATCAGCACGATCGCCAGCGCCACGGCCAGCAGCAGTGCCGCGGTGCGAAGCCGGCCGGGCGCGACCAGCTTCATCGCCAGGATCGGCAGCACGAACCCGACCCCGCTGGCCAGGCCGATCGCCGGCACCTGGGCCAGCGGCAGCATCGGCGGACCGCCCGGTTCAGGCGGCGCGCAGGCCACGGCCCACGGCGCGGCCGTTCTTCTCGTCGAACAGCTCCGACAGCTTGGCCAGCATGGTGCCGCCCAGCTCCTCTGCATCGGTGATGGTGACGGCGCGGCGGTAGTAGCGGGTCACGTCGTGGCCGATGCCGATCGCGATCAGCTCGACCGCGCGCGTGCGCTCGATGTCGGCGATCACCTCGCGCAGATGCCGCTCCAGGTAGCTGCCGGAATTGACCGACAAGGTGCTGTCGTCGACCGGGGCGCCGTCGCTGATCACCATCAGGATGCGCCGGCTCTCCGGGCGTCCGCGCAGACGCCGGTGCGCCCAGGCCAGCGCCTCGCCGTCGATGTTCTCCTTCAGCAGGCCCTCGCGCAGCATCAGCCCGAGATTGCGGCGGGCGCGGCGCCACGGCATGTCGGCCGCCTTGTAGACGATGTGCCGCAGGTCGTTGAGCCGACCGGGATCGCGCGGCTTGCCGGCCGCCACCCAGCGTTCGCGGCTGTGCCCGCCCTTCCAGGCGCGGGTGGTGAAGCCCAGGATCTCGACCTTCACCCCGCACCGCTCCAGGGTGCGCGCCAGGATGTCGCCGCACATCGCCGCCACCGTGATCGGCCGGCCGCGCATCGAGCCGGAATTGTCCAGCAGCAGCGTCACCACGGTATCGCGGAAGTCGGTGTCGCGCTCGTGCTTGTAGGAGAGCGACAGCAACGGGTTGACCACGATCCTGGCGAGCCTGCCGGCATCGAGGATCCCCTCCTCCTGGTCGAACTCCCAGGCCCTGGTCTGCTGCGCCATCAGCTTGCGCTGCAGGCGGTTGGCAAGCTTGGACACCACGCCCTGCATGTTGCTGAGCTGCTGGTCGAGCTGCTGGCGCAACCGGCCGAGTTCGTCGGCGTCGCACAGCGCCTCGGCGGCGATCTCCTCGTCGAACGCCTCGGTGAAGACGCGGTAGGCGCTGCCGATCTCGGCCTGGTTAGGCTGCCGATCCTGCTGCGGACCGCCCGGACGGTCCTCGCCCTCGGTGCCGCCCTCCTCGTGCTCGGTCTCGTCCTGCTCCTCGGGATCGCCGGCGCTGGCCTCCTGCTGCTCGGCGCCGAGCGCCTGGTCGGCGGCGGCGCTGCCCTGCTCCTGCTGCGGCGAGGGCGGCTGCTCCGATGCGGTGTCGTCCTCGTCCTGGCCGGACTCGCCGCTCTCCTCTTCCTCCTCCGGCTGCTCGGTCTCGCCCTCCAGCTCCGCCAGGTCGTAGGCGGCGAGCAGCCGGCGCGCGGCCCTGGCATAGGCGTTCTGGTCGTCCTTGGCGGCGGCCAGCGCGTCGAGCGCGGCATCGGCGCCCGCTGCCAGGTTGTCGCGCCACAGGCCCAGCACCGCCTGCGCGGTGTCGGGCGCCGGCACCCCGCCCAGCCGCTCGCGCGCCAGCAGCGCCAGTGCCGCCGCCGTCGGCAGCTGCTCGCGCCTGGTCATGCGCGCATAGCCCGCCTGTTCGCATTCCAGATCCAGCCTGGCGCGCAGGTTGGCGGCCACGCCGTTCATGTGCCGGCTGCCGACCACCTCGATCCTGGTCTGCTCGAGCGCGTCATAGACCTCGCGCGCCTCGCGCGGTTCCGGGGTGCGCGCGGCGTGCACGGCGCTGTCATGGTGGCGCAGCCGCAGCGCCGCGCTGTCGGCGGCGCCGCGCACCCGGGCGATCTCGGCATCGGGCAGCGAGCGGCTGGGCGGCGGCAGGCGGACCTTGGTGCCGTTGAGCTGGGCGGGACCGGACTGGAACGTGACCTGGACGTCCCTCTGGCCGCCGATCGCCCGCAACGCGCCCGCGGTGGCGCGCTTGAACGCCTCGGTGCGTCCCTGGTCGCCGCCGCCGTTGCCGCCGCCGCCGCTCATCAGCGCGGCTTCGGACCGGCCGGCAGCAGCTCCTGGTTGAAGCAGCGCTGGTAGTATTCCGCCACCGTCTGCCGCTCCGCCTCGTCGCACTTGTTCAGGAAGGTCAGGCGGAAGGCGAAGCCGAGATCGCCGAAGATCCGGGCATTCTCGGCCCAGGTCAGCACGGTGCGGGGCGACATCACGGTGGAGATGTCGCCATGGATGAACCCGGCCCTGGTCAGGTCGGCCAGCGCCACCATGCTCTCGACGCGCCGCTTGGCGGCCTGGTCGCGGCCGTCCCAGCCGGTCTTGGCGAGCACGATCGCGGTTTCCTGGGCGTGCGGCAGGTAGTTCAGGGTGGTGACCACGCTCCAGCGGTCCATCTGTCCCTGGTTGATCTGCTGGGTGCCGTGATAGAGCCCGGTGGTGTCGCCGAGGCCGACCGTATTGGCGGTCGCGAACAGCCGGAAATACGGGTTCGGCCGGATCACCGTGTTCTGGTCGAGCAGGGTCAGGCGTCCCTCGACCTCGAGCACGCGCTGGATCACGAACATCACGTCGGGGCGGCCGGCATCGTATTCGTCGAACACCAGCGCGCAAGGGTGCTGCAGCGCCCAGGGCAGCAGGCCCTCGCGGAACTCGGTGATCTGCTGGCCATCCCTGACCACGATCGCGTCCTTGCCGATCAGGTCGATGCGGCTGATGTGGCTGTCCAGGTTGATGCGGATGCACGGCCAGTTCAGCCGCGCCGCAACCTGCTCGATATGGCTGGATTTGCCGGTCCCGTGATAGCCCTGCACCATCACCCGGCGGTTGTGGGTGAAGCCGGCCAGGATCGCCAGCGTGGTCTCGTGGTCGAAGCGGTAGGCGCTGTCGATCTCCGGCACATGGTCGGTGCGCACCGAGAAGGCCGGCACCTTCATGTCGCTGTCGATGCCGAACACCTCGCGCGCGACCACGGTACGGTCCGGCGCGGTCAGGCTGGAGATGGTGGGGTAACCCTCGGCCCCGGCCGCGCCCATGTCGGACACGGGAACCGCGTCATCGCCCTGAAGCTGGCCGGCCGAGCGTTCGGCGATGTCGTTCATCAAGCTGGTCATCCCGTTCCTGTCGTGAGCGGCCGAAGGCATCGCTGCCGCCTGCCATCCCCGGTCGTCTGGTCCCATGGTCCGGCCTGCGCGGCCCGGACGCAAGATCGCCGCCGAACGCGCACAGGTGTGCGGTGCCTGTGCCGGCCGGCGACATCGGCCCTGTCAGCCGGTGGCTTTAGCCGGTCTGGGCGAGGCGCGTCTCGGCCAGATGCTGTTTCAACGCCGTGTAGGCGACGTTGATCGATTTGAGCCGCTCCTCGGCTTCCCGGTCGCCGCCATTGGCGTCCGGGTGGTGGCGGCGGGCCAAGTCCTTGTAGCGGCTCTTCACCTCGGCCAGCGATACCGGCCAGCCCAGCCCCAGCGTCTCCAGCGGCTGGCGCAGCGCCTCCGGCCGCGGGTCGGCGGCATGGGCGCGCTGCTTCGCCCGGACCCTGGACTCGGCGGAGCCGCGCAGCAGGCCGAGCGGGTCGAGCAGCATGTCCTCCTCGAACGCCGAGGCGCCCCCCAGATGGCCCAGCCGCCAGGACGGCCGGTTCCAGGACACGTCGGCGCGCAGATGCGCCTCGATCTGGCCGGGGGTCATGCCCTTGTAGTAGTCCCAGCGCGCGTTGTACTCGCGCACATGGTCGAGACAGAACCAGAAATAATCGTTCAGCGTCTGCCGCGAACGCGGCGCCCGGTAGCCGGCCCGCTGCTGGCAGCCCGGCAGGTCGCAAGACCGGTCCGGCGCTGCCGGGTCGGGATCGAACGCCCGGTGTCGCTGGTTCCGTCTCATCATCACGGCGTTTATGTGCGCGCAATTCGCAGCCGTGCAAGAGCAACCTCGGACGCCGCCGCCGCGTGCCGCGACCAGACAGGAGACAGCGTCATGGGCCCCTCGACACAGACCGCGGGCGCCGATCGGCGGAGCCGGATCGCCACCATCGTCACCGCCCGCTTCGCACCGGTCAGGATGGCGATCGACGACGAGAGCGCGCGCCATGCCGGCCATGCCGGGGTGGGCGACGCGAGCGGCGGGGAGACCCACTACGCGCTGCTGCTGGTCAGCGCCGCGTTCGAGGGCCAGACCAGGATGCAGCGGTCGCGGCTGGTGCACGAGGCGCTGGCCGAGGAATTCCGCACCGGCCTGCATGCGCTGTCGCTGCGGCTCCGCACCCCCGGCGAGGAGGCCGCCGACGCCTCGGCCGGCTGAGCCTGCCTGGCGTGAAAGCGGCTTTGGCGTTTGCGCGCCTAGGGGCGTTCCGGTAACTTCCAGATGCGGCGCGGACCTCTTCCGGGCCGAAGCGAAAGGTGCCTGATGGACGTGGACGAAGCGAAGCCAGGTGCCCTTTCGTCGCGCTTCACCGGCTATTGCGATCGCTACGACGCCGGGGGCCGCGCATCGGGCTGGGTGACCGATCTCGTCAACCCGCACGAGATCGTCGTGCTGCGGGCGATCATCGATGGCCGCGACATCGCCACCGTCACCTGCGACGGCGTGCGCGACGACGTGCGCGGCGCGCTGAACCTGGCCTCGCCACAGGTCGGGTTCTCGTTCGACATTCCGCACGAGTTCCTGGACGGCGAGCCGCACGTGCTCAGCCTGCTGCTGCCGGACGACACGCATCTGCAGCACATGGGCGAGGAGGGCATCGCCGCGTTGCGGCCTTCCTTCACCTTCGCCGACACGCCGCTGGTCACGGTCCAGGGCAATGTGGACGGGCTGGTGCACAATGCGCTGCGCGGCTGGGTGCTGCGCCGGGTCGGCCGCGACCCGGTCGCCCAGGCGCGCTGCGACATCCTGATCACCTGCGAGAACGTCAAGATCGCGCAAATCAAGGCCGATCGCTTCCGGCGCGACGTCGGCAACGTGCTCGGCTGCGACCCGAACTGCGGCTTCGAGTTCACCGTCCCGCACGCGTTCCAGAAGAACTTCTCGCAGACGTTTCGTTTCTTCTTGTTGCCGGAGATGATCGAGCTGAACAACAGCCCGTTCGTCACCGCGACCGTTTCCGACTTCCTCGAGGGCAAGCTGGTCTCGATCGCCAGCGACATGAGCCGCATGTATGCCGACATGGAGCGGCTACGGCGCGAGATCACCAGCCTGCTGCCGAGCCAGGGCTACCATCTCGGCGATTACGACCGCTGGGCACGGCGCTACTACGAGAACCTGCGCGCCCGTGTCGCCGCCGAGCGCCAGCTGCTCAGGCAGGCCGGGCAAGCGGCCGACGAGCCGCTGGTCACCGTGATGGTGCCGACCTACAAGCCGCTGCTGTCGGACTTCGTCGCCGCCATCGAGAGCGTGATCGCCCAGACCTACCAGAACTGGGAGCTGGTCATCGTCGATGACGGCTCGAAATCTCAGGAGGTCTCGTCGCGGATCGATGCGTTCTGCGCCCAGGACAAGCGCATCCGCTGCATCCGCTCGCGCAAGAATGTCGGCATCGCCAAGGCCACCAACATCGCGATGGATGCGGCGCTGGGCGAATGGACCGTGTTCTTCGACCATGACGACGTGCTGGTCGATGTCGCGCTCGAGATCATGATCCGCACCGCGCGCCGGACCGGCGCCAAGCTGCTCTATTCCGACGAGGACAAGGTCGACCAGGCCGGCTACTATCTCGAACCGAATTTCAAGCCGGACTGGAACTACCGCTACGTTCTCGGCTGCAACTATGTCTGTCATCTGACCGTCATCGAGACCGAGACGATGCGGAAGGTCGGTCTGCTCAAGAAGGAGTATGACGGCGCCCAGGATCATGACTTCATCCTGCGCTGCTCGGAAATCCTCAGCCCGAAGCAGATCGTGCATGTGCCGGAACTGCTCTATCATTGGCGCATCACGCCGAACTCGACCGCGGCCGACGTGTCGAAGAAGGGCTACGCCGTCGATGCCGGCGTGCGCGCGGTCGCCGACCACCTCAAGCGCAAAGGCCAGGTGGCCCAGGTCTCGACCATCAACGGGCTGACGATCTACGGCGTCGAGTGGATCCCGCAGAGCACGCCGAAGGTCTCGATCATCATTCCGTTCAGGGACCAGATCGAGACCACCCGGACCTGCGTGGAGAAGCTCCGCGCGCATACCGACTATCCGGACTGGGACATCATCCTGGTGAACAATTGGTCGACCTCGCGCGAGGCGACGAAGTTCTTCAAGGACATCGCCGCCACCGACGCCGAGGGCTGCCCGCAGATCCGTGTCATCGACGTCATCGAGGACTTCAACTACTCCCGGCTGAACAATCTCGCCGCGCAGCAGAGCGACGCGGCGTTCTACGTCTTCATGAACAACGACGTCTTCATCGAGGACAAGGGCTGGCTGAACCGCATCGTCGGCGAGGCGCTGTCCGACGACAGCGTCGGCATCGTCGGCGGCAAGTTCCTCTACCCCAACAAGACCGTCCAGCATGCAGGGGTGATCGTCGGCACGCACGGCGTCGCCGCGCACATCCATCTGGGTATCCCCGACGACGATTACGGCTATATCGGCCGCGCCCGTCTGAGCCAGGATCTGGTGGCGGTCACCGCCGCCTGCATGCTGATCAAGGCCTCGGTGTTCCACGCGGTCGGCGGCTTCGACGAGGAGCATCTCAAGGTCGCCTACAACGATGTCGATCTGTGCCTGAAGGTGCATGGCAGCGGCCATCGGGTCGTCTGGTGTGCCGATTTCGTGGCCTGGCACCATGAGAGCCTGTCGCGCGGCAGCGACATGCGGCCTGACCAGGAAGCCCGCTTCTTCCGCGAGCAGCAGACCATGTACGAGCGCTGGGGCAAGGTGCCGTTCTTTCGGAACGACCCCTACTACAACCCGAACTTCTCCAGGGTGGACCGGCTGTTCTACGATCTCGAGGATCCGGCCAGGAACCGCGAAGACCTGGCGCCGGCCGGTTGAGCATGAAGCGTCTTTGTCTCGTCGCGCTGCTGGTGGTGCAGGGCTGCGCGCTCTCCCCGCCGACGACGCCGCACAGTCCGGCCGAGCAGGCCAGCATCGATCAGGCGCAGGTCGCCCTGGACCGGCTGCACACGCTGCGCGCCCGCTTCGTGCAGACCGGTCCGGACCGCGGCGACGAGAGCAGCGGGACCGCCTGGTACGAGACCGGGCATCTGCGCCTGCAATACGACGCGCCGGCGCAGCGCGTGGTCGTCGCCGGCGACGGGCGGCTGGTCGTGCACGACGAACCGAGCGGCGCCACCACCCGGATCGCGCTGGCCGCCAACCCGCTCGGGCTGCTGCTCGCCGGGCCGGTCAGATTGTCCGGGGCGATCGACGTCACCGACATCCAGCGCAGCCCGGGCGCGCTGCAGCTCTCCTTGACACGCGCGGCCAACCCGTCGCAGGGCCTGCTGACGCTCCGGTTCCGGATCGCGGGAGACGGCGCGCTGCTGCTGTCGGGTTTGGAGGCGGTCGATCTCCGCCAGCACCGCACGCGCTTCGATCTCAGCGATCAGCAGAGCGGGATCGCGCTCGATCCGGGGCTGTTCAGCCCGCCAGGATGACCGGCGGCTCGCCGCCGAAGAATTCCGGCCAGCAGGCGGCGAGCGCCGCATCCAGCCCGGCCATGCCGACGTCGCGGCCGAGCGCCGCCAAGCTGGTGACGCCGTGCTCTCGGATCCCGCACGGCACGATGCCGTCGAAATGCTCGAGCGCCGGCGCCACGTTCACCGATATACCGTGCCAGCACACCCAGCGCGTCACCCGGACCCCCAGTGCGGCGATCTTGGCATCGAGCCCGGTGCGTTCGTCGGCGACCCAGACCCCGACCCGGCCGGCACGGCGTCCGGCCGCCACGCCGAGCCGGGCGAGGGCGGCGATCAGCCAGCCTTCCAGCGCGCAGACATAGGCGCGCACGTCGCGCGGCGGCACCATGCCGTGCTGCCGTTGCAGGTCCAGCATCACATAGACCACCCGCTGTCCCGGCCCGTGGTAGGTCCATTGCCCGCCGCGCCCGGCCTCGAAGGTCGCAAAGCCGTGCGGGTTGAACAGGTCTTCCGGCCGCGCCGAGGTGCCGGCCGTGAAAGTCGGCGGGTGTTCGAGCAGCCAGAGACGCTCGCCGGCCTCGCCGTCGCGGATTTCGGCCACGGTCTGCCGCATCGACGCCAGGGCGTCGGGATAGGCGACCAGCCCGTCGGTCCGGACCCAGCGCGGCGCCGGCACGCGGGTGATTGCCGACTGGTCATGCATCGTCTATACGGCCCTCCGTCGTCCCGGATATGGCCTCTGGCTTCCGGAATGTCACGGTGCGGTCGTGGCGGAATGGTAGACGCGCAAGCTTGAGGTGCTTGTGGGGGAAACCCCGTGGAAGTTCGAGTCTTCTCGACCGCACCAAATTTTTACCTTCGACAGGCCGACCGCGATCGCCCGGGACCGTCAGGCGTCCGGGTTGCCGTATTTCGGCGGATTGCCGGGACCAGCGCCGCATGGCACCTTCATTCCGGTAAGACGCCCGGTTGAAGTGGCGTCTCCACGCGAAGGTAGAGAACGTGATCAAGCCCTTACGCAAGGCCGTGCTCCCCGTCGCCGGTCTCGGGACCCGCTTCCTCCCGGCGACCAAGGCGATGGCCAAGGAAATGCTGCCGGTCGTCGATCGTCCGCTGATCCAGTACGCGATCGACGAGGCGCGAGCGGCGGGGATAGAGCAGTTCTGTCTCATCACCGGGCGCGGCAAGACCGCCCTGGTCGAGTATTTCGACCGTGCCTACGAACTCGAAGCCACGCTCAAGGAACGCAACAAGCCCGAGGCGATGGCGGCGTTGCGCGATTCCAGCATGCTGCCCGGCACCATGCTCTCGGTGCGACAGCAGGAGCCGCTGGGCCTGGGTCACGCGATCTGGTGCGCCCGCACCTTCATCGGCGACGACCCGTTCGCGATCCTGCTGCCCGACGACATCGTGCTAGCCAAGACGCCGTGCCTGAAGCAGCTCGCCGACGCCTACAACGAGACCGGCGGCAGCGTGGTCGCGGTGTCGGAGGTGCCGCCGGAGCACACCAATCGCTACGGCATCCTCAAGGTCGGCGCCGATGACGGCCGGCTGGTGGAAGTGACCGGGCTGGTGGAGAAGCCGAAGCCCGAGGACGCGCCGTCCAACCTGTCGATCATCGGCCGCTACGTGCTGACCGCCGACGTGCTGACGCATCTCAGCATGCTCGAGCGCGGCGCCGGCAACGAGGTGCAGCTGACCGACGCGATGGCGAAGATGATCGGCGGCCGGCCGTTCCACGGTCTGCGCTACGAGGGCCGCCGCTTCGATTGCGGCGACAAGGTCGGCTATCTCGAGGCGCAGATCGCGTTCGCGCTGGAGCGTCCGGACCTCGGTCCCGCGGTGCGCGCCTTCCTCAAGACCTACGTCGGAGCCCTCTGATGGCGTTCACCCATGCCTTCGACCCGACCAGCCTGCGCGAATACGATATTCGCGGCATCGTCGGTCAGACTCTGCATGCCAAGGACGCGTTCGCGATCGGCCGCACCTTCGGCAGCATCGTCGCCGGACGCGGCGGCAAGACCGTCGCCGTCGGCTACGATGGCAGGCTGTCGTCGCCGGAACTGGAAGCGGCGCTGGTCGAGGGGCTGAAGGCGTCGGGGATGGAGGTGCTGCGCGTCGGCCGCGGCCCGACCCCGATGCTCTACTACGCGGCCACCACGCTCGAGACCGATGGCTGCGTCATGGTCACCGGCAGCCACAACCCGCCGAACTATAACGGCTTCAAGATGATGCTGGGCCGCAAGCCGTTCTTCGGCGCGCAGATCCAGCAGCTCGGCAAGCAGGCCGCCGCCGGCGACGTGGTCGAAGAGGCCAGCGGCACCGACCGGACCGTCGATGTCAGCCACGACTACATCGCCCGCCTGATCTCCGACTGGGATGGCGGCGACCGGATCCTGAAAGTGGTCTGGGACAACGGCAACAGCTCTGCCGGCGAGATCCTGCAGCGCCTGGTCAGCTCGCTGCCCGGCGAGCACACGGTGCTCAACGGCGAGATCGACGGCAACTTCCCGGCACACCACCCCGATCCGACCGTCGCCAAGAACCTCGAGCAGCTGATCGCCGCGGTGGCCGAGAAGGGCGCCGACATCGGCATCGCCTTCGATGGCGACGCCGACCGGATCGGCGTCGTCGACAACAAGGGCCAGATCCTCTGGGGCGACCAGCTCCTGGTCGTGCTCGGGCGCGACGTGCTGAAGGCGCATCCCGGCGCCACCATCATCGCCGACGTCAAGGCGAGCCAGGTGCTGTTCGACGAGATCGCCCGCGCCGGCGGCACGCCGCTGATGTGGAAGACCGGGCACTCGCTGATCAAGGCCAAGATGGCCGAGACCGGCAGTCCGCTGGCCGGCGAGATGTCCGGACACGTGTTCTTCGCCGACAAATGGTACGGTTTCGACGACGCGCTCTATGCGGCGGTCCGGGTGCTCGGCATCGTCGCCAGGATGGAGGGGCCGTTCTCGGACGTGAAGGACGCGCTGCCGCAGGCGGTCAGCACCCCCGAACTGCGCTTCGATTGCGAAGACACGCGCAAGTTCAAGGTGATCGAGGAGGTCGCCGCCCGTCTCGACGCGAGCGGCGCCGAGGTCTCGGCGATCGACGGCGTCAGGGTCAAGACCGCCGATGGCTGGTGGCTGCTGCGTGCCTCAAACACCCAGGCGGTGCTGGTCGCGCGCTGCGAGGGGTTCAGCCCGGAGGGGCTCGAGCGCCTCAAGGCCGAACTGGTGCATCAGCTCGACGCGTCCGGTCTGGCCGCCCCGGATTTCTCCGGGGAGAATGCCGGACACTAGCCCGGCCCCGATCGCGGCGGGTCATGGATCCTGTCGACCCGCCGTCCTCGGCGCTGCTGCTCGAGTCGCGGTCGCCCGCGTTCGACGCACCGCCTCCTGAACTCCGCTATCCGGAGCGTATCCCGCCCGACATCGCAGCCGCCTGTGCGGCGCAGCGACAGGGTCGCTTCGAGGCGCGGCCGCTGCGGCTCTGGCTGTTGCGCGACGTGATCGTCGCGTGCGAGGGGCTGGTGTTCGACCGCGACGGCGCGCTGTTGCGTCAGAGCGTGACGCAGCATCACCCGTCGGAGATCGACTGGGCCCGGTCGCAGATCGCCGCCGGCGGCGACATGGCGCGCCATACGCTGCCGCTGGTGCTCGGAAAGAAGCGCGGCGCCGCCAATTACGGGCACTGGCTGCTCGAAATCCTGCCGATGATCCATCTGGCGCGCGACCTGATCCGAGGCGGCGGGCTGGGCGTGCTGGTGCATGACGTCACCGACCCGCAACTCGGCGGCGTGATGCAGGACAGCCTGCGCAGGATCGGTGTCGCCGACCAGGACGTGCGGGTGTGCGACGCCAGGCCGGTCCGGGTGGACCGGCTGATCCTGGTCGAGGGGCTGACCAGCCACGGGACCTACATGTCGCCCCGGATCATGCCGTGCGTCGCGGCGTTGCGGGACGGTGTCGCCGGCGCCGGCCATGCGCGCGTCTTCATCGGCAGGGGGGCCGGCATGCGGCGCGATTTCCAGTCCCCGGAGCATGTCGAGGCGCTGGCGCGCGCGGCCGGCTACCACGTCATGAACCCGGACCATCTGACCCTGCCCGAGCAGATCGCTTGCCTGCGCGATGCGCGGGTGGTGGCAGGGGCGATGGGTGCTGCGATGACCAACCTGGTGTTCGCCGCACCGGGCGCGCAGATCCGGATGTTCGCCGGCGCTAGCATGCCGGACACCTTCTTCTGGTTCGCATCGACCCTGTGCGGGCATCGCTACCGGGAGATGCGCTGCGAGCAGGCCGAGGAAGTGCAGGGTCTGTTCTACGACCGGGCTTTGCTGGCGCCGGATGACGATGTCCGGTCGTTCCTCGGCGCCTGACCGCGCCGGCCGGCTGGTCCTGGCCCTGGCATGGCGCGACCCGGATCTCGCGTTCCGCCAGCTCGCATCGCGCCGGTTGCCGGTCTGGCTCGACAGCGCCGGACCGGTCGGGCCGAGAAGCCGGTATTCCTATCTCTGCGTCGACCCGGTCTCGGTGCTGGACGATCGTGGCGGCGTGCTGCGCCTGGACGGCGAGGCGGCCGGGGAACCGCCCTTCCTGGCGTTGCAGCGGCTGGTCGCGCGGGCCGGAAGCGATGGCGAACCGGGGCCGGTGCCGTTCATGGGCGGCGTGGTCGGCCTGCTCGACTATGAACTCGGCCGCGAACTAGAGCGGCTGCCGGCGCGCCACACGCCGGATGCGGACCTGCCGCTGCTGTGGTTCGGCCTGTATGATCTGCTGCTGGCGTTCGATCGTCTGGAGTGGCGGTGCTGGCTGATCTCGACCGGCATGCACCCGGATGCGTCGGCGGCGCAGCGTGCCGCCTGCCTGCTGCGATGGCTGGACCAGCCGCCGCCCCCGCTGCTGCCGGTGCCGGCCCTGGTCTGGCGTCCCGACCTGTCGCAAAACGCCTATGTCGAGATGATCGGGCGCGCCCTCGACTATGTCGTCGCCGGCGACATCTTCCAGGCCAACCTGACCATGCGTCACGTGGCCGAGCGGCCGGCCGGTGTCGATCCGGCCTCGGTGCATCTGGCGCTGCGGGCGCGCAATCCCGCCGCGTTCGGGGCCTATATCGGCTGGGGCGAGGGGCGGGCCTTGTCGAGCGCTTCGCCCGAGCGGTTCCTCGCCCTCGACGCGAGTGGCGTGGTCGAGACCAGGCCGATCAAGGGCACCAGCCGGCGGCACGGCGATCCCGCCGCGGATGCGCGCGCGGCTGGGCGGCTGGCGGCCAGCGCCAAGGACCGCGCCGAGAACCTGATGATCGTCGATCTGATGCGCAACGACCTGTCGCGTGTCGCCATGCCCGGCAGCGTCGCCGTGCCGTCGCTGTTCGAGGTCGAGACGATCGCCACGCTGCATCACCTGGTCTCGACGGTGACGGCGCGGCTGCGTGACGGCGAGGATGCGGTCACCCTGCTGCGGGCGACGTTCCCCGGCGGTTCGGTGACGGGCGCGCCGAAAATCAGGGCGATGCAGATCATCGACGAACTCGAGGCCTCCGCGCGCGGCGCCTATTGCGGGTCGCTGGTCTGGATCGGCCGGGATGGGGCGATGGACAGCAGCATCGTCATTCGCACCCTGCTGCTCGGCGGCACCCGGATCGTCGCCCAGTCCGGTGGCGGGATCGTCGCCGATTCCGATCCGGCCGAGGAGTATCGGGAGATGCTGGCCAAGGTCGCGCCGCTGCTCGCGGTGTTCGCATGAAGGTCTGGTGCGACGGGGCGCTGACCGAGGCCGCGCACGCGCGCATCGCCCCGGACGATCGTGGCTTCCTGTTCGGCGATGGCGTGTTCGAGACCATCCGGGTGCAGGGCGGCCGGGCGCTACATGCCGCTCGGCATCTCGATCGTCTGCGGCGGGGCGCGGACCTGCTCGGCATCCCGCTCGGCCTCGACCAGCAGGCGCTCGCGAAGGCGGTCGGCGCGGTGATCGCTGCCAACGGCGTGCAGGTTGGCAGCGCGCGGATCACGCTGTCGCGCGGCCCGGCGCCGCGTGGCCTGGCGACACCGGAAGCGCCGACGCCGACGCTGCTGGTCGCCGCGCATGCCGGGAGCGCGCCGCAGACGCCGCTGCATCTGCTGGTGGCGCGCTGCACGCGCCGCAATGAGTTCTCGCCGCTGAGCGGGATCAAGTCCGCGAACTATCTCGATTCCGTGCTGGCGCGCCGCGAGGCGGAGGCGGCCGGTTACGACGACGCGTTGCTGCTCAACACCGCGGGCGCGGTCGCCGAGAGCACCACGGCCAGCGTGCTGGTCTGCCTGGATGGCCGGCTCTGCACGCCCGGTCTGGGCGACGGCGCGCTTCCAGGCATCGCCCGCGCGCTGCTGATCGAGGCGGGCCTGGTCGTAGAGCGACGGATCTCGCCATCCATGCTGGCCAGCGCGGAGACCATGATCTTGTGCAACAGTCTCGGCGTGCGGCAGGTCGCCAGCCTCGATCGGCGGCGGCTGCCCGCGCGGCCGGAGCTGGTGGCGCGGATACGAGAGGTCCTGGCTATCGAGCGAGCATGAGCCCGGCCGGCGCGGTCTGCTTGCAGAAGATGCCTGGCGTGCCGGAGTAGGGCGCGAGCGCGCAGTCGATGCCCAGCAGGGTTTCCGCGCCGCCGAGATAGAGTGCGCCGTCGTCGCTCATGATGCGCGCTATCGCCTGCAGCGTCCGCGCCTTGGTCGCCCGGTCGAAATAGATCAGCACATTGCGGCAGAACACGATGTCGAAACGGCCGAGAGCCGACAGGTCCGACAGCAGGTTCCAGGGGCGGAACCGCACCATGTCGCGCAGCGGCCGGTTGATGCGCCAGCCATTGGCCTCCTTGGTGAAATACTTGACCAGCAGGCGCACCGGCAACCCGCGTTGCACCTCGAACTGCGTGTAGAGACCCTGTTCGGCACGCTGCAGCGGCTCCCTGGCGATGTCGGTGCCGACGATCTCGATCCGGCGCCCGGCCAGCGCCGGGCCCATCTCGCTCACCAGCATGGCCAGCGAATAGGCCTCCTGTCCGGTCGAGGCGGCGGCCGACCAGATGCGCAGCGCGGCGCCTTTCGGCCGCGCGGCATGCAGCTCGGGCAGCAGGACGTCGCGCAGATGGTCGAACGGCTTGCCGTCGCGGAAGAACAGGGTTTCGTTGGTGGTCATCGCCTCGACCACCTCCTGTTCCAGGGCGGGATCGAATCGCAGCCGGTCGGCCAGCGCGACCAGCGAGGGCAGGCCGCGCCGCCTCAGGATCTGGTCGAGCCGCGCCTCGACCAGATAATGCTTGTCGCTGCCGAGCGAGAGACCCGAGCGGGCCTTGACGGTGGCAGCGATGCTCTCGAAGCCGTTCATGACCGCCCCGCCAGCGCGTAGATCTTCGCAGCCAGCCGATCCAGCGGCAGCACGGCATGACACAACCCCTCGGATGCGACCGCGCCGGGCATTCCCCACACCACGCTGCTCGCTTCGTCCTGGGCGATAACGGTGCCCCCCGCATCGACCACGCAGCGCGCCCCGGCGGCGCCGTCGCGGCCCATGCCGGTCAGGATCACCGTCAGGACCCGGCCCTGGCAGGCCCTGCTGGCGCTGCGCAGCATCGGGTCGACCGCCGGCCTGCAGGAATTCTCCGGCGCGGTCTCGACGATCCTGGCGACCAGCCCCTCGTCATTGCCCTCCACCAGCATGTGGCGGTCACCCGGCGCGACATGGATACGGTTCGCCAGCAGCGGCATGCCGTCTTCCGCCTCGACACAGGGGCGGTGGCCGATCCGGCCGAGATGGTCGGCGAGCGAGCGCGTGAACAAAGGCGGCATGTGCTGGGTCAGGACGATCGGCTGCGAAAGCGGTGCGTCGAGCGCCCCGAACAGGGAGAACAGCGCCTGCGGACCACCGGTCGAACTGCCCAACGCCAGCAGCCGCGGCTTGCGCGATCCGGCCGGAAGCAGGACGAAATCGGCGGCGCTTCGCGCGACCGAGGCGGGGGCGGTCGCGCGCGGGCGGTGCCGCCCGAGCGCCAGCACCTTGTTGCGGATGTCGCGTCCGAAATTCTCCCGCGAATCGGCCCGCGGCTTGTGCAGGCAGTCGGCGGCGCCGGCCTGCAGGGCGCGAAGCGCGGTCGCAGCGCCTGCGCTGGTCAGCGCCGATGCGACGATGACACGGAGCTGGGGGTCGATCTGCAGCAGCAGCGGCAGCGCGGTCAGGCCGTCCATGACCGGCATCTCGACGTCGAGCAGCACGATGTCGACCGGCACCCGCTTAAGCATGTCGACCGCCATCGCGCCGTTTGCGACGCTGCCGACGATCTCGATTTCCGGCTCGGCCTGCAGGGCACGGGAGATGAGCGTGCGGACCACGCTCGAATCATCGCAGATCATCACCCGTATGCGCGCAGGCGCCACCGGCCTAGCCGAAGACAGCCCGTTCATGCAGCCGACCCGGACTGCAGCGCGCCAGCCTCGAGCTTGCCGATCAGAATGTCGGCGTCGAACGGCTTCATGATGAATTCCTGGGCGCCGGCCTCGATCGCGGCGACGATGGAGACCGGATCGTTCTCGGTGGTGCAGATGATGACCCAGGGCCGCGCCTCGCCGAACTCCTGCCGGATCGCCCTGAGGCAATCGAGACCGTTCATCCTGGGCATGTTCCAGTCCAGCAGCACGTAGTCAGGCCGGTTTCCGCGGCAGGCCTCGAGCCCGTCGAGCCCGTCGGCGGCTTCGATCGCGCGCATTCCTGCATCCTCGACGATCTTGCGCGCGATGCGGCGAATGGTCCGGCTGTCATCGACAATCAGGCAAAGCCTGTCGGCATGGAGCCCGTTCATGACGGCAGCGCCAGCAGACGCTCGATATCGAGCACCACCATCAGGTTGTCGGAGAGCTGGTAGACGCCCTTGCTGTAGGCCTGCCAGGTCGGCGACAGGTTGGGCGGCGTCTCGTCGATCTGGTTGCAACGCAGGCTCAGCACTTCGAGCACCTGGTCGATCAGGAGCGCATAGAGCGCGCCGTCTTTTTCCGCGACCAGCGCGACCCGGTCCGCGGTCTCCGGAGCCGGCGGAAGGCCGAGCCGGCTGCGTGTATCGATCGCGGTGACGATGCGTCCGCGCAGATTGATGTTGCCGGCGATCGCGTCAGGCGCCAGCGGCACGCGGACGATCTTGCTGTCGGTTACGACTTCCCTCACCGCGAGCACCGGAACGCCGCACAGCATGCCGGCGAGGGTCA
>CAZZZA010000025.1:0-28379 GCA_964658455.1 uncultured Lichenihabitans sp.
TAGAGACGTGGTGGCTTGGCCTTGGCAGGATACACGATACGAAAACGCCCCGGAACCGACATCCCGGGGCGTCTCGCTATGCTCCGTCCGGCTGGGTTCAGCGGACCGAGGTGATGGCGTTGCGGTTCTGCGCCCAGGCCTGCTCGTCGTCGCCGGTGGCGGTCGGGCGGTCCTTGCCGTAGCTGATGGTGGAGATGCGATCGGCGCTTACGCCCTTGGCCACCAGGTAGTCGCGGGCGGCGTTGGCGCGGCGGTTGCCGAGCGCGATGTTGTATTCGTCGGTGCCGCGATCGTCGCAGTTGCCGGCGACCTGGATCGTGACCTGCGGATAGCGCGCCAGCCACGCCGCCTGACGGTCGAGGGTGGCCTGCGCCTCGCTGGACAGGGTGTTCTGCGCCAGCTCGAAATAGACCCGGTCGCCGACATTGGCGACCAGATCGGCCTCGCTGCCCGGCGCCGCGCCGGTGGCGGACGAGGTGGCACCCAGGCCGGACGCCGATCCGGTGTTGGCGGCCTTGTCGTCCGAGCAGGCGGCGACCGCCGCCACGAGGGCCAGCACGCCGAGGATCTTCAGTTTCATGGTGGTTGTTCCTGGAAACGTTGCGGGGGTTACGCGGATGATCCGGCCGAACGCCATCCGGCATCCGAACGTCACGGCAGCCCTAGGCGATTACTGCCTCGTTTCGCTCCCGGTCAAGCCGACAACGTGCAGCCGCCGGCTTGGCTGCACCGGGGAGCGGTTTTTTCGTCGGGCGTTGCGCATCAGCCTTTCAACGGCGACCAGGCCGGCGCCTGCGCCCCGCCCTGGGTTCCCAGCGTGCGCTCGTTGAAGCCGGCGATGTCGATCTGCGCCAGCGAGGAGGAGAAGCCGGCGCCGCCGGCCCCCGCGGCGCTCTGCCGGCAATAGGCGAGCACCCGGCCGTTCGGACAGAAGGTCGGGCTCTCGACGGTGAAGCCCTTGGTCAGGATGCGCTCGCCGGTGCCGTCGGGCGCCATCACCCCGATCGAGAAGCCGCCGCTGCCGATCCTGGTGAAGGCGATCAGGTCGCCGCGCGGGCTCCAGACCGGCGAGCCGTACTGCCCGGAGCCGTAGCTGATGCGGCGCGCACCGCCGCCGCCGGCCCCCATGATGTAGAGCTGCGGGCTGCCGCCACGGTCGGAGTTGAACACGATCTGGCTGCCGTCGGGGCTGTAGCAGGGGCTGGTGTCGATGGCGCCGGAATTGGTCAGCTGGCGCTTGGCGCCGGAGCCGAGTTCAACGCTGTAGATGTCGGAGCCGCCGCCCCTGGTCGCCGACATCACCACCGCGCTGCCGTCGGGCGAGAAGCGCGGCGCGAAGCTGATGCCGGCGAACTCGCCCAGCACCTGCTGCCGGCCGCTGCCGAGGTCGAACAGATACACCCTGGGCCGGTCGTTGGCGTAGCTCATGAACGCGATCTCGTCGCGCGTGGGGTGGAAGCGCGGCGTCTTGACCAGCCATTCGCCGCCGGTGAGCGCGCGGCCGTTGGCGCCGTCCTGGTCCATGATCGCCAGCCTGGTGGTGGCATGGCTGCGCGGCCCGCTCAGCGAGACGTAGCAGATGCGGGTGTCGAAATAGCCCTTGTCGCCCAGCATGCGCTCGTAGATCACGTCGGCGATGATGTGGGCGATGCGACGCCAGTTGCCGCCGCTGGTGGTGTAGGCGGTGCCCTGCAGCTGCTGGCCGGTGAACACGTTCCACAGCCGGAACTCGACCCGGACCGCGCCGCCGCTGCCCGACGTGGTGCCCTGCGCCACCGCCTGCGCGCCCATCGCCTTGTAGCTGTTGAAGTCGGGCACGCCCGGACCGCCGGCGGACGCGGCGGCACTCAACGGCCTGAACAGCCCGCATCCGGCCAGGTCGTTGGCGATCACCTGGCTCATCTGGTCGCCGACCCCCGGACCGAACGAGGGGATCGCGATCGGGATCGGCGCGGTGCGGGCCTGGTCGACGGTGATCTCGGCGCCGCCTGGCCCGGCGCCGTTGCCGACATTGGGCGCGCCCTGCGCCAGCGCCAGCAGCGGATGCGCCGCGATGCCGCCGGCGACGCCGGACGCGATCAGGCCGCGCCGGGTCAGACCGGCGGCGATGGCATGGGTGTCGGAGCTGCGGATCGACATGGAGTTCTCCCTGGACGCGCCCGTCACGGGCGGAAGACGAAGCTGAGCTGCTGGGCCCTGCCCAGCATCGCCGGCGGAATCGGCAGTTTGGCGCAGGTCGGGTTCAGCACCGCGTCGCGGGCGCGCTCGGCCAGCGCCCGGTAGCCGGGATCGGCGGCCATGCGCGCCAGCGTGTCGGGCTTGAAGGTGACGAGCCGCGCCTCGCCGGTCTCGTCGATGGTCACCAGCAGATGCGCGGTGAAGCTGGCATAGTCCTTGGCCTCGGTGTCCTCGGCATAGCACCGGCGCACCGAGCCGCCGATCGCCCGCTGCTGGCCGGCGGTAAGCTGGCCGGTCACGTCACCGGCGCGCGAGGTCGAGCCGCCCTGGTCCGGGTTGGCATGGGCACGCGGCGGGTGCGTCTGCGGCTGGTCGGCGCGGAACTTCTCCAGATTGGCCATCAGCGAATGGGTGTCGGGCTGCACGTTCGCGGTCTTGTTCGGCTGCGTGACGTGCGACGGCACGACCATCTTCGGCAGGTCGGGCTGCGGGTGCGCCACCGGCGGGGCCGGCGCCCTGGACGGCGCGGGCGGCGCCGGCTTGGGCGGCGGTGGCGGCTTGGCCACGTCCGGCGACGGCGCCTCGATCTTGGGCGGGATGTCGAGCGGCGGGGTCGGCGTCTGCACCGACTCCGGCGGCGGCGGCACCGGGGTCGGCGGCGGCGGTGGTGGCGGCGGCTCCTCGACCGGAAGCTTCTCCGGCGGCGTCGGCGAAGGCGGCGCCACCTTGTCGACCTGCGATGGCGCCTCCTCCGGCTTCGGCGCCGGCTGGTCGCCCTTGCGCGCCTTGGCCGGCGGGCCGACGAAATCCATCTCTACCGCCGGCGCGTCCTGCGGCTCGGGCGGCTTGGCCAGCGGCGGGATCACGACGATGAAGGCCAGCAGCAGGCCGAGATGCAGGCCGCCAGAGACCAGGGCCGCCCGACGCAGCGCGCGCTTGTCGTCCTGTCTGGTGCGGACCAAGGCGGGCACGCTCCGGCCGGTCCGCTAGTGCTGTGCCGGCGCGCCCTGCGGCTGCTCGGCCAGCAGGGCGACATGGGTGAAGCCGCCGGAGGTGATGGTGCCCATCACCTGCATGACGCGGCCGTAATCGATGTGCTGGTCGCCGCGCACGAAGATGCGGTGGGTGGGGTCGTTCTGCGCCGCGGCCTGGAGCTTGGCCACCAGCTGGTCGGTGCTGACCGCGTCGTCACCCATGAACAGGCTGCCGTCGGCCTTGATCGTCACCGTGATCGGCTTGGTATCGGCATTGACCGGCGAGGCGTTGGTCTTGGGCAGGTCGACATTGACGCCGCTGGTCATCAGCGGCGCGGTGACCATGAAGATGATCAGCAGCACCAGCATCACGTCCACCATCGGCGTGACGTTGATCTCCGACATCGGCCGGTGCCGGCGCCGTCCGCCGATGCCGCCGCGCCCGCCGCCGCCCATCTGCATCGCCATGGTTCAGGCCCTCTCCTCGGACTGCCGCGACAAGATGGCGCCGAACTCGGTGCCGAACGCCTCCAGCCGGTCGGCGAAGCGGGCCAGCCGCTGGCTGATGATGTTGTAGGCGACCACCGCCGGGATCGCCGCCACCAGGCCGATCGCGGTCGCGAACAGCGCCTCGGCGATGCCGGGCGCCACCACGCTCAGGTTGGTGTTGTGCATCGCTGCGATCGCCGAGAACGAGTGCATGATGCCCCAGACGGTGCCGAACAGGCCGACGAAGGTGGCGGTCGAGCCGACCGTGGCCAGGAAGATCATCCAGCGCTCCAGCCGCTCCATCTCCCGCGTCACGGTGATGCCCATGGCGCGGTCGACCCGCTCGCGCACGCTGCCGCGCGACAGGTCGGCGCCGGACACCCGCGCGCTGCGCCGCCACTCGCCCATCGCCGCCCCGAACACGGCGGCCATCGGATGCGCCGGCTTGGCGCCCTCGGTCTCGTAGAGTTCGTCCAGGCTGCCGCCGGACCAGAAGCGATCCTCGAAGCCGTTCGCCTGCCGGTTGACCCGGCGCACCGAGATCAGCTTCTCGAAGATGATCGCCCAGACCCAGACGCTGGTGCCGATCAGCCCCAGGATGACCAGCTTGACGACGAAGGAAGCCGCGACGAACAGACCCCAGAGCGAGAGATCGCCCCCAGACGCCGCCACGCCCGTCGCAGCGAGATTCGCCGCATCAACCGCCCGATCCAAACACGCCTCCATCCTTTCGTCGGACCGCCCGGCCCGGACGCCGTCCGCTCTGCCGCGCTTCCCTAGAAGGTTTTCACCCGTAGCAGAAGCTTTGTCCGCTACGCTGTTGCAGATGGAGAGTTTTTAAGCCGGAGTCGCGATCTCCGGGTGCGCTCGGCGCCTCAGGCCGTCACCGAGAGCGCGGCGCCCTCGGCGCCGGCCGCCTTGGCGGCTTCCAGCGCCAGGCGCGCGGCCTCGAGCGCCTTCTTGTCGTGGCTGGCGCTCTGCGCGCTGTGCGCCTTGCGGTCGGCCTCGACCCGGGCCTCTTCCAGGGCGATGCGCCGCTTCGCATCCAGGGCGGCAGGGCTGAGCAACGCCGCGGCGGCCGCCTTGTCCGGTCCGCTGCCCGAATGCTTGGCCGTGCCGGTCGAAACCGAAGTGACCGAATCCGCCATCGCCGCCTCCTCTGCCCCCGCGAGCCTGCCGCGAAAAGGCTTAACGCCCGGTAAACGAGGCTTGTGGTCAGCCGAGCCGGTCGACCACCGACGCCCAGGGCTCCGGCAGCCTGGTCGGCCTGGCGTCGGCGATGCGCATGAAGGCCAGCGTCACCAGCAGCGTGGCGCAGGGCGCGCCGGCGACGGACAGGGTCTGGCGCAGCGCCAGGCTGGCGCCGCGGCGCTCGGTCAGCACCGTCTCCACCGTCACCAGATCGTCGAGCCGCAGCGGCCGGGCATAGTCCGCCTGCAGCCGGCGCACCACGAACACGATGCCGTGCCGGCGCGCCAGCTCCGCCGCCGGCGCGCCGGCCGCCCGCAGCGCCTCGGTGCGCGCCCGTTCGGCGAACGCCAGATACTGCGCGTGATACATCACGCCGCCGGCGTCGGTGTCCTCGTAATAGACCCGCAAGTCGTGACGGTGCGCCGGCATCGCTCAATCCTCCGCCAGCAGGTCGAACTGCTGGCGCTGGTCGCCGGGCGGCGGCTTCAGCCCGAGATGGACCCAGCCGCGCTCCGCCAGCACCCTGCCCCGGCTGGTCCTGAGCACCAGCCCCTCCTGGATCAGATAGGGCTCGACCACGTCCTCGATGGTGTCGCGCGCCTCGGCGAGCGCCGCCGCCAGCGTCTCCACCCCGACCGGGCCGCCGTGATGATGCTCGGCGATCCGGCGCAGGTAGCGCCGGTCCATCGCATCCAGCCCGATCGCGTCCACCTCCAGCCGGTCGAGCGCCGCGTCGGCGCGCGCGCGGTCCACCGGCGCCGCGCCGCCGCGGCCGACGGTGGCGAAATCGCGCACCCGGCGCAGCAGCCGCCCGGCGACCCGCGGCGTGCCGCGCGAGCGGGCGGCGATCTCCTCGGCGCCGTCATGGGTGAGCGCAAACCGCAGCTTCTCGGCGCCGCGCGAGACGATCCGGCGCAGTTCCTCCGGCGTGTAGAACACCAGCCGCAGCGGGATGCCGAACCGGTCGCGCAGCGGCGTCGCCAGCAGCCCGGCGCGCGTGGTGGCGGCGACCAGGGTGAACGGCGACAGGTCGATCCTGACCGAGCGCGCCGCCGGCCCCTCGCCGATGATCAGGTCGAGCTGGAAATCCTCCATCGCCGGATAGAGCACTTCCTCGATCGCCGGCTGCAGCCGGTGGATCTCGTCGATGAACAGCACGTCGCGCGGCTGCAGGTTGGTCAGGATCGCCGCCAGGTCGCCGGCGCGCTGGATCACCGGGCCGGAGGTGGCGCGGAACCCGACGCCGAGTTCGCGGGCGACGATCTGCGCCAGGGTGGTCTTGCCGAGCCCCGGCGGCCCGTGCAGCAGCACGTGATCGAGCGCCTCGCCGCGGCCGCGCGCCGCCTGGATGAAGATCGAGAGATTCTCCCGGCTGGCCTGCTGGCCGACGAAATCGTCGAGCGTCTGCGGCCGCAGCGTCGCCTCCGCCGCGTCCTCCTCGCCGCGCCTGGGATCGATCGCGCGCGGTTCGCTCATCTGGCGAGTTCCTTGAGGCTGTCGCGAATGATCGTGTCCAGACGCGCGGCGTCGCCCAGGCGTTGCGCGATCCGCGCCACCACCGGCAGCGCCTCGACGCGGCGAAACCCGAGTCCGGCCAGCGCCGCCAGCGCGTCGGCCTCCAGCCCGCCGCCGGCCGGCGCCGCCGCCCCGGCGACGCTGCCGCCGCTGGGCATGGCGCCGGCCTTGTCCTTGAGTTCGGACAGGATGCGATCGGCCAGCCTGGGGCCGACGCCGGGGGCGCGGGTGAGGCTGGCGCGGTCGCCGGCGGCGATGATCGCGATCAGCTCGCGCGCCGACAGCGCCGACAGGATGCCGAGCGCCACCTTGGCGCCGACACCCTGCACCGTGGTCAGCAGCCGGAACCAGTCCCGCTCGATGGAGTCGGCGAATCCGTACAGCAGGATCGCATCCTCGCGCACCACGGTCTCGACCAGCACCCGGGCCGGCTCCGGCGCGCGCGGCAGGCAGGACAGGGTCCGGGTCGAGGCCTGCACCAGATAGCCGACGCCGCCGACATCGATCACGCAGCGGTCGGTCTCGATCTGGGCGAGCAGCCCGGTGAGCTGGGCGATCATGGCGGCGTCGGAGGCGGGAGCGGGATGGCGGTCACGGGCGGCGGTCCGTCGGCGTTGAGGCCCGCTCATAGCACGGCGCCGGGCCCGGGCCTCACCCCCAGAAGCAGCGGCGCCAGCAGGCAGCGCCGGTAGCCAGCTTCATCGCCCCGGGCTACGAAACCGAAGCCGACCCCCTCCCGGGCCGGCTGGAGATGGAGCACTCGGGACCATGGCTGATCGCGGATCACACGCCGGCGGCGCCGCATCCATACGGCGCGGCGCCCTGACGCTGGCCGGGCTGATGGCGGCCGCGCTGACCGGCTGCGCCAGCCCGTCGGTGCGGATCGCCAGTGCGCTGGAAGCGAAGGGGATGTCGGTCCCGGAGTCGCAATGCGTCGGCGACCGGCTGGAGCAGCGCCTGTCGCTGACGCAGCTGCGCCAGCTCGGCGCGGCGGCGAATGCGCTGCCCGATCCCGATCCGACGCCGGTCGCCTCGATCATCCGCGTCGCGGCGCAGATCCCCGACCATACGGTGCCGCTGGAAGTCGCGAGCGCGATGATCGGGTGCAAGATCAAGACCGATCTCGCCCCGTCCCCGGCGCAGCCCTGAGGCCGCACGCCGCTAGGCCATCCTGGTCCCGGCGGCGACGCGCAGCCGGCTGGCGCGATGGTGGGCGTGGCAGATCGCCACCGCCAGCGCGTCGGCGGCGTCGGCGCGCTTGATGGTGGCGCCGGGAAGCAGGCGGCGCACCATCATCTCCACCTGCTCCTTGGTGGCAGCACCGGTGCCGACCACGGCCCGCTTGACCTCCATGGCGCCGTATTCGGCGACCGCGATCCCGGCCAGCGCCGGGGCCAGCAGCGCGACGCCGCGCGCATAGCCGAGCTTGAGCGTCGAGGAGCCGGACCGGTTGACGTAGGTCTCCTCGACCGCGGCCTCGGCGGGCGCGTAGGCGTCGAACAGCGCGTTCAGGCCGGCATGCAGCGTCTTCAGGCGTTCCGGCACGCTGGCGGCGCCGTCGGTGGCGATCACCCCGTCGGCGATATGGCGCAGGCGGTTGCCGTCGACCTCGATCAGCCCCCAACCCATGAAACGCAGGCCCGGATCGATGCCGAGCAGCCGGATCATGCGGACAGGCGTTCCGCCACCGCGTCGGGCAGGTCGAAATTGGCATAGACCGCCTGCACGTCGTCATTGTCCTCGAGCGCGTCGATCAGCTTGAGCAGCGAGGCGCCCTTCTCCTCGTCCAGGGTGACGGTGACGTTGGGCCGCCAGTCCAGCTTGGCGCTCTCCGGCGCGCCGAACCGCGCCTCGAGCGCGTCGCGCACCGCGAAGAAGGCGCTGGTCGCGCAGCTGATCTCGTGGCCGCCGGCATCGCTGACCACGTTGTCGGCGCCGGCCTCGATCGCCGCGTCGAGCATCTCGTCCTCGGTGGCGGCAGAGGCCGGATAGGTGACGATGCCGACATGGTCGAACATGAACGATACCGAATTGGTCTCGCCCAGGCTGCCGCCATGCTTGGAGAAGGCGGCGCGGACGTCGGAGGCGGTCCGGTTGCGGTTGTCGGTCAGCGCCTCGACGATCACCGCGACGCCGGCCGAGCCGTAGCCCTCGTAGCGGACCTCGACGTAATCCTCGCCGCCGCCGGCGCCGCTGGCCTTCTTGATCGCCCGCTCAACCGTGTCCTTTGGCATGTTGACCTTCTGCGCCGCCCACATCGCCGCCCGCAGCCGGGCGTTGCTGGACGGGTCGGGCAGGCCGGCACGCGCCGCGACGGTGATCTCGCGGATCACCTTGGCGAACTGCCGGGCCCGGCGCGCGTCCTGCGCGCCCTTGCGGTGCATGATGTTCTTGAACTGGGAATGACCGGCCATGGGACTGTTCTCTCGGGCGCGTCAGGCAAGACGGCCGTGGCAGTGCTTGTACTTGCTGCCCGACCCGCACGGGCAGGCGGCGTTGCGCGGGGTATCGACCCAGCTCGCCGGGTCGGCGGTGACGACCGGGTGCGCGGGCGCCAGATGCACCGCGTCGGCCGCCGGCTCGACGGTCTGCTGCAGGCTGGCGCCGGCCTGGATCGACAACGACCCGCTGCCCTGCTGCATGTCCTGCGAGCCGGCCTGCGCCGGTTGCGGCACCGGCACCCCGTCGACATGCTGCCCCGGGAACGGATCGTCGGCGGGCGGCATCATCTCGATGCGCGAGAGCATCGCGGTCACGCGCTCGCGCAGTTCGTCGAGCATGAAGTTGAACAGCGCGAACGCCTCGTTCTTGTATTCGTTGAGCGGGTCCTTCTGCCCATAGGCGCGCAGCGAGATGCCCTGGCGGAGCTGATCAAGCGCCAGCAGATGCTCCTTCCAGACCGTATCGAGCGTGTTCAGCAGGAGCTGCTTCTCGATGTAGCGCATGACCTGCGGGCCGAACGCCGCCTCCTTGGCGGCGGCGGCCTGCGACGCCGCCTGGGCGGTGCGCTCCAGGACCTCGTCGAGACCGATCCCGTCCTCTTCCGACCAGGCCTGGATCGGCAGGTCGAGCGCCAGCAGCCGCTGCAGATCGTCGTGCAGGGCGGCACTCTCCCACTGCTCGCCGAACGATTTCTCCGGGATGCGGGCGCGGACCAGCTGCTCGACCAGCTCGTGGCGCATGGTGGCGACGATCTCCGAGACGTCGCCAGACGACATGAACTCGCGGCGCTGCGCGTAGACTTCCTTGCGCTGGCTGTTGTTGACGTCGTCGTATTTCAGCAGGTTCTTGCGGGTGTCGAAGTTGCGCGCCTCGACCTTCTTCTGCGCCTTCTCCAGCGCCCGGTTGATCCAGGGATGGATGATCGCCTCGCCCGGCTTCAGACCCATCTTCTGCAGCATGCCGGCCATCCTGTCGGAGCCGAAGATGCGCATCAGATCGTCCTGCAGCGACAGGAAGAAACGCGACGCGCCGGGATCGCCCTGGCGGCCGGAGCGGCCGCGCAGCTGGTTGTCGATGCGGCGGCTCTCGTGCCGCTCGGTGCCGATCACGAACAGGCCGCCGGCCGCCTTGACGATCGGGTGGTAACGCGCGACCTCCTCGCGGATCTCGGCCTCGCGGACGATCCGCGCCGCCTCGTCGAGGGTTCCCATCTCCTGGCGCACGCGCATCTCGACATTGCCGCCGAGCTTGATGTCGGTGCCGCGGCCGGCCATGTTGGTGGCGATGGTGATGGCGCCGGGCGCGCCCGCCTGCGCCACGATGGTCGCCTCCATCTCGTGGAAGCGCGCATTCAGCACATTGTGCGGAATCTGCTCAGCGTTGAGCAGCGTCGAGAGATGCTCGCTCTTCTCGATCGAGGTGGTGCCGACCAGGATCGGCTGCCCGGTCGCGTGCACCTCCTTGATCAGGGTGCGGACCGCCTCGAACTTGTCCTGCTCGGTCAGATAGACCTCGTCGTCGCCGTCCTGACGGATCACCGGGACGTTGGTCGGGATCTCGACCACGTCGAGCTTGTAGATCTCGGCGAACTCGTCCGCTTCCGTCATCGCGGTGCCGGTCATGCCGGAGAGCTTCGGATAGAGGCGGAAATAGTTCTGGAAGGTGATCGAGGCGAGGGTCTGGTTCTCCTGCTGGATCTCCTGGTGTTCCTTGGCCTCGAGCGCCTGGTGCAGGCCGTCGCCGTAGCGCCTGCCCTCCATCATGCGGCCGGTGAACTCGTCGATGATCACCACCTTGCCTTCGCGCACGATGTAGTCGACGTCGCGCGCGAACAGCGTGTGGGCGCGCAGCGACTGCTGCACGTGATGCACGACCGAGACGTTGTGGATGTCATAGAGCCCGCCCTCGGCGATGATGCCGGCCTGGCGGAGCATTTCCTCGACGGTCTCGGTGCCGTGCTCGGTCAGGATGACGCTGCGGAACTTCTCGTCCTTGTCGTAGGTCGTGGCGTCCTTGGCCAGTTCGGCCACCACGGCGTCGACGCTGCGATACAGTTCAGAACTGTCCTCGGCCGGCCCGGAGATGATCAGCGGCGTCCGCGCCTCGTCGATCAGGATCGAATCCACCTCGTCGACGATGGCGTAGTTGAAGTCGCGCTGGACCATGTCCTCCAGCCGGTACTTCATGTTGTCGCGCAGGTAGTCGAAGCCGAACTCGTTGTTGGTGCCGTAGGTGACGTCGGCGGCGTAGGCGGCGCGGCGCTCCTCGTCCGCCATGTTCGGCACGATCACCCCGGTGCTGAGCCCGAGGAAGGCGTAGAGCCGGCCCATCTCCTCGGAATCGCGCCGCGCCAGGTAGTCGTTGACCGTCACCACATGCACGCCCTTGCCGGACAGCGCGTTCAGGTAGGTGGGCAGGGTGCCGACCAGCGTCTTGCCCTCGCCGGTCCGCATCTCGGCGATCCGGCCCGAATGCAGCACCATGCCGCCCACCAGCTGGACGTCGAAATGGCGCATGCCCAGCACGCGTCGCGAGGCCTCGCGCACCACTGCGAACGCCTCCGGCAGCACCTGGTCCAGGCTGGCGCCGTCGGCGATGCGGGCGCGGAAGCTGTCGGTCATGGCCGCCAGCGCCTGGTCGTCGAGGGCCTGCATGCGGGGCTCGAGCGCGTTGATTTCCGGCACGCGCCGCTGGTGCGACCGCAGCGAGCGGTCGTTGGCGGAGCCGAACAGGGAGCGGGCGAGAGCAGCGAACATGAAGGCCTTCCGGATGGCGCTCTCCGTCACGGCCATCGCCGCCCGTGGGCCTGCGGCACGGCCGAGAGGAGCCCGGACCCGACGGAGCATCGTCGATGGCGCGGCGCTCGACGCGAGACGGGGCGGCACGCGGCTTTGAAATAGGACCAGGGCCGCGACCGGTCAACCGAGCCGGCCCGGGGCAAGCTTGGGACCAAGCCCGGGCTCATCTGGGGGGCTCGCTTGTGGGAGCGTCCCGGTTTTGGCACACTCCGCCCACCGAAAACCGAGGTTTCCATCCAATGCGGCTTTCCCGCCCGACTGCTGCCATGACGGCGGCGGCTCTGTTCCTGTCCGCCTCCGCCCTCACGCCGGCCGCGCTGGCCGCGCCACACAAGAAGGACGCACCGGCCGCCGCCGCCACCCCAGCCACCACGGGCGCGGCCGCCGCGCCGGCCAAGAACGCCAACCCGGTGGTCGCGTCGGTCAACGGCGATCCGATCCATCTCGACCGCGTGCAGGCCGCCGCGCAGTCGCTGCCCGACGAGGCGCGCGGCATGCCGCCGCAGGTGCTGTTCCCGATGATCGTCAACCAGCTCATCGACCAGAAGGCGCTGCTGATCGAGGCGCAGAAGGAGGGGCTGCAGAAGGACCCGGCGGCGCAGAAGGCGATGCAGGCCGCCGCCGACCAGGCGCTGCAGAACATCTACCTGTCGCGGATCATCGGCCCGACCATCACCGACGATGCGATCAAGGCGGCCTACGCCCGCGACTATGCCGGCAAGCCGGGCGAGAAGGAGGTGCATGCGCGCCACATCCTGGTCGCCGACGAGAAGACCGCCAACGACGTCATCAAGCAGCTCAAGGGCGGCGCCGATTTCGCCGAGCTGGCCAAGAAGCTCTCGACCGACAAGGGTTCGGCCGCGACCGGCGGCGGCGATCTCGGCTGGTTCAAGCAGGGCGACATGCTGCCGGAGTTCTCGGCCGCCGCGTTCGCGATGAGCAAGGGCCAGATCTCCGACAAGCCGGTGCATACGCGCTATGGCTGGCACGTGATCCAGGTGCTCGACACCCGCACCTCGACCCCGCCCGCCTTCGACACGGTGGCGGCGCAGATCCGGCAGAAGCTGATCCAGAACGGCGTGCATGACGCCGTGGACAAGGCGGTCGCCCAGGTGAAGGTGGTCCGCTACAACCCGGACGGCTCGCTGATGACCGACAAGCCGGCTCCTGCCGCGGCGGCGGCGGCGGCCGGCACCCCGCCGGTGCCGGTCCAGGCTGCGGCGCCGACCACCCCCGGGGCGCCGCCGCCCGGCGGCGAATAGCGCCTCGGACCCAGGGGCGGTTCGCCGACAGCATCCGGAGGCGCCACCGATGGCCATGCCCGTATCACCGCTCGCGGTCGCGTTCCCGGAACTCGGGCCGGTGCGCGGCGTGCGGCTCGCTGCCGGCGAGGCCGGGATACGCTACAAGGGCCGCACCGACCTGGTGCTGGCCGCGTTCGCGCCGGGCACCCGGGTCGCCGGCGTGTTCACCCGCAACCGCTGTCCCGGCGCGCCGATCGACTGGTGCCAGGCAGCGCTGGCCGGCGGCGTCGCGCGCGGGCTGGTGGTCAATGCCGGCAACGCCAACGTCTTCACCGGCAAGGCCGGTCGCGCGACCTGCGACGCCACCGCGCAGGCGGCCGCCGACCTGCTCGGCTGCGCGACGTCGGAGATCTTCCTTGCCTCGACCGGGGTCATCGGCGAGGTGCTGCCGGCACAACGCATCACCGACGCGCTGCCGGCGCTGGCGCCTGCGCTGACCGAGCATGGCTGGGAAGCGGCGGCGCGCGGCATCATGACCACCGACACCTTCCCCAAGGGCGCGGTGCGGCACGCATCGATCGCCGGCACCGACATCGTCCTGCAGGGGATTGCCAAGGGCAGCGGCATGATCGCGCCCGACATGGCGACCATGCTGTGCTTCGTCGCCACCGACGCGTCGCTGCCGGCGGCGACGCTGCAGCGTCTGCTCTCTGCCGCCGTCGCGCGCAGCTTCAACCGCACCACGGTCGATTCCGACACCTCCACCAGCGACACCGTGCTGCTGTTCGCGACCGGCCAGGCCGGCAACCAGACCCCGGACGATGCGCCGGACGGCGCGCCCTCTCCCGCCCTGGCCGGGTTCGCGTCGGCGCTGGACGCGCTGCTGCTCGACCTGGCGCTGCAGGTGGTCCGCGACGGCGAGGGGGCGGCCAAGCTGGTCAGGATCGACGTCACCGGCGCCACCTCCGACCTCTCGGCGCAGCGGGTGGCGATGGCGGTGGCGAACGCGCCGCTGGTCAAGACCGCGATCGCCGGCGAGGACGCCAACTGGGGCCGCATCGTCATGGCGGTCGGCAAGAGCGGCGAGCCCGCCGACCGCGACACGCTGTCGATCGCCATCGGCGGCATCTGGATGGCGCGCCACGGCGCCGTGGTGGACGGCTACGACGAGGCGCCGGTGGTCGCGCACATGCGCGGCCGGGAGCTGTCGATCACGATCGATCTCGGGCTCGGCGACGGCGCCGGTTACGCCTGGACCTGCGACCTGACGCACGGCTACATCGACATCAACGGCAGTTACCGGAGCTGAGCATGTCGGGGATTCTCCAGACGGCGCCGTATCCGCCGGGCCGACCCGGCGGCGCGCCCGGCTTTTTGGTGTTCGCCGGTTTCTGGTGGCGGTTCCTGGCCTGGGCGATCGACGTGGTGATCCTGACCGGCATCAACAGCACGATCGTCGGCGCTGCCGGCCTGCGTCATGTCGGGCTGTTCGGCGGCAATAGCCCCGACCATCTCGACGATGGCGGCGCGCTCTCCACCGTCGCCTACCACGTGCAGCTCACCGGCCCGTCCTGGACCCTGCATGGCGGCTCGGCGGAACTGGTATCGCTGCTGGTCACGGTGGCGTATTTCGCGCTGCTGGAATCGTCGGCCTGGCAGGGCACGGTCGGCAAGCGCGTCTGCCGCCTGCGGGTGACCGACCTGGCCGGCCGGCGCATCCGCCTGCCGCGCGCGCTTGGCCGCTATCTCGGCAAATACGTCTCCGCCGCCCTGCTGATGCTGGGGTTCCTGATGGCGGGCTGGACCATGCGCAAGCAGGCGCTGCACGACATCATCGCCTCGACTCTGGTGGCCCGGCTGCGCTTCTCGGACCCGGTCTTCACGGTCCGGCAGCCGGCGGGCTGATACGATAGTTAGCGCTCGCCGGCCTACCGGTATCGCGCGCAACCCTATACGCTGACCGCCGTGCAGGCAGCGCGTCGCGCCAGCCAAACCGTACGAGGCCAGATGAACCACGCTGTTCCGCCCGATCGCCTGCGGCCCGAGCCATCCGTCAGCGGGTCGCCGGATCTGCGGCGTGTGGGGGCCCATCCCGACCATTGGTATCCGCTGGCCTGGTCCAGGGAACTGAAACCGGGCGGCACGCTGGCGACCGCCTTCGCCGGCGATCCGATCGTGCTGGTGCGGCCGAAAACCGGTCCGGTGTTCGCGCTGGAGGATCGCTGCGCGCATCGCCAGGTGCCGCTCAGCAAGGGCAAGGTCGATGGCTGCGCGGTGCGCTGCGCCTACCATGGCTGGGCGTACGCGCAGTCCGGCGCCTGCGTCGACGTGCCCTATCTCGGCCGCGACCGGATGCCGAACGGCGTGCGCTCCTACCCGTGCCTGGAAGTGAACGGGCTGATCCTGGTGTTCCCGGGCGACCCGGCGCTGGCGGAGACCACCCCCCTGCCCGGCCTCGGCTCGGTGGCCGACCCTGCCTACAAGACCAGGCGGTTCGGCCGCGAGGTCGGCTGTCACTACAGCTTCATGCACGAGAACCTGATGGATATGAACCATCAGTTCATGCACTCCAAGCAGATGGGGCAAATGAAGCCGCGCGTGCTCGGCCAGTCGCGCGGCGAGGACTGGGTCGAGGTCAAGTACAGCTTCAAGCGCACCGGCGGCAAGCAGCCGCTCGGCGAGGCGGTCATCTTCGGCGAGCGCCGCTCCGGCGAGAAGAACGAGCTGGAGCGCGACGTGATGACGGTGCGCACCGAGTATCCCTACCAGACGCTGCGCATCCAGACCGAGGGCGAGCCCGCGGTCATGGATCTGTGGATCGTCTACGTGCCGGTCGATGCCGAGCAGAAGCGCAACCGCGTGTTCGGGCTGCTGTCGGTGCGCAAGCCGAAGATCCCGGGAGTCCTGAACCTCGCCTGGCCGCTGCTGGTGCTGTTCACCGAGCGCATCTTCCGCGAGGACCGCGACATCGTCGAACTGGAGCAGGCGGCGCACGACGCGCAGGGCCAGGACTGGAACCAGGAAGTGTTCCCGGTGATCCGGTCGCTCCGTGGCCTGCTGATCGAGCGCGGCACTCCCGGCATACGCGAAACCGCCTGAGCCCATGGGCGCCGATGCCTTCGCGGTGACCGACGCGGCAGCCGACGCCATCGCCCGCGGCGACGCGCATCCCGCCCCTGTGCTGACCACCCGCCGGTTCCTGCTGCGCCGCCTGCTGCCCAGCGACGCCGAGGCGATCCACCGCCTGGTCAACGACTGGAGCGTGGTGCGCATGCTCAGCCGGCTGCCGTTCCCCTATCCGCGCAGCCTGGCCGACGACTGGATCGTCTCGACCGAGGCGCAACGACTCGACGGCAGCGCCTGGCATTTCGCGATCATCGACCAGTCCACCCGGCCCGAGCGGCTGCTGGGCTGCCTCGGCATCCGCGTCGACAAGGCGGCCCGCTCCGGCAACCTGGGCTACTGGATCGGCGCCAAGTTCTGGAACGACGGCATCGCCGGCGAGGCGGCGCGGCGGGTGGCGCACTGGGCGCTGGCCAATCTGGAGATCGATCGGCTCACCGCGCAGGTCTCGACCGACAACCCGGCCTCGGCGGCGGTGCTGCGCCGGATCGGGTTCCGCGAGACCGGCCAGGGCCGGCTGCCGTTCCTGGCGCGCGGCGGCGAGCATCCTGTGACTTTGTTCGAGGCGCGGCACGACGACCTGACCCCGGCGGCGCCGGAAGCCGAGCCCACCGCGACGGTCGCCAGGCGCACGGTCCTGGTCGCCGCCTGCGCGCTGATCGACGCCGACGGCCGGGTGCTGCTGGCCAGGCGTCCGGAAGGCAAGGCGATGGCCGGGCTGTGGGAATTCCCCGGCGGCAAGCTGGAGCCGGACGAGACCCCGGAGCAGGCGCTGATCCGCGAACTGCGCGAGGAACTCGGGCTCGACGTGTCCGAGGCCTGCCTGACGCCGTTCGCCTTCGCCAGCCACGCCTATCCGCATTTCCACCTGCTGATGCCGCTCTATGTGTGCCGCCGCTGGCAGGGCACGCCGAGCGCGCGCGAAGGCCAGAGCCTGGCCTGGGTCGGCGGCCCGGACCTCGAGCGCTACGCCATGCCCGACGCCGACAAGCCGCTGGTGCCGCTGCTGCGCGATCTGCTGTAGCGCCCGGACGGCTCGCCTCAGCCGGGCCGGAACGCGCCCGGCGCCAGGCCGGGCGTCTCGACGCGGAAGCTGAAGATGCCGCCCGCCAGCTTCTGTCCCGGCCGGTCCTGGCCGCGGCGCGCCGAACTGACATAGGCGGTGCGGTAGTCGGCGCCGCCGAACGCGATCTTGGTGATGTCCTGGCACGGCATGGCGACGAAGCCGGCTACGGCGCCGTCGGGCGAGAAGCACTGCACGCCGCCGCCGCCATACAGCGCCACCCACAGCGTGCCCGCCTGATCGACGGTCATCCCGTCCGGGTGGCCGCGCTCGGTGGTGGCGAAGACGCGCTTGTTCGACACGCTGCCGGAGGCATCGAGGTCGAAGGCGAAGATGGTCTTGCGGGCGGTGTCGTTGTGGTAGAGCCGCCGGCGCTCGGTATCGATCGCCGGACCGTTGGAGACCACGTAGCCGCTATCCTGCTGCACCAGCTCCGGCGGCTCGAGACCGGTCAGCCGGTAGAGCGAGCCGGTCGGCGCGGTCTCCGGATCGTGCATGGTGCCGAACCAGAGCCGGCCCTCGGTATCGACGCAGGCGTCGTTGAGCCGGTTGTCGGCGAGCAGCGGCTCGACCGGATGCAGCGGGCCGAACCTGCCGCTGGCGCCGTCGAACCGGCGCAGCCCGTCCTCATGGCCGCACAGCAGGCCGCCGCCCTCGACCGGCACCAGGAAGGTCGGCCGCGCCGGGGCGTCCCAGCTGCTGCGCTGCCCGGTCGCGGGCAGCAGGCGGTGCACCTGGCGGCCGATGATGTCGACGCCATACAGCGCCTGCTCGGACTGCACCCAGACCAGCCCCTCTCCGAGATCGGCTTTGAGATCCCATATGCAGTCGACCACGGGCATGGTGTCCATCCTCGGCGCCTTGCTGTCAGACCGAATTCTTGGAGCCTCCGACCCACATGAGCAACCCGCAGGCCGCGATCCTGGTGATCGGCAACGAAATCCTGTCCGGCAGGACCCAGGATCTCAACGTGCAGTTCCTGGCGCAGCGGCTGGGCGCGATCGGCATCGCCGTCAGGGAGGTGCGGGTGATCCCGGACGTGGCGGCCACCATCGTCGGCACCGTCAACGAGCTGCGGGCCAGGTTCGATCATCTGTTCACCACCGGCGGGATCGGCCCGACCCATGACGACATCACCAGCGCCTGCGTCGCCGAGGCGTTCGGCGTGCCGTGGGAGCCGCACGCGGACTCGATGCGGGCACTGTCGGCACTGTTTCCCGGCGACAGTTTCAACGCCGCGCGACAGCGCATGGCGACGCTGCCGCGCGGCGCGGTGCCGATCGCCAACAGCGTCTCGGTGGCGCCGGGCTTTACGATCGGCAACGTGCATGTGATGGCCGGCGTGCCGCGGATCATGCGGGCGATGTTCGATGCGCTGGAACCCAGCCTCGGCCGCTTCGACCCGGTGCGCATGGTGGCGGTGCATGCCGAGAAACTGGGCGAGGGCTCGCTGGCCGCCGGCCTGGAGGCGATACAGCACGCCCATCCGGACCTGGATCTCGGCTCCTACCCCTACGAGCGCGAGGATGGCAGGCGCGGCGTGGCGCTGGTCGCCAAGGGCACCGACGCGCAGGCGCTGGCCACGGTCCAGCAGGCGCTGCGTGACCTCATCGCCGGGCTGGGCCGCACGCCGATCGACGGCGAACCGGCGCGCTGACCGGCGCGTGGACTAGAACGCGCCCAGCCGCCCCATCGCCAGATATTTCTCGCGACGCTGCGCGCGCAGCGCCGCCGGGTCGAGCTGCGACAGGCCGGGCAGCGCGCGCCGGATCTGCTGCTGCACCGCGCGGATCGCCGCCTCCGGGTCGCGATGCGCGCCGCCCAGCGGCTCCTGGATGATCTCGTCGATCAGCTTGAAATGCTTGAGGTCCTGCGCGGTCAGGCGCAACGCCTCGGCGGCGGCGGTGGCCTGGGTGGTGTCGCGCCACAGGATCGAGGAGCACGCCTCGGGCGTGATCACCGAATAGATCGCGTGCTCGAGCATGAACACCCGGTCGCCGGCCGCCAGCGCGATCGCGCCGCCCGATCCGCCCTCGCCGATCACCGTGGCCAGGATCGGCACCGGCGCCGACAGGCAGGCATCGATCGAGCGCGCGATCGCTTCCGCCTGGCCGCGCGCCTCGGCATCGATGCCCGGGAACGCCCCCGGCGTATCGACGAACGACAGCACCGGCAGCCCGAAGCGCCCGGCCAGGGCGATCAGCCGCACCGCCTTGCGGTAGCCCTCCGGCCTGGCCATGCCGAAATTGTGCCGCAGCCGGGTGTCGAGGTCGGAGCCGCGCTCGGTGCCGATCGCCACCACCGGACGGCCGTCGAAACGACCGATGCCGCCGACCACCGCCTGGTCCTCGGCGAAGGAGCGATCGCCGGCCAGCGGCGTGTAGTCGGTGATCAGCGCGCCGATATAGTCGAGCGCATGCGGACGGTGCGCGTGGCGCGCGACCTGCACCTTCTGCCAGGGCGTGAGCTTGGCGTAGGTCGAGCGGAGCTGCTTCTCGGCCTTCTCCTCGAGCTTGGCGATCTCGTCGCCGATCTGCACAGGGACCGCCTCGCCAGGCGCGCGCGGCTTGCCGTCACCGGGATCGGACAGCCGCCTCAGCTCGTCGATCTTGCTCTCGAGATCGGCGATCGGCTTTTCGAAATCAAGGAATTGGCGCATCGTCGTCGGGCTTTAGCACAGTTACGCCGGGTGCGAAGAGCCCGCCTGCCGCCGCCTGCGCCAGCGGGTGATGCGCCGCCACCAGACGCTGCAGCCGTTCCGCCAGCACATGGGTGTAGATCTGCGTGGTGGCGATATCGGCATGGCCGAGCAGGCGCTGCAGGCTGCGCAGATCGGCGCCATGCGCCAGCATGTGGCTGGCGAACGAGTGCCGCAGCACGTGCGGCGACAGCGCCAGCGGGTCCAGCCCGGCGCAGCAGGCGGTCTCGTGCAGGATCCTGTCGAAGCCCTGTCGGGTCAGCGCGGCGTTCGGGTCGCGTCCGGCGAACAGGAACGGGCTGTCCGGCAGGTCCGGCCGCGCCAGCAGCGCCCGTGCGGCGTCGCGGGCCGGCTCCGACAGCGGCACCAGCCGCTCGCGCCCGCCCTTGCCGCGCACCAGCAGCACCATGCCGTCGCCGGCCAGGGCGCGGCGCTGCAGGCCGAGCAGCTCGGAGATGCGCAGGCCGGTCGCGTAGAGCAGTTCGAGCGCCGCCAGGGCGACCGCCTGCCGGCGCGGCGGCAGCCTGCCGCCAGGACCGCCCTGCGGACCGGCCGCCTGCAGCAGCATGCTGACCTCCGCCTCGCTCAGCACCCTGGGCAGGGTGCGGCGCGGCCGGGGGGCGGCGATGCGCGCCGTCGGGTCGTCCTGCCGCAGCCCCTCGCGCGACAGGAAGCGGTGGAACTGGCGCAGGCAGGACAGGCGCCGCGCCGCGGTGCGCGCCGACAGGCCGCGATCGGCGAGATCGGCCATGTAGGCGGAGATCCGGGCCGAATCGATCGGGAGCGACCGGTCGTGGAACGCGGCGAAATCGGCGAGATCGGCGGCGTATGCCTTGAGCGTGTTCACCGAGGCGCCGCGCTCCGCCGACAGCATCTCCAGGAAGGCCTCGCGGTGCAGCAGGTCGACCATCGACCCGGTCCCGGCGCCCGGGCGGGCGCTAGGTGGGCGCCAGGGTGCCGGCGGCGATGTCGACATGCACCGGACGCACCGGCGGCCCCGGCGGGAAGGCCCCGAGTGCCAGGAAACCGCCGGCGAGCAGAAGCACGACGGTGGCGGACAGGATGGCGATGATCCGGCGCATGGTGCCTCCTCGAAACCGGTGCGGACAGGCCGGCGACGGCCCGGGCGAGGCCGCCGCGACATGGTTGCGACGCTGCCTCTATGATAGGAACGGTCGCATGTCACCACCCGCCCCGCCGCACCAGGCAGCGCTCGACCAGGCCGATGCCGCGAACACCGCCGGCCAGCCGACGGCGAACGGCGGCTGGCAGCGCGGTTCCATCGTGCTGGTCGGGCTGATGGGGGCCGGCAAGACCACGATCGGGCGCAGGCTAGCGCTGCGGCTCGGCATCGCGTTCCGCGACGCCGACGCCGAGATCGAGCGCGCCGCCGGCATCACCATCGCCGACCTGTTCGAGCGCTACGGCGAGGCCGCGTTCAGGCGCGGCGAGCAGAGCGTGATCAGGCGGCTGCTGTCCGGGCCGCCGATCGTGCTGGCCACCGGCGGCGGTGCCTTCATGGATGACAGTACGCGCGCCGAGATCAGGCGCCATGCGACGTCGGTCTGGCTGCGCTGCCCGCTCGACCTGCTGACCAGGCGGGTCTCGGGGCGCACGCACCGGCCGCTGCTGCAGGGCGGCGAGCCGCGCGCGATTCTCGAGGCACTGATCGAACGGCGCCACCCCTATTACGCGGAGGCGGACCTGATCGTGGATTGCAGTGACGACGGCGTGGATCGCACCACCGACAAGGTCGCGGCGGCGGTGCAGGCGCACCGACCGCCATCTCGCCTGGCGGTGACGCTGAGCCGCGACCGCTACGAGGTGGTGATCGGCGCCGCTCTGCTGTCGCGCGCCGGCGCGCTGCTGGCGCCGGTGCTGCCGCAGCGGCGCGTGGTGGTGGTGACCGACGCAACCGTCGCCGGCCTGCATCTGCCGACCCTGCTGGCGGCGCTGGCCGAGACCGGGATCGCCGCCGACGCCATCACCGTCGCGCCCGGCGAGGCGTCCAAGAGCCTGCCCGGCTTCGGCCGCCTCACCGACCAGATCCTGGCGCTCGGCGTCGAGCGCCGCACCGCGCTGGTGGCGCTCGGCGGCGGGGTGATCGGCGACCTGGCCGGATTCGCCGCCGCCTCGGTGCTGCGCGGCCTGCCGTTCGTGCAGATCCCGACCACGCTGCTGGCCCAGGTCGATTCCAGCGTCGGCGGCAAGACCGGGATCAACACCGCCGCCGGCAAGAACCTGCTGGGCGCGTTCCATCAGCCGATCGCGGTGCTGGCCGATACCGGGGTGCTGGCGACGCTGCCGCCGCGCGAGCTGCGCGCCGGCTATGCGGAGATCGTCAAGGCCGGGCTGATCGGCGACCCGGCGCTGTTCGCCTGGTGCGAATCGCACGGCGCGGCGCTGCTGGGCGGCGACGCGGCGGCGCTCGCCGAGGCGGTGCGGCGCGCCTGCGCGTTCAAGGCGGGCGTGGTCGGCGACGACGAGCGGGAGGAGAAAGCCAGCGACGGCAGGGCGCTGCTCAATCTGGGCCATACCTTCGCGCATGCCCTGGAGGCGGAGATGGGATACGACGGCCGGCTGCTGCATGGCGAGGCGGTGGGCATCGGGCTGGTGCTGGCGTTCCGGCTGTCGGCGCGCCTCGGCCATTGCACGGAGGCCGTTGCCGACCGCGTCGAGGCGCATCTGGCGTCGCTCGGCATGAAACGGAGCATTGCCGAGTGCGGGCAGGCGTTCGAGCCGGAGCGGCTGATCGAGCACATGCGGCGCGACAAGAAGATGCGCGACGGCCGGCTCGGCTTCGTGCTGGCGCGCGGCATTGGCGGCGCCTTTACCAGTAGCGACGTGGATCAGGCCGACATCGTCGCAGTAATGGGCGACTCAATGCGCGCACACACCCCCTGTGCCGCGTCGGCCACAGAGCGTTAAGCGTCTGTAACCTGATCGACACGTTTGGCCTCACGAATTCGTGTTTGAACCATGGCGAAACCAAGGCAAACCGGTCCAAAACCCCTAGTCTTCTAAGGTTTTGGACGCCATTGTTCCGAAACCGGTCATAACTGTGGCAGTTCGGACACGGTCGCCGGATTGAATGGTTCCGGACCCCATAGACGCTCTCTCCATTCGCAACCGAAGCAACTATACGGTGCTTACTCATCCCGATGAGCCTGTGCCGCCGATGGTTGGTGGCCGGTCGAACGGATCCTAGAAGGACGAGACAATGCGTCTGCGCACCGCACTACTTGCAACAACCCTCCTCGCGGCGACCTCCGCCGTCGCGGTCGCCCAGCCGATCGTCGGCCCGTATGTCAGCCTCGGCGCTGGCTACAACCTGCGTATGAGCCAGGGCGCTCACTACAGCCCCGGCACCGTTGCCGACGGCTACAATGGCGGCCCGGTCGGCGCCGGCGCCAGCAAGTCCACCTTCCGCTTCGGCGACGGGTTCAACGGGTCGGGTTCGGCCGGTTGGGGCTTTGGCAACGGCCTGCGCGCCGAGCTTCAGGGCGCCTACTACTACAATGACGTCAACCATCGCAGCGGCACCCCGGTCCCGGGCGTGACCAGCGGCCATTCCGAGAGCTACGGCGCGCTCGTGAACGTGCTGTATGACATCGACCTGGCCCAGTTCGGCATCGCCTCGCCGGTCACCCCGTATGTCGGCGTCGGCGCCGGCTACATGTGGAACCACCTGTCGCCGTTCACCACCACCTACACCAACGGCAACATCGACCGCACCGGCGGCACCAACGGCTCGTTCGCCTACCAGGGCATCGTCGGCGCCGCCTACAACATCTCCGCGGTGCCGGGCCTGGCGCTGACCGCCGAGTATCGCTTCCTCGGCCAGCTCGACCAGCAGTCCTATCAGTCCACCTCGTTCACCGTGCGTGGCGAGCATAAGGGCAATGCGGACTTCAACGACCAGTTCAACCACAGCTTCATGCTGGGTGTTCGCTACGCCTTCGACACCGCCCCGCCGCCGCCGCCGCCGCCGGCCCCCGTCGTCCCGGCTGCTCCGCCGGCCGAGGCGCGCACCTACCTGGTGTTCTTCGACTGGGATCGCTCGGAGCTGACCGCTCGTGCGCGTGAGATCGTCGCCCAGGCGGCGCAGGCTTCGACCCACGTGCAGACCACCCGCATCGAGGTCAACGGCTACACCGACACGTCGTCCATCCATGGCGGCGCGCGTGGCGCCCGTTACAACCAGGGCCTCTCGGTTCGTCGCGCGCAGAGCGTGAAGGCCGAGCTGATCCGTGACGGCGTCCCGGGTTCGGCGATCGACATCCACGGCTATGGCGAAAGCCATCCGCTGGTGGCGACCGGCCCGAACACCCGCGAGCCGCAGAACCGCCGCGTCGAGATCATCCTGCACTGATCTCGTCCGCTTCGGATCCTTCGACGAAAGGGGCGCCCTCGGGCGCCCCTTTTTCGTTGGCGGCCGCCCGATCGGCGCGCCCCTGCTTCCAGGGTTGTCTCGCACCCGGTTTCGGCGCTACCGACCGTGCGGTGTCCCAGCCCCTGCTCGACCGACCGCCGATCGCGACGACGCAAGCCGCCCCAGCCGCGCCGGCGGGCGGCGCCGGCCGGCCGGGGCCATGGCAGCTGGTCGCGCAGCTGCTGAAATTCGGCGTCGTCGGCGGGCTCGGCTTCGTCTGGGACGCGGCGACAGTCTACGGGCTGCGGCCGCTCATCGGCCTGACCGCGGCGGCGATCGCCGCCTACCTGGTCGCCGCCACCATGAACTGGCTGCTGAACCGGGCCTGGACGTTTCGCGGCCAGGGCGACGACAAGCCGCCGTTGCGGCAATGGCTGGAATTCCTGGCCGCCAACATTCCCGGCTTCGCGATCAACCGGTGCGTGGTGTTCACCCTGTTCTGGCTCAGCCCGCTCTGTTTCGCGGTGCCGATCCTGGCGCTGGCACCCGGCTCGCTGGCCGGCATGGTCGCCAACTTCCTGCTGTCCCGCCACATGGTGTTCCGCGCCCCGCCAGGTTCCTAGCGCGGGCCCAGCTCGTCGAGCTTGCGCCTGGCGAGTCGCGCCGATTCGCTGTCCGGCGCCATCTCGATCACATGCTCCAGGCACCGTCCGGCCTTGCCGATCCGGCCGAGCCGCCGGTTGATGTCGGCGGCGTCGAACCAGTTGCCGGTCACGTCCGGGGCGATCAGCAGCATGCCCTCCAGCGCGCGCAGCGCCGAATCGAGCGCCCCCGCGCCCAGCCGGCGCTGCACCACGTTGCGCTGCAGACGCAGCAGCACGCCGCGCGTCGTCATCGGCAGAGCGAGACCCGGCTGCGCGGCGGTGCCGCCGACCTGCGCCGGCGCCACCCTGGAGAGCAGGTCGGCGCTGCCCAGCGTGGCGCCCTGCGCGAACGGATCGATCAGCAGCCGCGCCGGCTCGCGGCCGACATGGCCGACGCCGGAACCGGACGGGCTGGTGCGCAGCGCCAGCAGGAAATGCCCGGGGAAATCGATGCCGTGCGCGTCCCAGCCCGCCGCCCGGATGCAGTGCAGCCAGAGGATGCCCAGCGCCACCGGCAGGCCGCGACGCCGACGCACCACCGCGATCAGGTTGGCATTGGCCAGGTCGTCATAGGTCTCGGTATCGCCGCCATAGCCGTGCCGTGCGTGCAGCGTCCCGGCCAGGGCGCCGATCCTGGCCTCGCCGGAACGTCCGGCCATGATCGCGCCGATCGCCACCGCCTCCCGGGCCAGCACCGACAGATGCGCCGAAGTCTCGCGCCAATCCTCGTCCGGCCGGTCCAGCCGGGCCAGCTGCAGCGCCGCCGGCGCCGGATCGATCTCCGCATCCGGCAGCACGCCGATCGCCGCCAGGGCCTCGTCCGGTTCCACCATGCGGTTCAGGCCCGGTCCCGGCCGGCGACCGGCGTCGATGCTGCGTTCATCGGTGTCTCTCCTTCGCGTTCGCGCGCGCCCGCGAGGGGCGACGCCCTTCCGCCTGATCGGTGCGTGCGCTAGGTGACTGTGTCACGTTCAGGACCCATCTCTCGCGCCATGGCCAGCAGCAACGATATCCGCGCCACGTTCCTCGACTATTTCGGCCGCCACGACCACAGGATCGTGCCGAGCAGCCCGTTGGTGCCGCGCAACGACCCCACGCTGCTGTTCACCAATGCCGGCATGGTGCAGTTCAAGAACGTCTTCACCGGCCAGGAGACCCGTCCCTACACCCGCGCCGCCACCGCGCAGAAGGTGGTGCGGGCCGGCGGCAAGCATAACGATCTCGACAATGTCGGCTACACCGCGCGGCATCACACCTTCTTCGAGATGCTGGGCAATTTCTCCTTCGGCGACTATTTCAAGCCGCAGGCGATCGAGTTCGCCTGGACCATGGTCACCAGGGAGTTCGGGCTTCCCGCCGACCGTCTGCTGGCCACCGTCTATGCCGAGGATGACGAGGCGGCGGGGCTGTGGAAACGCATCGCCGGCCTGCCGGAGAGCCGCATCATCCGCATCCCGACCGCGGATAATTTCTGGCGCATGGGCGATACCGGTCCGTGCGGACCGTGCTCGGAGATCTTCTTCGACCATGGCGACCACATCCCGGGCGGGCCGCCTGGATCAGCCGACGAGGATGGCGACCGGTTCATCGAGATCTGGAACCTCGTGTTCATGCAGTATTTCGAGGATCCGCCGGGCACCCGCGCGCCGCTGCCCAGGCCCTCGATCGATACCGGTCTCGGCCTGGAGCGCTTCGCCGCGATCCTGCAGGGCAAGCACGACAATTACGACACCGACACGCTGCGGGCGCTGATCCTGGCCTCGGCGGAAGCGACCGGCCAGGATCCAGACGGGCCGTTCAAGACCAGCCACCGCGTGGTCGCCGACCATCTGCGCTCCAGCGCGTTCCTGATCGCCGACGGGGTGCTGCCGTCAAAGGACGGGCGCGGCTACGTGCTGCGCCGGATCATGCGCCGGGCGATGCGCCATCTGCACCTGATGGGCACCACCGAGCCGGTGTTCTACCGGCTGGTCCCGGCCCTGGTGCGGCAGATGGGCGCCGCCTATCCGGAGCTGGGGCAGACCGAGCCGCTGATCCGCGAGACGATGCGGCTCGAGGAGGACCGGTTCAAGCAGCTGCTCGAGCGCGGCCTCGGCCTGCTGGCCGACGAGACCGAACGGCTCGGCAACGATGCGGTGCTGCCCGGCGACGTTGCCTTCAAGCTCTATGACACGTACGGCTTCCCGCTCGACCTGACCCAGGACGCGCTGCGCGAGCGCGGCATCGGCGTCGATCTCGACGGGTTCGAGACCGCGATGCAGGCGCAACGCACCCGGGCGCGCGCCGCCTGGGCCGGCTCCGGCGACGCGGCCACCGAACAGGTATGGTTCGACCTGCGCGACGCGCACGGCCCGGGCGAGTTCCTCGGCTATGCGACCGAGCAGGCGGATGCGGAGATCACCGCCCTGGTCTCGGGCGGCGCCGTGGTCGAGCGCGCCGAGACCGGCGCCGAGGTCGCGGTGCTGCTGAACCAGACCCCGTTCTATGCCGAGAGCGGCGGCCAGGTCGGCGATACCGGCACCATCCGGGGCCCCGGCTTCGCGATCATCGTCACCGATACCCAGAGGAAGGTCGGCGAGCTGGTCGTGCATCAGGGCCGCGTGACCGAGGGCACGGCGCTGAGCGGCACGCCGGTCACCGCCACCGTCGATCACCGGCGCCGCGGCGACATCCGCGCCCACCATTCCGCCACCCACCTGCTGCACGCGGCGCTGCGCCGCCGGCTCGGCACCCATGTGACGCAGAAGGGCAGCCTGAACGCGCCCGACCGGCTGCGCTTCGACATCAGCCAGCCACGGCCGGTCACGCCGGAGGAGCTGGCGCTGATCGAGGCGGAGGTGAACGAGAAGATCCGCGAGAACAGCGACGTGACCACCCGGCTGATGACGCCGGAACAGGCGGTGGCGCAGGGGGCGATGGCGCTGTTCGGCGAGAAGTACGGCGACGAGGTGCGCGTGGTCTCGATGGGCGACGATGCCGAGCGCGACGCCTTCTCGATCGAACTGTGCGGCGGCACGCATGTGCGCCGCACCGGCGATATCGGGCTGTTCCGCATCCTGGCCGAGAGCGGCGTGTCGGCCGGCGTGCGCCGGATCGAGGCGGTCGCCGGGCGCGCGGCCGAACAGGCGGCGCATACCAGCGACACCCGCCTGGCGCAGATCGCCGGCCTGCTGCGCGTGCCGCCCGCCGAGGCGGCCGACCGGCTGGCGGCGCTGCTCGAGGAGCGACGCGGGCTGGAGCGGCAGATCTCCGAACTGCAGCGCAAGCTGGCGAGCAGCCAGGCCGGCGCCACCGCGATCGAGCAGATCGCCGGCATCGGCTTTGCCGGGCGGGTGCTGCCGGACATTCCCGCCAAGGAACTCCGCGTGCTGGCAGAGGAGATCGGACGCGGTCTGGAGTCCGGCGTGGTGGCGCTGATCTCCACCGCCGAGGGCAAGGCGAGCGTGGTCGCCTGGGTGTCCGCCGACCTGACCAAGCGGGTCGATGCGGTGACGCTGGTGCGTGAGGCCAGCCTGGCGATGGGCGGCAAGGGCGGCGGCGGCCGCCGGGAACTGGCGCAGGCCGGCGGCCCGGATGCGTCGAAGGCGGATGCCGCCCTCGACGCGATCCGGGCGGCGATCGCCGCCTAGCGGTTCGGCGGGGCCGGCG
>CAZZZA010000026.1:0-27207 GCA_964658455.1 uncultured Lichenihabitans sp.
CTGCCTGGGCATCAGCCTGGGCGACCGGTGCGGTCATCGCGATCCTCCCGCCGCCGGCATTGCCGCCGAAGATGTAGCCGGCGAGCCGTCTGAAGCCGATGCTACGCGCCGCGATCTCGTCGCCGCCGACCAGGGTCTCGGCGGCCAGGCGCTGCGGGTAGTGCCGGATCTCGATCGTGGCGCCGGACCGCTGCAGCCGCGCCACGACGCTGTGGCGCGGCTCCTCGGTGCCGCTTCTGATCCCCACCACGGAACAGGCGCCCAGCAACAGGCTGCCGATCACACTCGCCACCGCAGAACCCCTCACCGCCGCCCCGCCGTTCGCATGCCGCCCGCTCGTCGCCGATCCCGGCCGGTTCTGGCGCGTTGCCTCGATCGAAAGCAAGGAGCGCGCATCATGCAGATGAAGAAATTCGGCTCGACCGGCCTGTTCGTGTCGGAGCTGTGCCTCGGCACCATGACGTTCGGCGGCACCGGGGACATCTGGAGCAAGATCGGCGATCTCGGCCAGGCCGACGCCGACCGCTTCGTCGCGAGGTCGCTCGATGCCGGGATCAATTTCTTCGACACCGCCGACGTCTATTCCAACGGCCTGTCGGAGGAGATCACCGGCCGGGCGCTCAGGAACGCCGGCCGGGCCCGGCACGAGTTCGTGCTGGCGACCAAGGCCTATGGCGGCATGGGCAAGGGCGCCAATGCCGGCGGCAACTCGCGCCTGCACCTGATCGAGGCCTGCCACGCCAGCCTGAAGCGGCTGCAGCTCGACCATATCGACCTCTACCAGCTGCACGGCTTCGACCCGGCGACGCCGGTCGAGGAGAGCCTGCGCGCGCTCGACACGCTGGTCCAGCACGGCCATGTCCGCTATGTCGGCGTCTCGAACTGGGCCGCCTGGCAGATCGCCCGGGCGCTGGGCACCTCCGAGCGCCTCGGCCTGGCCCGCTTCGACAGCCTGCAGGCGTACTACACCGTCGCCGGACGCGACCTGGAGCGCGAGATCGCGCCGCTGCTGCTGGCCGAGCAGATGGCGCTGATGGTCTGGAGCCCGCTGGCCGGCGGTCTGCTCAGCGGCAAGCACCGGCGCGGCGAGCAGCCGGCGGAAGGCAGCCGCCGCGCCGGCTTCTCGTTCCCGCCGGTCGACGAGGCGCGGGCGTTCGACTGCATCGAGGCCATGCAGCCGATGGCCGAGCGGCGCGGGGTCTCGGTGGCGCAGATCGCGCTGGCCTGGCTGCTGCACCGCCGGGTCGTCACCAGCGTGATCGTCGGCGCGCGCCGGATCGAGCAGCTCGACGACAACATCGCCGCTACCGCGATCGAGCTGACCAGCGAGGAGCTGGACGCCCTCGATGCGGTGAGCGCGCTGCCCAGCGAGTATCCGCACTGGATGATGGAGCGGCAGGCCATGCGCGCCACCCAGCTTGCCGAGGTGAGGGCGGGCAGGCCCACCGCGCGCTGAGCGTTCAGCGCACCGCGTCGTCAGCCGGCTGCAGCGACAGCCGGCCCGGCCGGTCGGTGAGCGCGCTGCCCACCGAGGCGGCGACGATGCCGGCGATCGCCAGCCAGCGCGGCAGGGAGAGCTGCTCGCCGAGCAACGCCAGCCCGGTCAGCGCCGCGATCGCCGGTTCCAGCGACATCAGGATCGAGAAGCCGCGCATGCTCATGCGCTGCATCGCCCACATCTCGATCGAGTACGGCACCGCGCTCGACAGCAGCGCCATGCCGAGCGCCGCCGGCAGCAGCCAGCCCTGGGCCGCCAGCAGCGGCACTACTGGCAGCGCCAGCGGCAGGGTGACGAGGGCGGCCACGCTCATCCCCAGCGCGGTCGCGGTGACGCCGGTGACCTGGCCGCCGAGCCGGCGCCCGACCAGGATATAGGCGGCCCAGGCGGCGCCGGCGGCGAGCGCCAGCAGCACCCCCACCGGATCGAGCCGGTGCGCCACCTGCCAGGGGGCCAGCAGCAGCGCCAGGCCGGCGACCGCCAGCACCACCCAGAGCAGGTCCAGGGCGCGACGCGAGCCGGCCAGCGCCAGGCAGAGCGGGCCCATGAACTCGATCGCCACCACGATGCCGAGCGGCAGGCGCGACAAAGCAAGATAGAAGACGAGGTTCATGCCGCCGAGGATCAGTCCGTAGGCCAGGATCAGGCCGGCGGCCCGCCGCGGCTGCGGCACGAACCGGCGCCGGCGCAGCAGCAGCGCCACGCCGAGCAGGATCAGGCTGGCCAGCAACACCCGCAGCGCAGCGGTGCCGGGGGCGCCGATGGCCGGAAACAGCAGTTTGGCCAGGCTGGCGCCGAGCTGGACCGACACCATGCCGCTCAGCAGCGCGCCGAGACTGGTGATGCCGGCCCGGGCGCCAACCGTGATGCCGGCCTCAGTCACGGTCCCGGCGTCGGCCGGAACCGTCGCGGTCATGCGGGTCTAGCTGCCGCCGAACCCGAGGAAGCCGGCATCCGGCTTCGGCGCGCCGCCATCGGCGGCATATTCGCGGTTCTGCCTGGCCGGCACGTGCTTCGCCGCCAGCCGCTCCGCGCGGCCGATCCTGACCCGGCTGGCGCTGACGGTCCGCGTCGCGCGCCCGCCATGCGGCGCGGCGTCGGCATCCGCCCTGGCGTCGGCGACGGAGGCCACCGGCGCGCCCTGCTCGGAGTTGCGCATCGACAGCAGCAGGAAGGTGAGGTCGTTGCGGTTCAGGTCGATCGCCATGTCGAGCGGGCTCTGGCCGAGCACGTTCTTGCCGTTGAGGTCGGCGCCGCGTCCCAGTGCCTCCTTGGCGGAGGTGATGTCGCCACGGTTGATGGCGTCGAACAGCGCCGCGGTCGGCTCCATGTCGATGCTGGCATGGCCGGAGGTGGCAGTGGCCTCGTCGGTCACCGCACCCGGGATCGCCGGCGGCGGCGCGGCCGCCTTGGCGTCGGCCTTGGCCTGCGCCTTCTGCGCGGCGTCGGCGGCCTCGCGCTCGTCGTCGGGGCCGGGGCTGGCGCCGCCGCCGCCGTTGCTGCCCATGCTGAACTGCGCCATCGCCGCGTGCAGCGGCACCAGCGCCGGCGCGCCGGCCAGCAGCAGCGCGGTCATCGCAAGGCGCAGCCGGCGCCGAACCATCGGCGGCACATCCCCAGGCATATCCATCTCTCGTCTTTGTCCGCTCATCGCCGCCCGAGCCTCTCAGACCGGGTTCAGCCAGGCAATCCCGGCCGTCAGCCAGGTCGCGTAGCACACCCAGGCCAGATACGGCGTCATCAAAATGCAGGCGGCGCGATCGACGCGCCGGAAGTCGCGCAGCATCAGCGACACCAGCACGCACAGGAACAGCATGATCGCGGTGGCGGTCTGGGTCTTGTGCAGACCGAAGAAGACCGGCGTCCACAGCGCGTTGAAGAACAGCTGCCAGCCCCAGAGCTGCAGCGAGCGGTGCCGCGGCGGCCGGCGATCGCTGCGCCAGACCCGCCAGGCCGCGACCGCCATGGCGAGATAGAGCGGCACCCAGACCAGCGGGAAGATCCAGCGCGGCGGGGTGCCGGGCGGCTGGCGCAGGGTCGGATACCAGCCCTGCATCGCCGGCCTGGTGATCAGCGCCGCCAGCGCCGCGACCGACAGGCACAGCAGCAGCAGGCCGATCAGGACCATGATCGGATGCGGCAGGCTGCGGCGGGGCATTCTGGAGGAAGGCTGGAAGACACAGGCTCCGGCAGGAGAGGCCGCGACTGCACCATCGCAGGGCCGGTTCCGCAAGGTCCGTCGCCCTGCTAGCAGGGGGCAGCCCGCGTCCCTGGAGCCAGGCGATGACAAGACCTCCGCTTCCCCCGTTCACCGCCGAGACCGCGGCGCAGAAGGCCCGGCTGGCCGAGGATGCCTGGAACAGCCGCGACCCGCACACGGTGGCGCTGGCCTACACCACCGACAGCGTGTGGCGGAACCGCAGCGAATTCCTGGCCGGCCGCGACGCGATCGTCGCGTTCCTGACCCGCAAATGGGCGACGGAGCTGTCGTATCGGCTGATCAAGCAGGTCTGGGCGCATGACGGAAACCGCATCGCCGTGCGCTTCGCCTATGAATGGCACGATCATCACGGTGCCTGGTTCCGCTCCTACGGCAACGAGAACTGGGCGTTCGAGGCGTCCGGCCTGATGGCCCGCCGTCTCGCCTCGATCAACGACCGCCCGATCGCCGAGGCCGACCGGCTGTTCCACTGGCCGCAGGGCCGCCGCCCCGACGACCATCCGTCGCTCGACGATCTCGGTCTCTGACCGCGCCTCAGCGGCGGGCGCGGCCCTCGCGATACCAGCCGAGCAGCAGCAGCAGCAGCGCGATCGGCAGCACCGCCCAGGCCGGGAGCAGGGCGCGGGTGCGCTGGCCGGTGACGACATGCGCGCCGTGCCGCTTCAGGCCGATCCAGCCCGGACCCGACGCGGCGTCATGCGCCGACACCATCCTGAGCGCCGGCACCCGGGCCGCGACCGCCTGCGGCGCCGGATCGTCGCCGAGCCAGCCGACGCTGCCGCCGGTGGCGCGGATCAGCGGCGTCAGCGGTCCGGCGCTGGCGCGCAGGTCCGACAGCTCCAGCGGGTCGGCCGGCCTGGCGGCGGCGAACGCGTGTGCGCCGCCGACGCTGGCCTGCCAGATGCCGGGCGCGCTGGCCGGCATGGCGGCGGACTGGCTGCCATCGGCGCGCGTGGCCAGTGGCAGGGTGCTGGTGCGGCCGTCCGGCGCCGTCACCGTGGCCACCGATTGCAGTTTGCCGGCGACGGAATGGCGCGTCACCGTCAGCGTGTCGTCGGCGATGGTGGCGTTCAGGCGCTCCTCCTCGAGGTCGGGCTCCTTCATCAGCCAGTGCGCCAGCCGGCGCAGCAGTTCCGCCTGCGGGCCGCCGCCATCCTCGGCGCGCGACCAGAGCCAAAGCTGGTCCGACAGCAGCATCGCCACCCGCCCGTCGCCGACCCGGTCCAGCACCAGCAGCGGGCTGCCGTTCGGCCCGTCGAGCAGCACCTGCGCCGCCGGATCGAGCCGGGCCGGATCGGCGGCCAGCGCCCGATACCAGTCGCCCCACCCCTTGTCGGCCCCCTGGGGCGCATTGGGCGTCGCGCCGGGGGGCGGCGGCATCTGCGGCAGCCCGGCGGTCACCGGATGGCGGCGGCCGAGCGGCGTCGGCAGCGGCTGATAGCGCTGCTCGATCAGCCCGCCCTGCTCCGGTACCCGCGCCGGCAGCACCTCGCCGAGCGGGGTGTCCTGCAAGGTGCCCGGGCCGATGAATTCCGGTCCCGCCGTCACCAGCAGGCCGCCGCCGCCGCGCACGAAATCGGCGATGTTGCGCAGATAGGCCATCGGCAGGATGCCGCGATTCTCGAACCCGTCGAGGATGATCAGGTCGAACTGGTCGATCTTCTCCAGGAACAGCTCGCGGATCGGAAACGCGATCAGCGCCAGCTCGTTGAGCGGCGTCGAATCGTCCTTGTCCGGCGGCCGCAGGATGGTGAAATGCACCAGGTCGACCGCCGGGTCGGCCTTGAGCAGCCGGCGCCAGACCCGCTCGCCCTGGTTCGGCGTGCCGGACACCAGCAGCACCTTGAGCCGGTCGCGGACCCCGTCGATCCGCACGATCTGCTGGTTGTTCAGCGTCGAGACCTCGCCCGGCAGCGTCGAGGCGGTGAGCGAGAGCAGCATCGGGCCGGGCCGGGCCACCGGCACCGTGATGTCCTGCGGGGCGCCCACCGTCACCGTGCGCGTCAGCGGCGGGTCGCCGTCGCGCCGCAGCGTCAGCGTCGCGGTGGCCGGCGCGGCGCCGGCGCCGCCCCCCGGCGGGCCCAGATCCTCGACCCGCACCCGCAGCGTCGCGTTCTGGCCGACGATGGCGAATGGCGGCGCCTGAAGCACCACCAGGCGACGGTCGGTCTGCTCGCCGGCGGCCGGGATCAGCACATGCAGCGGCGTGTCCGGGTTGTTGGCCGGGAACGCCGCCGCCGGCGCCGCCTGGCCGACGCCCGGACCCGGGGCGGGGGGCACGTCGTGCGCCTGCCCGTCGGTCACGGCGATGATCGCCGCGATCCTGCCGCCGCCCTCGGAGGCCGGCACCGAGGCGGCGCGGCGCGCTCGATCGCGCCGACCAGCCGGGTGCCGCCGCCGGTCTGCGTATCCTCGACCACCGGCACGGTCTGCACGCCGATGCCGGGCAGCGACGCGGCCTGCCGTCGCAGCTGCTCCGCCGCCGCGTCGGCGATCGCCTGGCGCTGCCCGACCCGCATCGAGCCGGTATGGTCGACCAGCAGCAGCAGCGTCTGCGGCAGCGCGCGCCAGTCCTGGCGCAGCAGCGCCGGCCCGCTCAGCCAGCCCAGCAGCAGCGCCAGACCGGCGCCGCGCCACAGCGCCCCGGCGGCACGGCGCAGCAGCGCCAGCAAGGTCGCCGCCAGGCACAGGCCAGACAGCGTCCAGAGCAGCCAGGCAGGCAGCAGCGGCGCGAAGGCGATCGAGAGATGGTTCATGGCGGCAGGTCCGTCGCCGCCCCCGGATCGCGGCCGCCATCCTGGCCCAGCCGCTTGAGCAGCGCCGGCACGTGCACCTGGTCGGTCTTGTAGTTGCCGGTCAGCGCGTAGATCACCGCGTTCACCCCGAACCGGTAGGCGGCGACCCGCTGGTCCTCGCCGCCGGGGATGGCGGCGTAGGGGTTCTGGCCCGACGGATCGACCGCCCAGGCGGCGGCCCAGTCGTTGGCGCCCAGGATCATCGGGCTGACGCCGTCATTGCCGGCATCCTCGGCGCCGGCGACCCAGACCGGCGCCCCGGCGTAGCGACCGGGCATGCCGTGCAGCAGGTAGAAGGTGCGGTTCAGCACATGGCCGGGTGCTGCGATGGCGAGGGCCGGGATCTCGAGCCCGCCGGTGGCCAGCCGCAGCGCCTGACGCGTGCCCGGCACCACCGGCACGTAGCCGCCATCCTGCCCGGCGCCGTCCTGCTGGCCGCCCTGCTGCACGGGAGCGCCCTGGGTGTCGATCATCAGGATGCCGCCATGGTTCATGTAGCCGTTCAGGGCCGCGACCCAGGCCGGCGACGGCGGCGCGGTGACGGTGGCGGGCGTCACCGGCCAGTAGAGCAGCGGATAGAAGGCGAGATCGTCGCGCCCCGGCACCACCCCGTCCGGCTCGCCGAGCCTGGCCGAGGTCCGGGCATTGGCGTAGCGCGACAGGCCCTGCAGCCCCTCGCGCGACACCGTGTCGGTGGCGGCATCGCCGGTGACGACGTAGGCGAGCCTGGTTTCCAGCGCGCCACCGGGCAGCTGGGCCTGGGTCTGGGTCTGGGCCTGGGCCGCCGCCGCGTGCGGCGCGAGGCAGGCGGCCAGGCAGGCGGCGAGCGCCGGCAGCAGCGCCAGCGCCGCCAGCCCGGCCCGGCGTGGGCCGCCTGGCCTTCGCACCCGGATCAGCCCGCGCAGCGCCAGCGTCGCGATCAGGTCCGCCACCAGCAGCGCCAGCGCCGCCGCCAGCAGCGACGGGCCGAGCGGATGGTCGCTGGCATCGCCGGCCAGATCGCGCAGCGCGCCGATCGCCGGCTCCGGCCGCAGCGGCGGCAGCGCGTCGGCGATGTTGAGCGAGCGCCGGCTGGCCAGCGGCCCGTAGAGACCGGCCGGATGCGTGGCCGAGGCGGGGGTGGCGCCGAACGCGTTCGACTCCAGCGCCTGCGCCGCGGGCGGCGGCGGTCCGAGCTGCCCGTCGCCGGACAGGCATGAGGCCGGCGCCAGCAGCGTCTTGTCGCCGGGCGTGCTCAGACCGGCGGCGCGCTGCACCAGGCGCTGCAGCATCTGCGGGAACAGGCCGGAGAGCGGCAGGTTCGACCAGTCGGCGGTGCTGGTGACGTGGAACAGCACCAGCTGGCCGTCGCCGAGCGGCGCATGCGTCACCAGCGGCGTACCGTCGGCGAGCCTGCCCCACACCTTGTCGCCGAGATCGGCGGACGGCTCGGCCAGCACCTGGCGCGACACCGTCACCTCGGCGGGGATCGCCAGCCCGGCGAACGGCGACCCGGCCGGGAACGCCGCCGGATGTTCCGGATGGCCCCACGACATCGCCCCGCCCAGCTGGCGCGCGCCACCCAGCAGCGTGGCCGGCAGCAGCGGATCCGGGCCGGGGTTACTCCCAGGACCGTCGCCGGGGGCATCGCCAGGACCGTCGCCGGGGCCGCTCATGGTGTCGGCCGCAAGACGCGGACCGGCGAAGCGGATCAGCATGCCGCCATGCCGCACCCAGGCGGCGACCTTGTCGCGGGCGCTCCGGCTGGACAGCGTCCCGTCCGGCGCCACCAGCACCGAGAGCTGGCGGCCGAGCAGCGCGTCCAGCGTGCCCTCGCGCAGCTCGGCGGTCGGCGACAACGCGCGCCGCAGGTAGAACAGCGCGCCCAGCAGCGGCGTGTCGGCGCCGGCCTCGGTCAGCAGCCCGACCGGCCGGCGGCGATCGCCCTCGTCGAGCAGCCGCACCGCGCCGGCGCCGGCCACCTGTTCGATCGTCAGCCGGGAGAGCTGGTTGCGCAGCTCGGCCGGCAGCGCCAGGCTGGCGGTGGCGCCGGTGGCGCCCGGCGGCACGTCCACCGCGGCCCTGGCCAGCACGCTGCCCGCCTGGGTCTCGCCGCGCAGCACCAGGCTGCGCGCGAGCGGGCTTTGCAGCACCAGCAGCGGCACCGACAGCCCGCCCGCCGTCACCACCGGGCGGCCGGGAACCGCGACCGGCGCCCTGCCGCGCAGTTCGGTGACCGGGCCCACCGCCCGCAGCGCCTGCGCGAACCCTTCGCCGCCGGCCGCCGCCAGCCCGTCGGCGAGATAGAGCACCTGGGCATGGGCGCCCACCTGCCGGACCGCGCGGGCGGCGGCGGCGCGGTCCACCGGCCACGGGCGGGGCGCGGCGCCTTCCAGCCTGGCGCGGATGTCGGCGGCCGGCAGCGGCGCCGACAGGGCAGGGGCGGCGCCGGTGCGATCCGGCGCGGTGCGCAGCAGCATCACCATCCGGCCGGCCCGCGCGGCGCGGTCGAGCGCGTCGTCGGCGGCGCCGAGCCGTGCCGCCCAGTCCGGCGCCGCGGCCCAGCCGTCATCGATCGCCAGCAGCAGCGGCCCCGCCTGCGCGGCGGCCTTCGGCGCCCGGCCGACCAGGACCGGCTGCGCCAGGCCGGTCACCAGCAACGCCACCGCCAGCAGGCGCAGCGCCAGCAGCCAGGGCGGCACCCGCCTGGCGTCGCGCATCCTGGCGGTCAGGCCGGCGAGCAGCCGGATCGCCGGGAAGACCTGCACCCGCGGGCTCGGCGGCAGCGCCCGCAGCAGCCACCAGAGCAGCGGCAGCACCGCCAGCCCGGCCAGCAGGAACGGCGCGGCGAAGATCATCTCCCGCCTCCGGCGAGGGCCCCGCCTCCAGCGATCGCACCGTGCGCGCGCGGCGCGATCGCCTGGTGCAGCGCCAGCAGCAGTGTTTCCGGACGCGCGTCGGTGCGGTGGAACAGCAGCCGGGCGCCGACGCGGGCGCAGAGGTCGGCGAGCCCGGAGCGGTGCGCCGCGATCGCCCGCGCATAGCCCTCGCGGATGTCGCCGGCCTGCGCGACCAGTTCCGGCGCCTCGCCCTCCACCCCCTCGAACCGGACCCGGCCGTCATAGGGCAGCGACAGCTCCGCCGGGTCGAGCAGCTGCACCAGCAGCGGCGTCAACGGGATCGCCGCCAGGCCGGCCAGCATGGCGCTGGTCTCGGCCAGCGGCGAGAGGAAGTCGCCGATCAGCACCAGCCTGGCGTGACGCGGCAGATCCGGATTGACCGGCAGCGACCGGTCCGTCGGGCCGGGATCGGCGGCGACCAGGCGCTGCGAGAGCCGCGCCGCCAGACGCTCGGCGGCCTGGCGTCCGGCGAAGCGCTCGCGCCCGGACCGGTCGTCGAGCAGCCCGAGATGCTCGCCGCCGCGCAGCAGCAGGATCGACAGCGCCAGCACGATCAGCGCCGCGCGCTCGCGCTTCTCCGGCAGCGACGCCGCCGAGCGCCAGCGCATGCTGGCGGACTGGTCGCACCACAGGCAGACGGTCTGTGCCGCCTCCCACTCGGTCTCGCGCACGAACAGCCTGGCGCCGCGCGCGGATTGCCGCCAGTCGATCCTGGAGGTGGATTCGCCCGGGGTCAGCGGCCGGTATTGCCAGAAACTGTCGCCGCTGCCGGCGCGCAGCCTGCCATGCACGCCGCCGGCGACGGTGGCGGCGATCCGTTCGGCGTCGGCCAGCAGCGCCGGCAGACGCGCCGCCAGCGCTTCCGCCGCGCTGCGCTGCGCGACCGGGTCGTGGATCGGATCGGCAAGCCCGCCGCCGGCAAGGCGGGTCGCCGCCCGCAGCCTGGCGCCCCATCCGGCGCCCCGTCCGGCACCTGGGCTGGCGCCCTGGCTGGCGGTGGATCGGCCGCCGACCCTCACCCGAGACGCCGTACCAGCCCGTCGATCACCTGCGCGGTCTGCATGCCCTCCGCCCTGGCGGCGAAGCTCAGCGCCATGCGATGCCGCAGCACCGGATGCGCCAGCGCCGCCACATCGTCGAGGCTGGGCGACAGCCGCCCGTCGAGCAGCGCCCTGGCGCGGGTCGCCAGCATCAGCGCCTGCGCCGCGCGCGGCCCCGGACCCCAGGCGAGCGCGCGCCGCACCGTCTCGTCGGTGGTCGTCTCCGGTCTGGCGCCCCTGACGAGGGTCAGGATCGCGTCGACCACCGTCTCGCCGATCGGCAGCCGGCGCACCAGCGCCTGTGCCGCCAGCAGCTCGCCCTCGCCCAGCACCGGCGCGGCGCCGGGACCGGGCGCGCCGGTGGTGGCCAGCAGCATCCGCCGCTCGGCCTGCAGTTCCGGATAGGTGAGGTCGATCTGCAGCGTGAACCGGTCGAGCTGCGCCTCCGGCAGCGGGTAGGTGCCTTCCTGCTCGATCGGGTTCTGCGTCGCCAGCACGTGGAACGGCGCCGGCAGCGCCTGGTCGAGGCCGGCCACCGCCACCTTGTGCTCCTGCATCGCCTGCAGCAGTGCCGACTGGGTGCGCGGGCTGGCGCGGTTGATCTCGTCGGCCATCAGCAGCTGGCAGAACACCGGGCCGCGCACGAAGCGGAAGCCGCGCCGCCCCGAGGGATCCTCCTCGAGGATCTCCGAGCCGGTGATGTCGGCCGGCATCAGGTCGGGCGTGAACTGCACGCGCCTGGATTGCAGCCCCAGCACCGTGCCCAGCGTCTCGACCAGCAGGGTCTTGCCCAGTCCGGGCGCGCCGACGAGCAGCGCGTGGCCGCCGGACAGGATCGCCGTCAGCACCTCCGACACCGCCTGTTCCTGGCCGAAGATCACCTGGGCGATGCCGTCCTTGACCAGCGCCAGCCGTGCGGTCAGCAGGTCCGCCTCGGCGACCGGGTCGGTCCCGGTCGCGTCCTGCGTCAGTCCATCCGGTACCGTCATCCTGCCTCGCTCTCGACCGGGGCAATCTGCCATGTCCGGGGGTTTCATCAAACCGGTAGGGCTCCCTATATCGGAGGGATGACACAGCATGTCACCCCGGATCAGCGTCCGTCGCCAGCGGGACTTCCCCGCTTCGCGCCGCCGCGTCCGGCGGCCCGGCTGAAGGGATATGCCCCAGTGGAGCAAGAACGCATCCCCAGCCAGGCGCAGCCGAGACCTTCAAGTCAGGCGCAGCCGACGAGCGCCACCCAGGCGCCGCCGGCGCCTGCGCCCGCGAGACCGGCGCAGCGTGATTGCGGGGCGCTGCCGTTCCTGATCCAGCGCGACGGGAGCTGGCTGTATCAGGGCACGCCGATCAAGCGGAAGCCGATGGTCTGCCTGTTCGCCAGCGTGCTGCGGCGCGATCCCGCCGGCCGCTACCGGCTGGAGACCCCGGTCGAGCGGGGCGAGATCGAGGTCGAGGACGTGCCGTTCGTCGCCGTCGAGCTGGAATGGCGCGGCACCGGGCGCGGCCAGGTGCTGGCGTTCCGTACCAATGTCGACGAGATCGTCTGCGCCGGGCCCGACCACCCGCTGGTGGTGGATTGGGACTGCGCACGCGGCGGCGGCGACTGCGCGGCGATCCCGTATCTGACCGTGCGCAACGGCGACGGGGCGCACCCGATCCAGGCCAGGGTGGCGCGCGCGGTCTATTACGAGCTGGCGGCGCTGGCGGTCGAGGGCACCCGCAACGGCGAGCGCTGCCTGGGCGTCTGGAGCCAGAGCCGCTTCTTTCCGATCGGTCCGGTCCTGGAGGCGTGCGCGGACCATCCCGAATGACGCTGCCGGCGCTGGCGGCACCGCTGCAGACCGGTTCGGCGCTCTCGGCGTTGTGGCGGGCGCTGCCCGACTCCAGGCTGGTCGGCGGCGTGGTGCGCGACCTGCTGGCGGGGCGCCCGTCCGCCGACATCGACCTCGCCACCCCGGAGCCGCCGCAGACGGTGCTGGCGCGGCTGCGCGATGCGGCGATCCGGGCGGTGCCGACCGGTCTGGCGCATGGCACCGTGACCGCGGTGATCGACGGCAGGCCGTTCGAGATCACCACCCTGCGCCAGGATGTCGAGACCGACGGGCGCCATGCGCGTGTCTCCTGGACCGCGGACTGGCGCCAGGACGCCGCCAGGCGCGATTTCACCATCAACGCCATGTCGCTCGCGGCCGACGGCACGCTGCACGATTTCTTCGGTGGCCATGACGACCTGCGGGCCGGGCGGGTGCGCTTCGTCGGCGATCCGTGCCGCCGGATCGAGGAGGACGGGCTGCGCATCCTGCGCTTCTTTCGCTTCCATGCCCGCTTCGCGCGGGGCGACGCCGATCCGGCGGCCTGTGCTGCGATCGCCTCGCGCCTGTCCTGCCTGGCGCCGTTGTCGGCCGAGCGTGTCTGGTCGGAACTGCGACGGGTGCTGGCCGGTCCGGGCCCGGCCGCGACCGTGCGGCTGATGCAGGCGCTGGGGGTGCTGGGCGTGATCCTGCCGGGCGCTGATCCGGAGCGGCTCGCCGCCCTGGAGCGCGCCGGCGCGCCGGCCGACCCGGTGCTCGGGCTGGCGGCGCTGATCGACGGCGATGGCGTGGCGGTCGCCCGGCGCCTGAAACTGTCCAACGCCGAAGCCGAGCGGCTGCGGGCGCTGCGCACCGGGCCGGTGCCAGACCCGGCGCTCGCCGACGACGCGCTGCGCCGCCTGCTGGCGGCGGAACCGGCGGCAACGCTGATCGACCGCACCTGGCTTAGCGGCGGCGACGCGGCGCTCCGCGAGCGGCTGCAATCGATGCCGCGCCCGGTGTTCCCGCTGGCGGGCCGCGATGCGGTCGCGGCCGGGATCGCGCCCGGTCCGGCGGTCGGCGCGGCGCTGGCGGCGGTCCGGGACTGGTGGATGCAGGGCGGCTGCGTCGCCGACCGCGCCGGCTGCCTGGCGCGCCTGCGCCAGCAGGGCGGCGGGCCCTGATCCGACGGCCGGGCGCGCCGCCCGGCCGCTGTTTGTGGTCGCGGGTGGCCGCTGGTAAAGCGCGGCGATGGATATGGCGACGAACCGGGCTCGGGACCGCAAGGACAGGAACCTCGCCTCGAGCCGGGGGCTGCTGGCGCGCCTCTGGCGCGACGATATCCGCCATCATCGCTCGCGCCTGACCTCGGTGCTGGTGCTGACCATCCTGATGGCGGCGCTGAACGCGGCGTATCCGCTGGTGATCCAGCGGGCGATCGACATGTTCACCGCCCACGATTCGCGGATCCTGTATCAGGTGCCGGCGCTGGTGGTGATCATCACCGCCGCCAAGGCCGCGTCGCAATACGGCCAGACGCTGGCGGTGCAGGGGCTGGTGCTGGTGGTGATACGCGGTCTGCAGGGCCGCATGTTCAGCCACCTGATCGAGGCCGACATCGCCCGTATCGAGCGCGAGGCGCCGGCCCAGCTCGCCGCGCGCTTCACCACCGATGCGGTGACCATCCGCGAGGCGATGATCCGCGCGGTCAACGCGCTCGGCGACAGCGTCACCGTGGTCGGGCTGGTGGTGTCGATGATCTACATGGACTGGGAACTGAGCCTGGTCGCCGCCTTCCTGTATCCGATCGCCGCACTGCCGATCCAGCGCATCGGCAAGCGGGTGCGCCGCGCCTCGGGCGGCATGCAGGAGCAGATCGGCGAGACCGCGACGCTGCTCAACGAGAGCTTCGCGCAGGCGCGCAGCGTGCGCGTCTACCGGCTGGAGCGGACCGAGATCGCGCGGGCCAACCGGTCGTTCGATCTGCTGCATCACAGCCTGCTGCGCATCACCCGCGGCCGCGCCGGGGTCGATCCGGTGCTCGAGGTGCTGGGCGGTTCGGCGGTGGCGGCGGTGCTCGGCTTCGCCGGCTGGCGCGCGGCCATGGGCGGCGCCACGCTCGGCGGCTTCTCCGGCTTCGTCGCCGCGCTGCTGCTGGCCTCGCGGCCGCTGCGCGCGCTGGGCTCGCTGAACGCCGCGGTGCAGGAGGGGCTGGCCGGGATCGAGCGCATCTTCAGCGTGATCGACGAGCCGGCCGGGGTGCGCGAACGCGCCGACGCAAGGCCGCTGCCGCCGGGTCGCGGGCGTCTGGTGTTCGAGCATGTCGCCTTCGAGTATCCGGACGGGCGCGCCGGGCTGCGCGACCTCAGCTTCGTCGCCGAGCCCGGCCTGACGGTGGCGCTGGTCGGACCGTCCGGGGCCGGCAAGTCCACCGCGCTGTCGCTGATCCCGCGCCTGCATGACGTCTCGTCCGGCCGCATCCTGCTGGACGGGGTCGATCTGCGCGCGCTGGCGCTCGGCGCGCTGCGCGACGCGATCGCCTATGTCAGCCAGGACACGCTGCTGTTCGACACCTCGGTCGGCGACAACATCCGCATGGGCCGGGCCGATGCCGGCGACGACGCGGTCCGCGCCGCCGCCCGCGCCGCGGCGGCGGAGGCGTTCATCGAGGAACTGCCGGACGGATTCGCCACCCGGGTCGGACCAGGCGGCCAGCGTCTGTCGGGCGGCCAGCGGCAGCGCATCGCCCTGGCCCGGGCGCTGCTGCGCGATCCGCGCCTGCTGCTGCTCGACGAGGCGACCAGCGCGCTCGACACCGAGAGCGAGGCCGTGGTGCAGGAGGCGCTGACCCGGCTGCGCCACGGTCGCACCACCATCGTGGTGGCGCATCGCCTCTCCACCGTGCGCTCCGCCGACCTGGTGGTGGCGCTCGCCGATGGCGAGGCGGTCGAGTGCGGCGACCACGCCACGCTGATGGACCGCGACGGGCTCTATGCACGGCTGGTCAGGACCCAGGCGCTGGCGGTCGAATAGCGCCCATGCGTCGCGGCAGGTGGTCGCCCTGGCACCCGGCATTGCCGGGGAGGGGGGCGTTATGTCAGTCTGACCGAACCGATCGGTCAGCCGTGTGCTCGTCCGGCGGTCGGACGGACGACGCTGGGAGACAAGATGGCTGATCGAGAGCGGTCGGAGGACGGCCAGGACCAGTCCCAGGCTGCACCGCAGCAGGCGGACCAGGATAAGGGTCCGCAGCAGGCGGACCAGGACAAGGGCGCGGCCCCCGACCAGAAGAGATCGAGCCCGTTCATCAAGATCGGCCTGGCGCTGTTCGTGGTGGCGCTGGTGGTGGGCGGCGTCTTCTACTGGTTCACCACCCGCAACCTGGTGACCACCGACGACGCCTACACCGCCGGCCGGACGGTGACGATCGCGCCGCATGTCGGCGGCTACATCGTCGAACTCGACGTCAACGACAACCAGTTCGTGCACCAGGGCCAGGTGCTGGCCAGGATCGACCCGCGCGACTACCAGGTCTCGCTCGACCGCGCCCAGGCCTCGCTCACCCAGGCGCAGGGCCAGCTCGCGGGCGCGAAATACGCTGTGCAGGTGGCGCAGAAGAACTTTCCCGGCCAGCTCAAGCAGGCGCAGGCGCAGCTGGCGCTGGCGCAGGCGCAGCAGTTCAAGGCGGAGACCGACTACCGCCGCCAGCACAGCATCGAGCGCGCCGCCACCACCCAGCAGCAGGTCGATTATTCGACGGCGGCGCTGCAGCAGGCCCGGGCGCAGGTCGCCCAGGCCGAGGGCCAGGTCGAACAGGCGAGCCCGATCGAGGCCCAGGTCGGCTCGGAGCAGACCAGGGTTTCCCAGCAGGCCGCGGCACTCGGCGGCGCGGAGGCGCAGCTCGCCACCGCGAAGCTCAACCTGGAATGGACGGTGATCCGGGCGCCGCACGATGGCTGGATCGCCCAGCGCAATGTCGAGCGCGGCGCGCTGGTGCAGAACGGCCAGGCGCTGTTCGCGGTGGTGCAGCCCGATCTCTGGATCACCGCCAATTTCAAGGAGACCCAGATCAACCGCCTGCGTCCTGGCCAGCCGGTCTCGATCACCGTCGATGCCTACCCGGCCCTGAAGCTCAGCGGCCATGTCGGCAGCGTGCAGCGCGGCACCGGCTCGGCCTTCTCAACCTTCCCGGCGGAGAACGCCACCGGGAACTTCGTCAAGATCGTGCAGCGCGTGCCGGTGCGGATCATCATCGATGACGGTCTCGACCCTTTGCTGCCGCTGCCGATCGGCGCCTCGGTCGAGCCGACCGTGAATGTCGAATGAGCGGAGCCGCCAAGAGCGGGCAGGCTGACTGGTCGCCCAAGGGCAATCCCTGGCTGATCGCCGTGGTGGTGACGCTGGCGGCGTTCATGGAGGTGCTCGACACCACCATCGTCAACGTGTCGCTGCCGCATATCGCCGGCAACCTGTCCACCTCCTACGACGATGCGAGCTGGGCGCTGACCTCCTATCTCGCCGCGAACGGCATCGTGCTGACGCTGTCGGGCTGGCTCGGCCGGGTGCTGGGGCGCAAGCGCTATTTCATGATCTGCATCGGCATGTTCACGGTGTTCTCGTTCCTGTGCGGGACCGCGGACAACCTGCCGGAGCTGATCATCTTCCGGCTGATGCAGGGTTTCTTCGGCGGCGGGCTGCAGCCGAACCAGCAATCGATCATCCTCGACACGTTCCCGCCGGCCAAGCGCGGCGGCGCGTTCGCCATCACCGCGATCGCCACCGTGGTGGCGCCGGTGATCGGGCCGACGCTCGGCGGCTACATCACCGACAACGCCTCGTGGCGCTGGGTGTTCTTTCTCAACGTGCCGGTCGGCATCTTCGCCCTGCTGGCGGTCGGCGCGCTGGTCGAGGATCCGCCGTGGGCGCGCAAGCGCAAGGCGCCGGTCGATGCGATCGGGCTCGGGCTGATCACGCTCGGGCTGGGCTGTCTCGAAGTGATGATGGATCGCGGCGAGGACGATGACTGGTTCGGCTCGCCCTTCATCCGCATCATGGGCATCCTGACGCTGATCGGCATCGTCGGCGCGATCTGCTGGCTGCTGACCACCAAGCGGCCGGCGGTCGATCTACGCGTGTTCAAGGACAAGAACTTCGCCATCGGCTCGCTGCTGATCAGCGTGGTCGGCATGGTGCTGTATGCGAGCGCGGTGCTGATACCGCAATTCTCGCAACAGGTGGTCGGCTACACCGCGACCCTGGCCGGCCTGGTGCTCTCGCCGGGCGGGCTGGCGATCATCCTGCTGATCCCGTTCATCAATATCGCGATGAAGTATTTCCAGGCGCGCTACATCGTCGCCACCGGGTTCTTCGTGATGGGCTGCTCGCTGGTCTATTCGTCGTACCTGGTGCCGGACATCGACTTCAAGCATCTGGTCTATTACCGGATGAGCCAGACCATCGCCCTGGCCTTCCTGTTCGTGCCGATCAGCACCATCGCCTACACGACGCTGCCGCGCGAGCTGAACGGCGACGCGTCGGCGCTGTTCAGCATGGCGCGCAACGTGCTGGGCGCGATCGGCATCTCGGCCAGCACCTCGCTGGTGACCGACCGCACCCAAATCCGCGAGGCGCACATGGTGCAGAACATGACGCCGTTCCATCAGCCATACAACGCCTACCTCGACAGCGTGCGCGCGGCGGCGCGGGCGGCCGGCCAGTCGCCGATGACCGCCGATGCGACCGCGACTGCGATGCTGCACCGGCAGTTCCTGCGCCAGGCATCGGTGCTGGCCTATAACGACTGCTTCCTGTTCTTCTCGATGATCGCGTTCGCGGTGGTGCCGTTCTGTTTCATCCTGCGACCGGTGGTGGCCAAACGCGGCGGCGGCGGCGGGCACTGAGGCCGGGTGCGGGCGGCGATCAACGCGCCCCGACCGCCGGCGCGTCCGCTTGCCATACGAAGCGGGCCGCCTCCTCGGCCGGTTGCGGCCCGCCGATCAGGTAGCCCTGCAGCACGTTGCACCCTTCCTGTTCGAGATAGTCGCGTTGCGCGATGGTCTCCACGCCTTCAGCGGTGGTGGTGATGCCCAGCCGCTGGCCGAGACCCAGGACAGCCTGGATGATCGCGGCGCTCTGCTTGTTGTCGAGCATCTCGGCGACGAAGGAGCGGTCGATCTTGATCTTGTCGAACGGGAACGAACGCAGATAGCGCAACGACGAATAGCCGGTGCCGAAATCGTCGACGGAGATCCGCACCCCCAGGCCGCGCAGCGCGTGCAGCGCGCTCAGCGTGTCGGTGCCGTCCTGCAGCAGGACGCTCTCGGTGATTTCCAGGTCGAGCCGGTGTGCTGGCAGACCCGATGCCGCCAGCGCGGCGCTGACGGTCTCGACCAGGTCGGTCGAGACGAACTGCACCGCCGAGAGGTTGACGGCGACGCTCACCCCGTTGCCCCACGCCGCCGCCTGCCTGGTGGCGATGGCCAGGACGCGCTCGCCGATCGGCACGATCAGGCCGGTTTCCTCGGCGAGCGGAATGAACGCGTCCGGCGTCACCAGGCCGCGCTCCGGGCTCGCCCAGCGCACCAGCGCCTCGAAGCCGTGCACCTGCTGGCGCTCGACGTCGAACAGCGGCTGGTAGAACACCTTGATCTGGTCCTCGGCCAAAGCGCGCTGCAGATCGAGTTCCATCGACCGGCGCGCGCGGATCTTGATATCCATCGCCGCCTCGAAGAATCGCAGCGTGTTGCGGCCCTCGCGTTTCGCCTGCTTGAGCGCCAGCGCCGCGTGACGCAGCAGCGTCGCCGATTCGTGCCCGTCCTGCGGCGCCATCACCACGCCGATGCAGGCGCCGATCACCACGATCTTGCCGTCCAGCATGTAAGGCTGGCGGATCATCTCGAGAACGCGCCGGGCGATCACTGCCGTGTCCTCGAAGGTGATCGGCGCCGCGACGAGGATGGCGAACCGGTCGTTTCCCAGCCTGGCGACGGTGTCGGTGACGCGGAGCGCGCTCCGCAACCGCTTCGCCACCTGCTTCAGCAGCAGGTCGCCGATCGCTGGGCCATACACGTCGTTCACGTTGTCGAACCGGTCCAGGTCCAGGGCCAGGACCGCGAACACCTCCTCGCGCCGTTCGAGATCGCGCAGCCCGCGATCCAGTTCGACGCGGAACGCCAGTTGATTGGCGACATCGGTGAGCGGATCGGTGTAGGTCAGGAACCGCATTTCCTGCTCCAGCCGCCGGCGCTCGCGCAGATCGCGGATCGCCAGCACCTCGTGCGGCCTATCGGCATAGGCGATCGAGCGGCGGACGATCTCGACAGGGATCTGCTCGCCGTCGGCAGCGATCAGGAGCCGATCCGCCGCATCGCCTGGCGTCGTCCGCTCCTCCCCCACCGGCTCGAACAGGCTTCTGGTCGGGCGGCCGATCAGGGCGTCGGCGGCGATGCCGGTCATGGTCACGAAGCTGGCGTTTGCCCAGACGATCATGTCGTTCCGGCAGACCAGCAGGCCCTCGACCGCGATGTCGGCCAGGTCACGCGGGTTCGCGCGTTCCAGCTCACGCTCGTGCGCCATTCTGCGCGACAGGCTGAGGGTCGCCGCGCTGGTCAGCAGCAGGATCTGGCAACCGCTGCCGACAACGGTGCACAGACCGAGCGACGAGATCGCGCCGGCCGGTCGCGCATGGGCCGCCGTCATGTGCACGGTCATGGCGGACATGCCGATGAAATGCAGCAGGCAGATCGACAGGGCCAGCAGGGCGGCCCCGCCGCAATGCCGCCACCGGCTGTGCGAGAGCGCCAGCGACAGCGCCGCCGATGACAGCGCGCATCCTGCCGTGACCGACAGGACCACGCTGAGCGGCGGCCAGGACAGCGTTACGGGCACGTGCATGCCCGACATGCCGAGATAATGCATCGCGGCGATCGCGACCCCGACTAGGCAGCCGCCGATAGCGGCGTATGCGCGGCTGCCCCGGTGCAGCGCCACGGCGAAACCGAAGCCGGCGATCAGCGACGGGACCACGAACGACGCCACCGCCAGCCTCAGGTCGTAGCCGATCGCCATGGCAGGCCGGAACGCCATGATGCCGATGAAATGCGTGGTCCAGACCGTCGCACTGGTGGTGATGGTGGTGACGAGCAGCCAGGACAGCCGGGCGGCCCCGGCGAGCTGCCTGGCATGCAGGACGAGATCGATCGCGATATGCGATCCGAACGCCGCCAATAGTGCGACCGCGACCACACGCAGATCGTGCGCCCCGGCGATACAGTCATAGACCGCGAGCATGTCACCCGTCCTGCCGTTATGCCCGACGACCCTAGCGTGGCGGGATTAACGAAGGTCTAAGGGCCGGCCGCAGGTTTCCTGCCGGTTCGCCTCAGGCCTGGACCGCGAACGGCGCGAAGGAGGCAGCCAGGGTCCGGTAGGTGTCGCGCTTGAAGCCCACCTCCAGCGTCGGCAGGGCGGCGAGCGGCACCCATTTCCAGGCATCGAACTCGGGATGCGGATCCAGATCCAGCCTGATCTCGGCATCGGTGCCCAGGAAGCGCAGCGCGAACCAGCGCTGCCGCTGCCCGCGATACCTGCCGCCTAGCGCCCGGCCCAGCAGATGCGGCGGCAGGTCGTAGCTCAGCCATTCCGGATGCTCGCCGATGATGACGGCATTGTCGGTGCCGACCTCCTCGCGGAGTTCGCGCAGCACCGCGTCCTCGGGCGCCTCGCCGGGATCGATTCCGCCCTGCGGCAACTGCCACACCCCGGGCGCGCCCTCGGCGTTCGGCAGGTCGGCCCGACGCGCCGCCAGCACGAACCCGCGCCGATCGAACAGGGCGGCGCCCACGTTCGGACGGTAGGGCAGGTGGGCGTAAGCAGTGGTCATCGATGGCTCTCCTGGTCGGCGGCGGGCAACGGCGCCGTCGGCGCTGGCGGGTTCGGGGCGGCCGGGGCGGCCAGGGCAGGCGGCGGCGGGCGGGCGGGGGGCAGCGCGCTGACCGGCACCAGGGCGATGCCGCGCGCGCCCAGGCCCCGGCTCCAGGCCCGCAGCCGCTCGATCGTCACCGGCCGCAGCGGTCCGGCGACGCCGAGCGCGCTGCCCTGGGCCTGGGCGATCTGCTCCAGCCGGGTCAGGCGGGCCGCGAGATCGGTGTCGTCGGCCTGCTCGTCGATGGTGAGGTCGGCGTGGCGGGTGTCGCGCGGCTCGACCGCCTGGCCGTCATGCGGCGCGATGCCGGCATCGAGATACAGCAGGCCGCGCCGGTCGAGCTGGTCGGCCACCATCGAGAACGCGCTCGAGCCGGCGAACCGATCGCCGCGCAGGCCGCCCAGCGCGTTGGTCACCCCGACATAGCCCTGGAACCGCGACAGCGCCCAACCCAGCGCCTTGCGGTCCTGGTCGAGGTCGATCGCCAGGCTGAGCGCCCGCGGACCCTCGCTGTTGAACGGGCTGCCGGCCGGTTCCATCGGCAGGCACAGCCAGGTCTCGTGGCCGGTGCGACGCGCCTGGTCGAGCAGCGGATCGGTGCCGGGCCGCAGGAACGCCTCGGCATAGGGCGACACGCCGAGCGAGATCGCGGCCGGCAGCGTGTCGACCGCCTGCTGGTCGAGCGCGTCCGACAGTCCCAGCCCCTCCAGCAGGATCGCGACCTGCGGTCCATGCGCCGGCAGGCCGGCGCGTGCGGCATAGAGCCGCGACGGCGTGCGCCCGTCGGCGCCGATCATCGGCAGCCTGCGATCCGGATCCTCCGCCGCCGCCTCGAGCAGCGCCGGGTCGGGCGGCGGGATATCCTGGCCGGACCGGGTGGCGATCGCGGGGGCGGGCGCGGGCGGCCTCGGCGGCGATGCCGGAGGCGGCGGCCGCGCCGATTCGGGCGCCGGTCCCGGCGGGCCCAGCCGCGACAGGACGAGCCCGCTGCCGGCCGCCAGGATCGCGATTGCGGCCCAGAAGCCGATCAGCGCCCGGCCAGCCGGGTGCATGTCAGGGCGAGCCGTCCGGCTTTCCGGCTGGCTGCGGGCTGGGCTGCCTGGCGTTGGCCTGGGCGGTCTGCGGATCGCCCGGCAGCGGCTGGCCGGCCATCGCCGCCACCACCTTCAGGCCCTGCTGCAGCTGGAAGTCGGTGGCCGGCTTGGTGGTGTCGAAGGCCGGCCAGTTCGCCGGCGGCGCGTCCGGGATGGTCTTGGCGATCGCCGGCAGGTCGGTGCGCGGCTGCGCCGCACCCTGGGTGCCGCCCTCGTTCTTGATGATGTGGTTGAGGTCGCCCTCGCGCAGCATGAACTTGCTGTCGTCCTCGCGGGTCTCGCGCACCTTGATGTCGGGCGCGATGCCCAGGCCCTGGATCGAGCGGCCGGACGGGGTGTAGTAGCGCGCCGTGGTCAGCCTGATCGCGCCGTTGTCGCCGGAAAGCGGGATCAGCGTCTGCACCGAGCCCTTGCCGAACGAGCGCACGCCCAGCGTGATCGAGCGCCTGTGGTCCTGCAGCGCGCCGGCGACGATCTCGCTGGCCGAGGCCGAGCCCTCGTTGATCAGCACCAGCAGCGGCAGGCCGTTGGTGATGTCGGTGCCGTGCGCGTTCATGCGCTGGCTGTCCTGCGGATGGCGCGCCCGGGTCGATACCACCTCGCCGGAGGTGATGAAATCGTCGCAGACCGCCACCGCCTGGTCGAGCAGGCCGCCCGGATCGTTGCGCAGATCGAGCACCAGCCCGTCCAGCTTGCCCCCGGCCTGCTTGGTCAGCTTGGCGAAGGCGTCGCGCAGCCCGCTCTCGGTATCCTCGTCGAACGAGGCGATGCGAATGTAGCCGGTCTTGCCGTAGAGCGCGGAGCGGATCACCTGGATGTGGATGATCTCGCGGGTCATGGTGACGTCGAACGGCTTGTCCTTGCCCTGGCGCTTGACCGACAGCGTGATCTTGGTCGCCGGCGCGCCGCGCATGCGGTCCACGGCGTCGTTCAGATCGATACCGTCCAGGCTCTTGCCGTTGATGCCAATGATGTAGTCGCCGGTCTTCATGCCGGCGCGGAAGGCCGGCGTGCCGTCCATCGGCGTCATCACCTTGATCAGCCCGGCATCGGAGGTGACCTCCAGCCCGAGGCCGCCGAACTGGCCGGTGGTCTGCACCTGCATGTCGGCGAACTGCTTGGCGGTCATGTAGGAGCTGTGCGGATCGAGCCCGGTCAGCATGCCGTTCAGCGCGTTGTTGATCAGGTCGCGATCGGTCACCGGCGTGACGTAGCCGGCGCGCACCTGCTCGAACACGTCGCCGAACAGGGTCAGCAGACGGTAGGTCTCGGCGTGGCTTCCCGCCTGGCTCCCGGCCTGGTTGCCGCCCTGGCCGTCGGGCTGGGAGTCGGTCTTCTGCGCCACGTCCTGCGCCAGCGCCCTGCCGAACCCGCCATGCGTGCTGGCGATGCGGCCGATCTCCGGGCCTGCGACGGCGCCGATCAGGAAACTGGTGCCGATCAGCAGGCCATATCGCAATTTCATCCGGGTTCGTCTCCAGGGCACGCGACCCGTGCATCGAGCCCCCATCATGGGGGACGCATCGCTACCGGCGCCTTAACGCCACATTACACCGATCATCGACCTTGCAAAAACCGTCCCGGGTCGATCGTCCGTTCGCCGTGTCGCAACTGCACATACAGGCCCGGACGGTCCTGCCCGCCGCTCCAGGCCGGCATGCGGCCGAGCGGGCCGCCGCGCGCCACGCTCTGGCCGATCTGCACGTCGATCCCGCCCAGCCCGGCCAGCACGAACCGGTCGTCGCGCCCGCAATCCAGGATCAGCATCTGCCCGTAGGAGCGGAACGGGCCGGCGAAATCGATCCGTCCGGCGCAGGGCGCGGTCACGGTGGCCAGCGACGGCGGCGCGTAGCGCACCCCGGTCGCCGGGCCGGCATCGGTCCGGTCGCCGAACCTCTGCACCATGCGCCCGGCGACCGGGGCGCCGCCCGGCGCGTCGCCCTGCAGCCCGGGCCCGGCCGGTATCTCCAGCCGCGCCGCGCCCGCCCTGGCCTGGCGCGCCGCTTCGGGATGCTGCGCCTGTTCGGCGGCCGCCGCCTCCTGCTCGAAGCGGGCCTGCGCCGCCTTCTCGGCGCGCGCGATCTGCGCCACCGCATCGTCGAGCGTCGCCGCCCTGGCGGCGGCGTCGGCGGCCAGCTGCGCCGCCTGGTCGGCCTGTCTGGCCGAGGCGCGCTGCGCTGCCCTGGCCAGGGCGGTGCGCGACTGCAGCGCGGCCTGCTGCGCCGCCTGGTCGCGCTGCAGGGCGTCCAGCCGCGCCTGTTCGGCGTCGAGCCGGCTGCCGAGTGCCGCCAGCCGCGCCTGTGTCTGCCTGACCTGCTCGGCGCGCTGCTCCAGGGTCCGGCCGAGCCCGCGCAACACCGCCAGCCCGGTCAGCGAATCCGCGGGGTCGAACGGCGCCGCCAGCAGGGTCTCGGACGGGTAGAGCGACAGCCGCTCCACGATCGGCAGCAGCGGCGCCAGCGCCCTGGCGTCGGCGGCGAGCGACGCTTCGGCTTCGGCACGCTGGCGCGCCAGATCGGCGGTGCGGTCGGCGGCGGCGTCGGCGGCGCGTTCGGTCTGCTGCACGCGCGACGCCGCCTGCACGGTCTGCTGCGACAGCGCCATCGCCCGTTGCGCGGCGAGGGCGGCCTGCTGCCGGGCGGCGTCGCGCAGCGCCCCGGTGCGCAGCGCCAGCGCGCGCGCCGCCTGGCTGCGCGCCAGCGCCTGCGCGCGCTGCTGCTGCAGCCGCACCGGGCCGGATGGCGGGTGATGGCGGGCGGGCGACGCGGCGGCCAGCACCAGCGGGATGCAGGTCAGGAGCGCGAGCCGCCCGGCGGCGGTCCCTGGCACGCGCGCCACCGGCGGCCGCGCCGGGCTGCTAGCCGCCGAGCAGCGAACGCCCGGTCATCGCCGCCGGCTGCTCCAGCCCCATCAGCGCCAGCAGGGTCGGCGCGATATCGGCGAGGCGGCCATCGGCCAGGCGCTGCTCCGGCAGCCCGGCCAGCACCAGCGGCACCTGGTTCAGCGTGTGCGCGGTATGCGGCGCGCCGGTATCCGGGTCGCGCATCAGTTCGCAATTGCCGTGGTCGGCGGTCGCCAGCAGCACGCCGTGCTGCGCCGCGATCGCCTCGGCGATCCGGCCGAGCCCGGTATCGACCGCCTCCACCGCCTTGATCGCCGCCGCCAGGTCGCCGGTATGGCCCACCATGTCCGGGTTGGCGAAATTCAGCACGATCAGGTCGTAGGTGCCGGTGGCGATCGCCGCCACCGCCTTGTCGGTCAGTTCCGGCGCCGACATTTCCGGCCGCAGATCGTAGGTCGCGACCTTGGGCGACGGCACCATGATCCGGTCCTCGCCCGGCAGCAGCGTCTCGCGCCCGCCATTGAGGAAGTAGGTCACGTGCGGGAATTTCTCGGTCTCCGCCATGCGCAGCTGCCGCCGTCCGGCGCGCGACACCACCTCGCCCAGCAGATCGTCCAGGCTCTGCGGCGCGAACAGCACCGAGAGCCGGTCGGCCAGGTCGTCGCTGTAGCGGGTCATCGCCACCACGCCGGCGAGCCGGGGCGCGGGCGGGCGGGCAAAGCCGTCGAAATCGGTGTCCAGGATCGCGTTCAGCAGTTCGCGGATCCGGTCGGCGCGGAAATTGAACGAGACGATACCGTCGCCGTCCCGCATGCCGGCATAGTCGCCGAATACGGTCGGCGGCACGAACTCGTCGGTGGTGCCCTGCGCGTAGGCCTGCGCCAGCGTCCGGTCCGGGTCGGTGCCGTGTTCGCCGCGTCCCTGCACGATCGCGTCGTGCGCCCTGGCGACCCGGTCCCAGCGCCGGTCGCGGTCCATCGCGTAGTAGCGGCCGGACAGCGTGGCGACGCGGACCGGGGCCGGCAGCGCAGCGGTCAGCGACGCCACGTAGCCGCGCGCCGATTGCGGCGGGGTGTCGCGCCCGTCGGTGAAGATGTGGAAGGCGACCGGGATCGCCGCGCCGGCCAGGATGCCGGCCAGCGCCACCGCATGGGCCAGATGCGCGTGCACGCCGCCATCCGACACCAGCCCCATCAGATGCGCGGTGCCGCCGCTCTGGCGCAGCGACGCGATCAGCGCCTGCAGGGCCGGGGCCTGCGCCAGCGAGCCGTCCTCGATCGCGGCGTGGATGCGCGGCAGATCCTGCATCACCACCCGGCCGGCGCCGATATTGAGGTGCCCGACCTCCGAGTTGCCCATCTGGCCGTCGGGCAGCCCGACATCGCGGCCGCAGGTGCGGAGCAGCGCCCGCGGTCCCAGCGCCCAGAGCCGGTCGAAGTTCGGAGTACGCGCCTGGGCCACCGCGTTCTCGCTGCGCTCCTCGCGCCAGCCGAACCCGTCCAGGATCACCAGCATCACCGGGCGTCTGGCCTGGCGCTCCGGCGGCTGGCTGGCTCCGGTCGATGGTTCGGTGCTGGGCATCGCATTCTCCTTGGAGCCTGCGAGTGTGCCACCGAACCGGCCGGCTGCGAACAGCCGGGCCCGGCTAGTCGTTCGGCCCGGTGCTGCCGCCGACCGCCGGCGGATCGCTGGCCGGGAAGGTCTCCTCGATCGCCTCGTCGCGCTTGTCTTCCTCGGTCTCCGGGCCGTCGCCGGTCTTCTTCTCGCCACTCATCGCGGGTCTCCCGTTGCTGGTGCAGAGCACAGCGCCCGGGCGGGGTCCGGGTTGCGGCGGCCAGGCGGCGCGCCAATCTGCTAGTCCAACCAGGGAGAACCATGATGAGCGACCAGGACGCCACCCGCCGCTTCGACGACGCGACGCTCCGCGCCAGGCTGACCCCGCAGCAATACCATGTGCTGCGCGAACACGGCACCGAGCGTGCCGGCACCAGCCCGCTCAATTTCGAGAAGCGCGACGGGCTGTTCCATTGCGTGGTCTGCGACACCGCGTTGTTCAGCTCCGACACCAAGTACGAGAGCGGCAGCGGCTGGCCCAGCTTCTTCGCCCCGCTCGACGGCGCCACCCGCA
>CAZZZA010000027.1:0-26927 GCA_964658455.1 uncultured Lichenihabitans sp.
GCCAACGGCCAGGGCGGGCTCGAGCGGATCCGCAACACGCCGCTGGCGATCCAGTTCTCGCTGCTGCCGCGGCTGCTGGTCAGGGTGTTCTGCCTGGTGCTGCCCTTGTCGATGGTGCAGGAACTGGGCTGGATCACCCCGTTCGGCTCGACCCTGGTCGGCTTCCTGTTCGTGGCGCTGGACGAGATCGGCGCCGACCTGGAGAACCCGTTCCAGGACAGCCCGCACGCGGTGCCGATGCGCGCCATCACCCGCACGATCGAGATCGACCTGCTGCAGGGGATCGGCGCACCGGCGCCGGAGCCGCTGGCCCCGGTGCGCGGGGTGCTGCACTGATGGGCTCGACCTCGCGGATCATCTACCAGCCCTACATCGCCGGCGCGCGCGGCGCCCTGAAGGCCGGGCCGCCGCTCACCTGCCCGACGCTCGATGACGGCATGCGCCGCGCCGAACGCGCGCTGGCGGCGGGCTCGATCCTGGGCGCACGGATCGTGCGGGTGACGCATGACGACGATGCCGAGGAATTCGCCGAGCCGGACTATCTGGCGGCACTCGGCCAGGTGCCGGAGCCGGAATAGCATTCCCGCGATTCCGGCCCCGCCCTGGGGCGCGCCGGCTCAGTGCCGGCGGGCGTCGGTCAGCACCGACCGGACCGCCTCGATCACCGCCTCCGGCCTGTCGATCTGGATGTAGTGGCCGCTGCCGGGGACGATCCTGTTGCGTCCGCGCGTGGAGCGGGCGGCGATCGCGTCGTGTCCGGCGATCCACAGCCGGGTCGCCGCTGCCGCCTGGGCCGGCGTCAATCCCGGCGGCGGCGGCTTGGCGCCGGCGGTGAGCACCACCAGGTCGAGCGCCCCGAAATCGCGCCGCGCGGCATCGAGTTCCTCGGAATCGACGTCGCGGGTGCGCGCATTCGGCAGCCCGCCGAACGAATCGATCTCGGACCGGACCGAACGCCAGGAGGCGGGATTGAGCGCGAAGGCATCGTTCGCCCGGGTCAGCGCCGCGGAATAATGCGGGTCGTGGTCAAGGCACAGCGCGACCAGCCGGGGGTCGGTCGGCAGCCTGTGCAGGCGAGCCGCGGTCTCGCAGGCGCTGACGTTGGGCGGCCGGGGCCGTCGCGCCATGGTTTCCGCCATGCCCGGGATGGCGTCGATCTGCGCGCGCTGATGCGCGAAGGACGGATCGACCAGCACCATGCCGGCCAGCTGCTCCAGGTATCTGTCCGCGAACAGCACCCCGTCGAGACCGGCCAGCGAATGGCCGACGAAAATCCACGGCGGCCCGATCCCGGCGGCGCGCAGCAGATCGTGCAGATCGTCGACCAGCGCGGCACTGTCGCGCGGCAGCGGTCCAGGATCGGAGAAGCCCTGCCCGGCGCGATCGTAGGAGCAGGTCTCGGTCAGGCGCGACAATGCCGGCTGCACCAGTGCCCAGCTGGTATGCGGGCCGCCCAGGCCATAATCCAGGATCACCACCGGACGGCCATGCCCGGTGCAGTACAGGTTCAGCCGCCGCCCGGACGGCAGCGTGACCAGAAGCTGCGGGTGGGTGTAGGGCGCCTGGTCGAACGGCCGGAACGGCACCGGCTGCGCCCGCGCTGCGCCGGCCGCCACGACGCACATGGCGGCGACGGCGGCCCGCCAGGCAAGGCGTGCGATGCGCCGCACTCAGCGCGCCGCGTCGGCCGCCGCGACCGGCGCCGGCTTGGTGCAGACCGGCGGCAGCGGCGAGAGCAGCCCGGGACGCGGCAGGTCGGTCGGCGGCCGGCCGCCGATCGTGCAGCCGGAAAAGCCGCAGCCCGGCTCCCGGTCCTCGCCGGCGCCGGGCTCGGACGGGCCGTTGGCGCCCAGCGCGATACCGTCCTGCGCCGTGTTGTTGAGATAGGGGCTGAACAGGACACGGTTCTGCGCGACCCCCACGGCGTCGGCCGTGACGATGTTGCTGAGCTGCACATTGCAGCTGCTGCCCAGGTCCGGGGTGCTGTTGCGGGACACCGTGACGTCCAGGGTCGGCTGGTCGGCGGTGCCGTTGCCGTGGATGAAGATGTCCGGGAAGCTGTTCCAGACCACGTTCCGGCTCATCGTCACGCCGCCGATGCCGTTGTCGTAGTACAGGCCGGCATAGGGGGAAAGCTTGCTCTGCCCGGCCGGGGTGTCGGTCATCGCCGGCGCGATGTCGGCATGGATCCAGTTGTCGTGGATGCGTGTGCCGGTGGTGACGTTGCGGCAGCAGGCATACAGCGCGCCGCCATCGGTATGCAGCCACAGCGCGCTGGAGAGCGCGTTGTGGGCGATCTCCATGCCGGTGACGCTGTAGGGCGGCGGCGGCGGCGGCGATCCCTGGGTCTTGCCGGGACGCGAATTGGTGGAGATGGCGATGTCGCTGCCGCCGGAGCGATAGAGCGTGGACCATTCCACCACCGGACGGACCACGTCGGCCGCGTAGTCGCCGATCAGGATGCCGGCCGCGCCGTCGCCGAACGTGTCGGTGTCGTGGACCAGCACGTTGCTGACCCGGTTGTCGGTGCCGTGCAGGGTGACGCCGTTCTGGCTGCTGTGGGCGATGCGGCTGTTCCGCAGGACGTTGCCGGTGCCGTCGAGCAGGATGCCGAAATCGAACAGATCGACATTGTCCGAGGGCGACAGCGTGTGCGGGCGCAGCGTGTCGCTCAGATAGCGCGCGTCGATCGCATCGAGCACGTTGCCCTGGCTGTTCTTGTCCATCACCACGCCGCCGCCGAACAAGGTGAGGTTGCGCAGCGTGATGCCCGACCGTCCCGACAGATCGACCGTGGCGGGTCGCTGCTTGACGCGCACGTCGCTCCGGTTCGGATCGACGCCCGGCGGCGTCTTCCAGTGCAGCAGGTGCGTCTGCGCGTCGTAGAACCAGGTGTCGGTGGTCAGCAGTTCCGCCGCCCCGGTCACGTAGTAGCGGCCGCCGGCCTGGGCGAAATTGCTCTCGAAGGCGCCGTTCGGCAGGTAGGTGATCTGCCCGCCCGGCGCCGACAGCACCGCGCCCTCGTATTCGGCGTAGGGATCGCTGCCGGACCAGATATGGATCGTGGCGCTGTTGCCCGGGCTGGAGAAGGCCGGCGCCGACGGATCGGTGATGGTCGCGGCGGCGCCCTTGTTGTCGGCGACCGGCACGCTGGCGATCGTCGCCCAGTTCGGCTGCAGCCGGTCGCCGGCCGGTGCCGGCCACTGCGCCTCTGCGACCTCGCCGCCATCGACATAGAGCGCATCGCCGGGCCAGAACTGGCCGGGATGGGCGGCGGGGATGGCATGCGCCAGCACCACGCTCGCGGCATAGACGCCGCCGCCCGATTCCGACCAGTTCCGCAGCCGGTCGCCGGTGGTGACGATCACGGTCTCGCCGGGCGCGCCCTCGATGGTGACGCCGTCATGCGGCGGCACGATCATTTCCGGGTAGGTGCCGCCGCGCACCAGGCAGGTCGTCCCGGCGACGGCGGCGTCGACGCACTGGCCGATGCTGGCGAACGGCGCGGCGGCCGAGCCGTTGCCGGTCTGGCTGCCGCGCGCCGCATCAACCAGGAGCACGCCGGCGGCGTCGGCCGGTCCGGCGAGACACAGGGCCAGCAGCATCGCGGCGCCGGCGCGCCGATTGGCGGGCGCGCTCACGACGGACCGCCGATCGCCGCATCGTCCTCCGGGCCGCCGAACCAGCCGCCCATCCGCCTGCCGGTCTGCATGAGTGCGGCGATCTCCTGCTGGTCCGGCGGTCCGGGCGGTGTGCCGGGCGGCCTGGCGGCGGCGCGGAAGAAGGTCAGCAGGCCCGGATCGGTGACGGTCAGCACGACCGCCGGCGCCGGCCCGACGCAGCGCACCGCATGCCGGACATGGCTGTCCACCACCACCAGCGCGCCGGGCGCGGCGTCGGTCCAGCCGTCGCCGTCGCCGGCCCGATAGATCGAGAGCACGCCTTGCAGGACGTAGAAACTCTCCGGCTCGGCGTGGCTGTGCAGCGGCACCATCGCGCCCGGCGGGAACGTCGCCCGCAGCAGCACCGGGCCGACGGCGTCGGGCGGAGCGGAGAGCACCTCGAGATCGATGCCGACCAGGTCCAGCCGCTCCGGCGCCGCCGAGGTTTCGAGCCGGGCGGCGGCGTGCGGCGCATCCAGCGCGGCATCGGGCAGCAGGGTTATGCCGTGCCTCGGCGCGGCCTCGACCAGGGCCTCGCGTTCGGCCGGGCCGAACGCGCCCAGCATGCCGGGCACGCTCAGCGCCTGCAGCATCCGGTCGAAGCTGCCGCTCCTGCCCAGCAGCAGGTAGCAGACCTCGGCATCCGACAGGTTCGCCAGACGGTGCGTGCCGCCGACCGGCAGCGTGGCGGCATCGCCGGCGCCGAGCCGGCGCAGGCCGTGCCCGGTCTGCACCGACAATTCGCCGTCCAGCACATAGACCGTCTCGCTCTCGTGCGCGTGGCGGTGCACAGGAGTCATGCTGCCCGGCGGTTTGCGGGTCTCCACCAGGAAGAAACCGTTATCGTCGCCGGACGCCTGCACCAGCGGCTTGACGATGGTCCCGGCGAAGCTCCGCCAGCCCGCCTCGAAGCCGGCCGGTCGCCTGGCATCGAGCGCAGGCAGCAGCTCGACGCTTTCCTGCTCGTTCGGATCGGTGCGCGACGCCACCACCACCACCTGCTCGGTGTCGCTCGGGTTGTATGGCAGATGCGGGACGTCGGCGGGGATGTAGAAGAAGCTGCCTGGCCGCACCAGCGCATGATGCTCGAGCGCATCGCCGTACCACACGCCCGACACCCCGCTCAGCGCGTAGAGCGCGGTCTCGTGCGCGACATGCTTGTGCGCGCGGGCGCGGGCGCCCGGCGGGATGGTGATGAGCTGCATGTGGATGCCGCGGGCGCCGACCGATTCCGCGGCGATGCCGACTGCGTAGTCGAGGCCCTGCTTGCCGGTGAAGGCGGGTTGCGGCCGCACCATGCGGCAGGTCGGCGATGGCTGTCGGTTCATGCTGTTTCCTTTCCCCGTTCTGGTTTGGCCAGGTCTTTTTTCGCCTGTTCTGGTTCGCCCGTGTCCTGTCAGGCCGGAATGCGGGCAGGCAGGATACGCACCGTCAGGCTGCGGCCACGCCTCCACCAAGGCGGCGAGCAGCCCGGCCTTGTTGCCGAACAATCGGATCACGGTCTGGCGCGTGGTTCCGGCGCCGGCCGCGACCGCATCGAGCCTCAAGCCGCTTCATGCGATGCCCGCCAGCAGCGTCTCCAGCCGGTCGGCATCCTCCGGCTTCTTGTCCAGCCTGAGACGGCCGACGCGTGGAAAGCGCATCGCCACGCCGGATTTGTGGCGGCTCGAGCGCTGCGCGGCGTCGAAGGCGATCTCCAGCACGATGCCCACCTGCGGATCATGCTCGACCTCGCGCACCGGCCCGAACCGCTTGGTGGTATGGTTGCGTATCCAGCGGTCGAGCACGACCAGCTCGGCGTCGGTGAAGCCGGAATAGGCCTTGCCGACCGGCACCAGCTCCTCGCCGCCGGTCTCGGTGTGGCGCCAGAGTCCGAAGGTGTAGTCGGAATAGAACGAGCTGCGCTTGCCGTGGCCGCGCTGCGCATACATCAGCACCGCATCGACGCTGAGCGGGTCGCGCTTCCATTTCCACCACATCCCCTTCGGCCGGCCGGGGAGATACGGGCTGTCGCGGCGCTTGAGCATCAGGCCTTCGATCGAGGCGGCGCGGGCGCCGTCGCGCAGCAGCGACAGGGCTGCGAGATCGGGCGACTCGATGATCTCCGACAGGTCCATGCCGGCCGGCCGCTCGCGCGCCAGGAAGGCCTCGAGCCTGGCCCGGCGCGCGGTGAACGGCAGCGGCCGCAGATCCTCGCCGTGCTCGAACAATATGTCGTAGAGCCTGACCCGGACCGGGAACGCCGCCATCATCTTCGCGGTCGGCGCCTTGCGGTTCAGCCGCTGCTGCAGGTCGGCGAACGGCGCGACCCGGCCGTCGCGCAGCACCAGCAGCTCGCCATCCAACACCGCGTCGAACTGCATCTGCTCGACGATCTCCGGGAAGGCGGCGGAGATGTCGTCGGCGCCGCGCGAATAGAGCCGCCGGCCGCCAGGCGTCGAGACCAGCTGCACGCGGATGCCGTCCCATTTCCATTCGGCGGCGAAATCCGCGAAAGCGAGCGCCGCCAGGTCGCCGGTTTCCAGCGGATGCGCCAGCATCGGCGGCCGGAACACCGGCGCGTCGGCGGGGTCGGGCCGTGGCCCGCGCCCCTCCAGCCAGGCGAACAGCCCGGTATAGGGCGGGCTCAGCCCGTGCCAGACTTCCTCGATGTCGTCGGCGGCGATCGTGTCCGGTCCGAGTTCCGCCAGCGCGATCTTGGCCAGACGCACCGAGGCGCCGACCCGCAGCCCGCCGGTGATGAGCTTGAGGATCGCGAGCCTGACCGGCACCGGCGACGCATCCAGCCAGGTCGCCACCAGCGCCGGCAACGCGGCCTTCGGCGTCAACGCCAGCGCTTCCACCACATCGGCCAGCAGCGGCGGCGGGCTGTTGACGCGGCGTTCCGGCCACATCAGCGCCACGGTCTCGGCGAGATCGCCGACATAGTCGTACGACCAGCCGAACAGCACCGGGTCGGTGCGGCTCTCGGCGAGGGTGCGGATCAGCGCCGGCTTGGCGGTGGCGAAGGAGAGTTCGCCGGTCAGCGCCGCCAGCCCGATGCCGCGATCCGGGTCCGGCTCGGTCTCGAAGAAGCGCCGCAGCAGCGCGATCTTGGCCAGGCGCCCCGGGGTGAGGGTCAGCCGCTCCAGCAGCTCGGCGAAGGCGATCATCCGGCCGCCGCCGCCGCCGGCTCGGCCGCACCCTCCTCCTCGTCGCCGTAGCCGATCAGGCGCAGCGGGCGGCCGATCCTGCCCTGCGCCTCGGCGGCGTGGATCAGCGCCTCCTCGCGGCCATGGGTGACCCAGATCTCCGGCGCATCGACATCGCGCATGGTCAGGCACAGCTCGTCCCAGTCCGCATGGTCGGAGATCACCAGCGGCAGCTCGACGCCGCGCGCCTTGGCCCGCTGGCGCACCCGCATCCAGCCGGAGGCCAGGCAGACCACCGGATCGGCCAGCCGCCGCGCCCAGCGATCGGCGATCGCCGACGGCGGCGCCAGCACGATCGCGCCGGCCAGGTCGGTCTTGGCGCCGCCCGCCTTCAGCGTCGCCGGGCGCAGGTCGCCGAGCGGCACGCCCTGCGCCTCGTAGGCGTGGCAGACCGGCAGCAGCGCGCCATGCAGATAGAGCGGCCCGTCCCAGCCGGCGTCGCGCAGCAGCCGGATCAGCCGCTGGCATTTGCCGAGCGCGTAGCAGCCGATCACATGGGTGCGGGTCGGAAACAGCGCCACGCTGTCCAGCAGCCGGCGCACCTCCCCGGCCGGGTCGGGATGGCGGAACACCGGCAGCCCGAAGGTCGCCTCGGTGACGAACACGTCGCACGGGATCGGCTCGAACGGCAGGCAGGTCGGATCGGCCACCCGCTTGTAGTCGCCCGACACCACGGCGCGGCTGCCGCGATACTCCATCGCCACCTGCATGCTGCCCAGCACGTGGCCGGCCGGCTGCAGCCAGAGCCGCACCTCGCCCATCGTGACGCTCTCGCCGCGGGCCAGCGCCTGCTGGCTGCGCCCGGCGCGGCCCTCGCCCATCCTGACCTGCATGATCGCCAGCGTCTCGGCGCTGGCCAGCACCGCCTCGTGCCCGGGCCTGGCATGGTCGGCATGGGCGTGAGTGACCACCGCGCGCGCCACCGGATCGACCGGGTCGATGAAGAAGCCGCCCGGTTCGCACCAGAGCCCTTGCGGTCGCACCTGCAGCCAGGTTTCGGGGTGTGGCATCGCCACGGAACTCCGAGGGGGGCCGAGTGGTTCCTGTGGTGAATCCGCCCGCGCAACAATGACGCGCGGGCACAGGCTCTACCGGGAGAGACACGATGAGCGATTTTCTGTCAGGGGCGCTTAACTCACTCAAGGGCATGATGGGAGGCCAGGATGGCGCCGGATCGGCGGCCGGCGGCGGCCTGCTGAATTCGGCGTTCCAGTCCGCGGGCGGCGTCCAGGGCATCATCGCCAAGGCGCAGGCGGCCGGGCTGGGCGACAAGGTGCAGTCCTGGGTCGGCTCCGGCAGCAACCTGCCGATATCGGCCGACGAGGTGACCAAGATCTTCCCGGCCGACCAGATCGAGAGCTTCGCGACCCAGCATGGCGTGCCGGCCGGGGCGGCGACCCAGCTGCTGGCGCACCTGCTGCCGCATGCGGTCGACAGCCAGACCCCCGACGGCACCGCCGCCTCGGCGCCGGCCGGCGGCACCGGCGGCTTCGATTTCGCCGGCCTGGCGCAGAAATTCCTGGGGAGCAAATGATGGGCAGGCAGACGATGATGCGGCCGGCACTGCTGGCGCTGGCGATCATGCTGGCGCCGTCGGTCGGCGGTCTCGCCGTGGCGCAGGCGGACACGATGAAGGAATGCAGCCTGAAATATCAGGCGGCGAAGAAGGCCGGCACGCTGAACGGGGCGACCTGGAAGAGCTTCCGCGCGGCACAATGCAGCTCGGGCGCCACCGCCGCCACCCCGGCCGCCGGCGCCGCCGCGAACACCGCGGCAACCACCGCCGCGCCGGCGACGGTGGCACCGGCCGCACCTGCCGCGCCCGCGTCCGCCTCGGTCGGCAAGGCCGCGCCAGCGGCCAGCGCGCCGGTGGCGGTCGGCAATGCCAGCTTCCCGAGCACCGTGAACAGCAAGTATGCCAGCCTGTCGCCCGGCAAGGCGCGGATGCAGAGCTGCCTGGACCAGTACAACGCCAACAAGGCGAGCGGCGCCAATGGCGGCATGAAATGGATCCAGAAGGGCGGCGGCTACTACAGCGTCTGCAACAAGCGGCTTAAGGGCGGCTGACCGGCCGCGCCGTGCCCGCCTATCCGGGTGCGGCGCGGGCGCGGCGGTGGCGCAGCAGCAACCGCCAGGACAGTGCCAGCCCGGCCTTCTGCTGCTGCCACCACGACCCGGTCGCCAGCGCCTCCGGCGCGCGCCGGTCACCGGTCTCGACCACGTCGTGCCGGAAATCCGCGGTGCCCAGCATCATGTCCCACCAGGGGAACACCCCGCCATAATTGCAGCTGTTGCGGCCGGCGGCATCCAGCCCGTGATGCGCACGATGGAACTGCGGCGACACCAGCAGCCGCTCGCCGAGCCAGCCGAAGCCGATCCGCGTGTTGGCATGGCTGAAGCTTTCAACCAGGCGCAGTGCCAGGACCAGCAGCGGGAACTGCATCGGCGGCACCCCGATCAGCAGGCCGACGGCGATGAACCAGCCATAGGTGATGACGTCGTCGAGCACATGGTTGCGGTCGTCCGACCAGAAGGTCATCTGGCGCTGGGCGTGGTGCAGCGCGTGCAGGCCGTACCACCAGCCGAAACTGTGGCTGAAGCGGTGGCGCCAGTAATCGGCGAAATCCAGGATCACCGCGTAGATCAGGAAGGTCAGGACCGGCATGTGGAGCAGCGCCGGCGCCAGGGTCTCGAGCGTCGGCGGGATGTAGCCATGGTCGGTGAGCCAGCCATTGATCGCGGTCTGGGTCCTGTAGAAGCCGAAGAAGGTAACCAGCGGGAACACGCCGATCCTGGCGATCAGGGTGTAGAACACGTCCATGGCGACCGCGCCCCGCCCCTGCCACCGCACCAGCGGCGCGAACCGCTCTGCCGGGACGCAGATCGCGTAGTTGATCGCCACCTGCAGCACGCCGTAGACCGCGAACAGCGCCCACATGAAGGCGGTGTCCTCCCACTGCATCAGCCCGGCGTGCCAGAGCAGCGGCAGCAGCACGGTCTCATGGAGCCAGCCGGCGATCCAGGCGAACGGGTCGATCATGCAGGCAGGCCCCCTCGGCGGTCACGGACGTCACGGTATCACGGTTCCAAGCACCCCGCCGAGCCGCGTGCCGCGCGCGGGGAGGCTTGCAGGATGGCAAGGCCTCGGGCCTTATCGCGCGCGATGCCCCGATGGGGTCAAGCCCTACCAGGTGAAATGGCATGGCCGGAGCCCGGCTGCTGATTGTCGAGGACGAGTTCCTGATCCGGATGACGCTCTCCGAGGTGCTGAGCGACGATGGATACGAGGTCGTCGAGGCGGCGGACGCGCAGGAAGCGCTGGCGGCACTCGGTGAATACGAGATCGCGGTGATGCTGACCGACATCCAGCTGCCAGGGGCGATGGATGGCAGGGCGCTGGCGGCCAGGGCCCGGGAGCGCAGCCCGTCGCTGCCGGTGATCTTCATGAGCGGCCGTCCGGACCAGGGCGGCGGCGGCAACCCGCTCGATGTGCATGTGAACAAGCCCTATCTGCCCTCGACGATTTCCGCCGCGGTCCGCCGCCTGCTCGGCGGCTGAGGGCAGGCAGCCGGCATGGCGGGCGCCGACCGGCCGACCGCGCTGCGCGCCGCCTTCGAGGCGCTGCAGGCCGGACGGTTCGACGCCGCCCGCGACGCCATCGTCGGGCATCTGCGCGACGGCGACATCGAGACCATGCTGCTGGCCGGGCTGGCGCTGGCCGGCTGCGGCGAGGCCGACCGCGCGGCGCCGCTGCTGTGCGGGGTCGCGTCGCGGCGGCCCGATTCGCTGCATCCGTGCCTCGATCTGGTGTCGCTGCTGGCGCGGCAGTTCAAGGTGCGCAGCGCCGAACCGACCTTCCGCGCCTGCCTGGCGCTGACCCCGGAGGATCCGAAGCTCTGGCTCGCCCAGGCGCAGTTCCTGACCGACCTGCAGCGCTTCGACGACGCGCTGCAGGCGGTGGAGCGCAGCCTGCGGCTGCGGCCCGGCTTCATGCCGGCCCTGAACCAGCGGGCCATCATCCTGGTCGGGCTCGGACGGACCGAGGCGGCGCTGGCGCAGTTCCGCGCGGTGGTGGCGGCGGACCCGGACAACGCGCCGGCCTGGGCCAATCTCGGCTGCACCCTGACCGCGGAAGGCGCGTTCGAGGAGGCGCTGTCGGCCTATCGCCGCGCCATCCATCTGCGGCCGGCCGACGCGCAGATCAGGCTGAACCATTCGATCACGCTGCTGAAGGCCGGCCGTCTGGTGCAAGGCTGGCAGGAGCATGAATGGCGCTTCCGTCTGCCCGGCCATACCGAGCTGCCGCTCGACCGGCTGCTGCCGACCCTGACGCCGCACAGCGACCTCGCCGGGCGCAGCGTGCTGCTGACGCACGAGGAGGGCATCGGCGACACGCTGATGATGCTGCGCTACGTGCCGCTGCTGGCCAGGCTCGGCGCCAGGGTCATCGCCTGGGTGCCGGCATCGCTGGTGCAGACCGTGGCCCGCATCGACGGCATCGCCGGCGTCATGGCGACCGACATGGTGGAGCTGACCTGCGACTACCACTGCCCGTTCATCAGCCTGCCGCGCGTGTTCGCCTCGCGGCCCGATTCCTGGGGCGCGCCGGTGCCGTACCTGCGGACCGACCCGGCGCGCGTCGCCGCCATGGCGCAGCGGCTGCCGTCCGCCGGCGGCGCGCTCCGGGTGGGGCTGGTCTGGGGCGGGGCGCCGCGGGCGGAGAACCTCGCCGCCAACGCGATCGACGCCCGGCGCAGCATGGCGCTGTCCCGGCTGGCGCCGCTCGCCGCGGTGCCCGGCATCGCCCTGGTCAGCCTCCAGCTCGGTCCGTACGCCGCTCAGCTCGCCGACCCGCCTGAGGGCCTGCGGCTGGCCGATCCGATGCAGCTCGGCATGAGCATGGACGACACCGCGAGCCTGGTGGCGGCGCTGGATCTGGTGGTGAGCGTCGATACCGCGATCATCCATCTGGCGGGCGGGCTCGGGGTGCCGGCGATCCTGATGGATCGCTACGATAATTGCTGGCGCTGGTTCTCCGGCCGCACCGACAGCCCCTGGTATCCGTCGGTCAGCATCATTCGCCAGCAGCGGCCGGGGGACTGGGACGGGGTGGTGGCGCGCGTCGCCGAGCGGCTGCGGGATCTGACGGCGGGCGGCGGCGCATCCGCCGATCTTGCGCACAGCCGGACCAGCCGCGACGATAGTGCATGATCGCGAAACGTCGCGCGCCGCTGCTGGCGCCCCTGTCCCTTGCCGTGGCCCTGCTCGCCTCGTCGTCGCGGGCAGCGCCGCCAGACGCGCCGCCGCATCACGGCGCGGTGACGTATCCGTCCGACGCGCCGCCGGCGCCGGTGGCCACGCCCGACCCGGCGGTCATCTTCGCGCCGTTCGATGCCGGCGGCGGCAACGCGTTCCGGTCGGGCAGCGGCCGGCCCGGGCCCGCCTACTGGCAGAACCATGTCGACACCACCATCAAGGCGTCGATCGACACCGCGACCCACACGCTGCACGGCTCGGAGATCCTGGACTACGTCAACAACGCGCCCGATCCGCTCGACGAACTCTGGGTGCAGCTCGACCAGGACATCTACCGCCGCGACAGCCGCGCCCGCTTCACCGATGCCTATCTCGCTCCGGAGGCGACCGAAGGCTGCGTGATCGAGGCGGTGCAGATCGAGCGCAACGGCAAGATGGTCGATGCCGCCTGGCGCGTTTCCGACACCCGCATGCAGATCACGCTGCCGTCGGTGCTGGCGCCGAAGGGCGGGCGGATCAAGCTGCGGATCGTCTGGCACCATACCGTGCCCGGCCCCTGGGGCGGGCGCACCGCGGTCACGCCGAGCCGGAACGGCGACATCTACGAGATGGGGCAATGGTTCCCGCGCATGGCGGTCTATGACGACCTGCGCGGCTGGGACACCGCGCCGTATCTCGGCCAGGAATTCTATCTCGAATACGGCGACATCGATTACAGCGTGACGGTGCCGTGGAACTTCATCGTCCAGGGCTCCGGCGCGCTGCTCAATCCCGAGCAGGTGCTGACCGCGACGCAGCGCCAACGTCTGGCGCAGGCGGCTGGCAGCGACCGGACGGTGATGATCCGCGCGCCGGCTGAGATCAACGACCCGGCGACCCGTCCGGTGCGGTCAGGCACCCTGACCTGGCATTTCAGGATGAACAACACCCGCGACGCGGCGTTCGCCGCTTCGGCCGCGTTCGCCTGGGACGCGGCGAGGATCGACCTGCCGCCGGTCAGCCCTGCTCCCGGAATGAAGCCGGCGCCGCGGCTGGCGATGTCGATCTATCCCGCGGAAGCGGCGCAGAACTGGGTACGCTCGACCGAATACGTCAAGCACGCGATCGAGTATTTCTCGCAAAGCTGGTACCTCTACCCCTGGCCGAACGCGGTCAACCTGGCAGGGCACGGCGCCGGCATGGAATATCCCGGCATGGCGTTCGACGGCATCGACGACAAGGGCCGCGAGCTGTTCTGGATCACCACCCACGAACTCGGCCATGGCTGGTTCCCGATGATCGTCGGCTCCAACGAACGGCGCAACGCCTTCATCGACGAGGGCTTCAACACCTTCATCGACGTGTATGCCTCCGACCATTTCAATCACGGCGAGTTCGCGCCCAAGCGCGACCCTGAATACGCGCCCGGCGGCGGCAACCCGGCCGACGAGATCATCGCCTGGCTGCGCGATCCGCACGCGCCGAGCCTGCTGGCGCCCTCCGACCAGGTGACGGAGCGCTATCGCCATCCGATTACCTATTTCAAGTCGGCGCTGGGCCTGGTGCTGCTGCGCGAGCAGATTCTGGGGCCGGACCGGTTCGATCCGGCGTTCCGCAGCTACATCGCCGCCTGGGCCTACAAACATCCGAGCCCGGATGATTTCTTCCGCTTCATGGACAGCGAGGCGGGCGAAGATCTGTCCTGGTGGTGGCGCGGCTGGTACCAGCACAACTGGACCCTCGATCTCGGCCTGGCCGGCGCCGCCTACACCGACCACGATCCGGCGCACGGGCTCGATGTCGCCCTTGTCAACAAGGGCTGGCTGGTGATGCCGGCGCGGCTGCGCGTCACCATGAACGACGGCACGCGCCGCACGCTTACGGTGCCGGTCGAGAGCTGGATGAAGGGCGATGTCGCCCATGTCCATCTCGATACCGTCGCCGCGGTCCGCAGCCTCGAGCTCGACCCGGATCACGCGCTGCCGGACACCGACCGCGGCAACAATGTGCTGTCGCCGTCGCCCTGATCGCGGTCAGGCGAGTTCGCGGTGCTCCGGCGCCCAGTTCTCCGACTGGCGCCGGTCCTGCAGCCGGGCCAGGGTCGCGGCGATCATCGGCTGCATCACCGGGCGGCTGAAATAGAAGCCCTGCAGCGCGTCGCAGCCCTCGTCGCGCAGGAACTCGTATTGCGCCTTGGTCTCGACCCCTTCGGCGACGCAGGCGATGCCGAGCGCCTGGGAGAGACGGATCACCGCCCGCACGATGATGCGCGATTCGTGGCCTTCGAGCATCCGGGTCACGAACGAGCGCTCGATCTTGATCAGGTCGAACGCAAAACACTGCAGATAGGACAACGAGGCATAGCCGGTGCCGAAATCGTCGAGCGCGATCTGCACGCCGAGCCCGCGCAGCGCGTTCAACACCTCCACATTGTCGGCATCGTCGAGCAGCGGCACCGATTCGGTGATTTCCAGGATCAGGCGGCGTGCCGGCAGGCCGGATCGCGACAGCGCGTCCGCCACCGCCTGCACCAGGCCCGGATGGCGGACCTGCACCGACGACAGGTTGACCGCGATCAGCATGTCGTCCGGCATCGACATCGCATCACGGCAGGCCTGCTCGAGCACCCACTGGCCGATCGGCACGATCAGGCCGTTGCGCTCGGCCTCGGTGATGAATTCGAGCGGCGAGACCAGGCCGCGGGTCGGATGGTTCCAGCGCAGCAGCGCCTCGAAGGCGCGCGCCCTGCCGCTCTTGATGTCGATCACCGGTTGATAGACCAGCGAGAATTGCCGGCGGTCGAGCGCGTCGCTCATGTCGACCATCAGCGCCTGACGCAGCCTGAGACGTTCGTCGGTCTCGGTCGAGAACAGGCAGCAACGGCCGCGACCGGCGCGTTTGGCGCGCAGCAGGGCGAGATCGACGTTCTGCAGCAACGTGTCGGCGCTGGTGCCGTCGGCCGGGCACATGGTCAGGCCGATCGCGGCGCTGACCGACAGCGCCGATGCGTCCATCTGGATCGGCGACGACAAGGTGCGAAGGATGCGATCGGCGAGCCTGGTCGCCTCCTCCGGCAGCGCGACGTCGCCGAGAATGACGAAGAACGCGTCGCCGCCCTCGTGCGCCAGCAGATCGGTCTGGCGGATGCAGGCGCCGATCCTGATCGCCACCTGCGCCAGCAAGCCGTCGCCGACCTCATGGCCGAGCGTGTCGCTCATGGCGCGGAAATCGTAGAGTTCCAGTCTGAGCAGAGCAAAATGACGACCGCGCCCGACGGCAGCCAGATGCTGTTCGAGCATCAGCCGGAAATGCGCGTGGTTGCCGAGGCCGGTGAGCACGTCGTAGTAGGCGAACCGCGACACCCGTATCTGGTCGAGCCGGCGCGCATGCACGTCCTCGACGTAGCCGCGCCAGCCGGTGACGGCGTCGGAGCCGTCGCGCATCGCCACCGCGTAGGCGTGGAACCAGCGATAGGATCCGTCCTCGACCCGGATACGGAATTCGACGTCGAGGGCGACGCCGGAGCCGAGCGACTGCGTCCAGCGCTGGCGCACCGCCTCGGCATCATCGGGATGCACGAAGGTGGCGACCTTGTCGCACAGCGTGCCGGGCGGCAGCACGCCGAGCAGCACCTGCAGCCGCTCGGCAACGTCGATGATCCGGCCGTCGGCATTCGCGGTCCAGATCATGTGCGGGCTAAGTGCGGCGGTCTGGCGCAGCGCCTCGGCGTCGTCATGGAGATCGAGCGCCCGGCCCACAGAGACGACGATGTCGCCGAGCAGCGCTTTCTGCAACGCGGTGAGCCGTCTCGGCCGCACGTCGCAGACACACACCACGCCGCGCCCGTCGCCCGGGCCCGGAACCGGCGCCGCGGCGAGGAAGCGTGCCGGCTGGCCGCCAAGTCGCAGCCTGATCGCGCTCAGCATCGGCGCGATCGCCAGGTCGGACGCGACCAGGACACGGTCGCCATGACGGCGCATCGCAGGCGCCAGGGCGGCGGCGAGATCGGGCCAGGCGCCCTCGGTCCGCACGCCGTCGGCGACCTCGATTCGCTGCCCGTTCTGCGCGCGCGCCACGATCGTGACCGAGGGCAGGTCGAAGGTTTTAGCCAGCACGCGGGCCAGCGGCGCCAGCGCCGCCGCCAGCGGATGATCGGCACCGGGAGCGATGCCGGCGCCGTCATCGACCGCGTCACCCGATGCGACGGCAAAACCCGCGCGCGTCAGCGCAACAGCGGACGGTCCCGGCGCGGACCTGTCCGCCGGGATCGGTTTACAGCGCACGTCAGAACCGTGTTTCATCTGCAAACATGAATAAGCTCGGCGAACCTTGAATATCGGTAAGCTGCGCTATCCGGAACATCTCGGCAAGGAAATAAGGCTTCACGATTTGACTTGCTGTCCACCCGGACGAGAACGATGTCGTTTCAATATTGGAATTGATATTTTAATGCAACGGAACTGCCCGGATCGTTCTCTGGTGTTATGACACCGGTGGTGGCGCCGCCGGTGCCGACGGTGGTCAGCAGCTTGAGCCGCTTGGTGAGGTCGATCTGCACCTGCGCCTGGGTGCCGCCGCCGCTGGTCGCCTGCTTCGCGCCCACATACACGCCGCGCGCCACATACTTGCCGGCCTCGACGCTGGCGCCGCTGTTGTTGCTGCCGCCGCTGCCGACCGACAGGCGATCGAGGCCGAGCGACTTGCGCACCGTGCCGAGCGGATCGAACCCGCTGCCGCCAGACCCGGTGAGCGAGGCCAGCGCGGTGGCGATCTGCGCGATCTGCAGCGGGCTCAGCGACTTCATGTCCTGGCCGAACAGGATCAGCGCCAGCACCTGGTCCTGCGGCAGAGGCGGGGTGGAGCTGAGCGAGATCTTCGGCGCGCTGGCGTAGCCGCCGACATTGAGCTGCGCCACGGTGCCGTTCACCACGCTCTGGGCGACGAAATCGAGCGTCGGATCGATCTTGTGCCCGACGCCTGCACCGTTGAACCCGACCTGCCCCTTGGTGAAGGTCAGCGATATTCCGGCAAGGTCGAAGAATCCGTGCCGCAGCGTGAAGCCGCCGCCGATCTCCGGCGCCGCCGTCGTGCCGCCGACATGCAGCTTGCCGCCCAGCTCCGCATCGAGGCCGTGGCCGCGCACGAAGATCTGCCCCGGCGCGGCCAGCGCCACGTCGAGTCCGATCAGCAGCGACGGCGCCGCACCGCGCGGCAGCGGCTTGTCGCCGGGACGGATCACCGTGAGCTGCGCCACCGAGGGCGGCAGCGCGTTGGGGATGTTGATCGAGGCGTCGTCGATGGTCACGCCGCCGGCGACGTCGAGCCGGCTCGAGGCCAGCCCGTGCGCGCGCAGATCGGCATCGACGGTCGCGGTCAGCAGATCGCTGGAGAGCGGACGCGCCTTGGCCGCGACGATGCGCAGATCGACCGGCAGGCCCGGCACCAGCGCGCCCACGGTGCCGCTGACCTGGATGGTGCCGTCGCCGGCATGCGCGGTCAGATGGTCGATGGTGATGGTCTTGCCGGAGGCGCGGATCAGCGAATCGATCGCGGTCAGCCGCACCCCTTGCGCGAAATCCTGGAACTGGCCGCCGGTCAGGCGCAGCGTGCCCTGCAGCGACGGATTGCCGGCGGTGCCGGTGGCGCTGAGCGCCAGCGCCAGCATGCCGTCGAGTTCACGCCCCTGGGCGCCCAGCACCGCGTTGGCGAGCCTGAGATCGACGCTGCCGTCGGCGCGAAGCGCCAGCGGCCCGTCGGCGGCGAGCGGCGCGGTGCCGCCCAGCGTCAGCGCCACCGACGGCCCGGCCTCGAGATGCGCCTGCAGCCGGGCGGCGCCGCCGGCCAGCGTGGCGTCGGCCAGCAGGCTGGCGGCCGGCAGCGACGAGGCCGGGCCGGTGCGCAGCCGCAGCCCGCTCGCGGTCAGGTGCACGGTGCCGTCCGGCCGGGCCGTGGTGCCGGTGAGCCGGGCCTCGGCGGCGATCACGCCGGTGGCATCGAGCGTCGGCGCGAACGGCCTGGCCAGCGCCGGGGTGAGATTGGCGAGCGTTGCCTTCAGGTCCAGGCGCGGCATGATCGCGCCGGCAAGGTCCAGTGTCGACGCCGCGGCGCCCGGTGCGGCGATGCTCAGGCGCAGCCGGTCGACCGATTTGGTGGCGCCATAGGCGATCCTGGCCGGGGCCAGCAGCCGGATCGTCTCGCCCTTAGCGGAGGCCAGCAGGCGCGACAACGCGACCTGGCTGTGCGGCAGGTCCAGGCGGAGCGCGGTGTCGAGCGTGGCCGGGCCGCCGGCGACGTTGACCAGATCGGCCCGGGCGGTGACGTCGAGCGCGCGCTGCGGGCCGCGGGCCACGACATGCGCCTGTCCGCCGATCGCGCCGACGCTGAGGCCGCTGGCATCGAGCCGGAGATCGACGCTCGGATCGGCGACCGGGTCGAGCACGGTGCCGGCCAGCGTCAGCCGCCGCACGCTGCCGGCGCGGACCCCGCCATCGGCATGCAGGTCGATGGCGACCCTGGGCGGCCCGCCGCCGGCCTGGCTGGTTTTGATATCGGCCTGCAGGCTGCCGGAGGCCGGCTGGCCGATCAGCGGCTGCAGGTCGCGCAGGCGGGCCATCCGCAGCGACAGGCTGCCGAGCGGCACATGCGCGCCGGCCGGCAGCGCCATGTCGGCGCGGCCGGTGGCGCTCTTCCAGTCCAGCGCGTCGAGCGTCAGGTGCAGGGTGCCGTCCGCCAGCCTGGCGGCACGGGCCTTGAGCGTCAGCGGCGCGCGATCGACGGTGCCGGAGAGGTCGATGCTGCCCTGCGGCGCGCTGGGCAGATGCAGCGCGTCGACCACCAGATGCAGCGGCCCGGTCGGCATGGTGGCGGTGCCGGGGGTGCCGGTGGCCTCGACATGGGCGGCGAGGTCGGAGATCGGGCCGGACGCGCGGCCGTCGAGCGACAGCGCGCCGCGCAGGCTCGGCGCCACATGCTCGAGCGCCGGCAGCGCCACCGCGAATTTGGCGTCGAGCACCGACTGGTCGTCGCTGCCGGACGCCGACAGGTGCAGCGCCTGGCCATCGAGCTTCAGGCTGCGCAGGATCAGCGCCGCGCCGTCCTTGGCCGCAGAGAGCGACAGATGGCCGTCGGCGCCGATCAGGCCCGCCGCCTGCGGCTGGCCGCCGGTGATCGCCAGCGGGCCATCGAGCGTGAGCGTGGCCCGCGGTCCGTCGAGCGCGAACCCGGCATCCAGCGCGGCGTGGCCGGCGAGCTGGGTGCCGCCGGCGGCGGCGAGCGGCGCCAGGTCGGGCAGCGTGATCGCCAGCCGGCCATGCAGCGGTGCTGCGGTGAGGATGCGGCCGGCGATGTGCGCGAGCGGGTGCGAGACCACCAGATCGAGCGGGCGCGCGGGCTGGTGCGGATCGTAGCTGGCATCCAGCGAAAGCGGCGCGGCCGCCAGCATGGTGGGCGCCGGACCGGGGATCCTGATCCCGTCGGCGACGGCGTGCAGCAGCAGGGGGCCGCTGGCCTGCTGGCCGGAGAAACGCGCAGTCAGGCTGTTGATGCCGGCGCCCGATGCGGAGAGCGCGTCGATGACCAGGCTGCCCTGCCCGCCTGGCGCCTGCGGGGTGCCGATCAGATGGGCGTCCAGCGCCACCTTGTTCCAGGCCACCGACGGCAGCGGCTGCATCGCCGGCGCGTGCAGCGCCAGCTTCACGTCGAAATGCGGGTCCAGCAGATTGACGATGCCGTTCGCCGCCAGCGTCAGCGGCCCCGCGCCGCCACCCGATGCGGCGTCACCCGATGCGCGGGGCCCGGCGGTCGCGGCCAGCGCCAGCGTCTCCGCCGCCCGTGGGCCGTCGAGATCGAGCCTGAGATGCAGCGGCGCCAGTTCCGGCAGGTGGCCGAGGGTGGCGACGAAGCCGCCGGCCGGATCGTCGATGGTGGCGTGCAGGCCAAGACGCCCGGGCGTGACGCGGGCGGCGAGCGCCACGCTGCCAGGATGGTCCAGCCGCGCCAGGGTCAGCGCCAAGTCGGTGTCCGGCAGCGTATCGAGCGCGGCGCCGTCGAGGATCGGCGCCAGATCGGCGAGCGCCACATGGCCGTCGATGCTGGTGGCGACGGCGCTGCCGGCCACCGCGGCGCCGACCTCGAGCCGTCCGACCCTGAGCTGGTCGATCAGGATCGAGAGATGCAGGGTGCTCTTCTGGCCCGGCCGGGCGGGCGGCGACGGCCGGGCGTTGGGATCGGCCACCGGCAGGCGGGTGACCACGATCCGGTCGGCCAGCGCGCGTTCGACATGCGCGGTCCTGCCCAGCAGGCGCAGCGGCGACCAGTCCAGCACCAGATTGTCGATCGACAGCCACGCCCCCTTGCTGTCGTCGATGTCGATGTGCGCTGCGGTCAGCGCGTCGGGAAAACGGCCGCCGAGCCCCTGCAGCCGCACCAGGCCGCCGGTCAGCGACGCGGCCTGCTGTTCGATCAGCCGGCGGCCGGGCCCGGTATTGGCGCCGATCAGCACCACCGCCAGCACCAGCGCGAGCAGCGCCAGCGGCAGCCCGACCAGCAGGCCGGCGATCCAGGCGACGATCCGCCTTGCCCGGCGCGGGCGCTTGACGTCGTCCATCAGAACGCTTCCCCGAGGCCGATATAGAGTTCGAAACTGTCGCCGCCGGCCGGCTTGTTCAGCGGCACCGCGACATCGAGCCGGATCGGCCCGATCGGCGTGTAGTAGCGCGCGCCGACGCCGGCGCCGATCCGCAGCGTGCCCTGGAACGGCGCGCTCGTGGTGCCGACCTGGCCGGCATCGGCGAAGGCGGCGAAGCCGAAGCTCTTGCCGATGCGCTGGCGGAACTCGATCGTGCCGGCATCGAGCGAGGTGCCGCCGACCGGGTCGCCGTTGCCGAACAGCGGACCGATCCCCTGATACTTGAAGCCGCGCACCGTGCCGCTGCCGCCGGCATACAGGCGCTGGTCGGGCGGCAGCGCGAAGGTGGTCGCGCCCTGCACGCTGCCGACGATGCCGCGCACCGCCACCACGCTGCGGCCGGGCCTGGTCAGGCCGATCCGGTGCAGGTCGAAATAGGTCGAGGCGGTGGCCTGCAGGATGGTGAAGACGCTGTTGCCGCCCTGGTTGCTCGCACCCTGGCCGGTATTGTTCGTGCCGCCGAAGCTGTAGGTCGGCGTGGCGCCGAGCGAGACCTTGAAGCCGTGCGTCGGATCGTCGAGCGGGTTGGGCAGGTTGGTGTTGTCGAAATTCGCGGCCAGGGGGATGAAGGCCAGCGTGTAGCTGCGGGCGATGCCCTGTTGCAGGATGCGCTCCTGCTCGGCGCCGAGCCCGCCGGAGATCGTCCATTGCCGGGACAGCTTGCGGTTGACGAGCCCCCTGACCAGCAGCGCGGTCTGGTCGTAGGCCTGCAGGTTCTGCTTCAGCCCCTCGATCCTGAGATCGAGCGATTGGTCGCGGCGGAAGAAATAGGGTCGCAGCAGGTCGGCATAGACGTCGTAGCCGAGCCCGTTCTGCGACGAGCCGCCGAGGCCGGTGATCAGCGCCACCAGGTCGAGCTTCTCGCCGTTGCCGAACAGGTTGTGGTGGGTCCAGGTGACGCCGGCGCTGCCGCCGAGATCGGTCGAGAAGCCGGCCTGCAGCGCCACCGTGTGACGCAGCGCCTCGGTGAAGGAGAAGGTGAGCGGCACCGTGCCGTCGGCGGCCTGCGTCTTCGCCGCCTCCACCGCGACATCGGAGAACACGCCGCTCGAGGCCAGATCCTGCCGCGCCGCCTCGATCGCGCTCGGCTGGTAGAGCTGGCCTGGATGGACCAGCAGCAGCTTGCGGACATAGGTGGCGTGGACCTTGCGCAGGCCCTCCAGCCGGATCGCGCCGATATCCAGGCGCGGCCCCTCGCTGCCGTCATAGGCGATGTCCAGCGTCCGGCTGTCGGGGTGCAGCGTCGCCACCGGCGGCCGGATGTCGGCGAAGGCGTGACCATCCTCCAGCAGCGCGGTCTGCAGGCGGCCGCCGGCGGCCAGCACGTCCGCCGCCACCGCCGGCTGGCCCGGCGCCAGCCCGAACGCCGCCTGTTCGCTGGGCGTCAGGCTCTGGCCGGGCGGCAGGGTCAGGCGCACCGCGCCGAGATGGAACAGCACGCCGCGCTCGACCGAGATCGCCACCTGCGCCGGCTGGCCGGCGGGCAGCGCCGACAGGCGGTCGGGCAGCGAAGGGTCGTCTGCGTTCGTGCCGGCGACGGTGATGGTGATGCGGCCGGCATAGTAGCCGAAGCTCTCCAGCGCAGTCCGCAGCCGGGCGATGTCGGCGCGCGCGCGGCCGGCGAGCGCGAACGGGCTGACCGCCTGGGTCTTCTGCAGCGTGATCAGCCCGGACGAGCCGCGCAGCGCCGCATCGATCGCCGAATCCCCGGTCGGCGCCAGCGTGGTCTGGTAGCGCACCGGGTCGGCGGCGCGGCCCGCGCCGGGCGCCGACGGCAGCACCAGCGGCAGCGTCAGCAGCCCGGACAGGAAGCGGACCCGGAACCGGGATGGGGGCCGGCCCGGGAGCCGGACGGGCGGAACGGTCCTGGCGGTGCTGCCAGCGGCGCGGTCAGTCAGGGCGTCGTCCTCATCAGGCGGCCGATTCTGGTCGTCGGTTCCGGCTTCGCCTCCCTGTAGCATCTCGAAACATTGTCGTCGTGCCCCTAATCACGCTATGTGCGCCCGATGCAGGCCGCTTCCGGCAGCCCGGCCCAGCGTGTGCGCCGTCCGCTGCCCCCCAATCTTCCCCGCACGAAAAGGGCCGACGCTTTCGCCGGAACCGGCGATCCCGCCCTGGAGCGCGCGCTGCCGCCGCCGTCGCGCCTGACCGGCCTCGGCCGCAACCTCAGGGTCGCGCGCCGCCTGACGCTGATCCTGCTCTGGACCGGGATCGCCTGTCCGATCCAGTCGGTGCTGCTGCTGCTGCCGGGGCGCGCCAAGGTGGGGTTCGCCCGCCGCTACTGGGCCGTGGTGTGCGCGCTGCTGGGCCTGCGGGTCAGGGTGCTGGGCGAAGCCGCGGGCGCGTCGCGTCCGGCTGGCGGCCGCCCGCTGATCTATGTGTGCAACCACTCCTCCTGGGTCGACGTGCCGGTGGTGGGCGGCAAGCTGTTCGCCTGTTTCGTCGCCAAGGAGGAGGTGGGGCGCTGGCCGGTGGTGGGCACCGTCGCCAGGCTGGGACGGACCCTGTTCGTCAGCCGGCAGCGCAAGGCGACCGGCCGCGAGCGCGACGACATGAGCCTGCGGCTGGCGGCCGGCGACGACCTGATCCTGTTCCCGGAAGGCACCAGCTCGGACGGCAACAGGGTGCTGCCGTTCCATTCGAGCTTCTTCGCAGCCGCCAAGCCCAATGCCGGCACCCCTGCGGCGGCGCCGGTCGCGGACCAGGCGATGCCGCTCATCCAGCCGGTCTCGGTGGTGTACGACCAGCTCGGCTCGCTACCGGTGGGACGGGCCAACCGGCCGGTATTCTCCTGGTACGGGGACATGGACCTGGCGTCGCATTTCATCAGGCTGGCGCGCTGGCGCGGCATGCGGGCCACAATCCTGCTGCATCCGGTGCTCGACCCGGCATCGTTCCCGTCGCGCAAGGCGCTGTCGCAGGCCGCCTGGGGCGTGATCGCCGACGGCGCCGCGGCGCTGCGGCAGAACCAGCGCCCTGACGCCTGATCGTCACACGAACCGCCGGCCCGCGGCCACGTTTGTGCTTGACAGCGACAGGCACGATTTTGCCTGATCGTAACGTTGGCGCGGGCGTTCGACGGAGTCGGGCGCGCCGCGCGTGACCGCCGGGGGAGCGATCGATCCGAACGCCATTTCAGCCATGCCGGAGCTTTGATCCCGCTGAGCCGCGCCGGCCTTGACCGGCAGCCGCCCGGACCCGATTGCTGCCGCCATGAGCAGCGACAAGACCCTGGACAGCCCTTCCGCGCGCGCCGCCGGCCCCGCCCCCGGCCCTGCCACGAAACGCCTGCACGTCATCACCTGGGGCTGCCAGATGAACGTGTATGACAGCGCCCGCATGGCCGACGTGCTGCGGCCGCTCGGCTACGGGCCGGCGGACGGCGCCGAGGATGCCGACATGGTGATCCTCAATACCTGCCATATCCGCGACCGCGCCACCGAGAAGCTGTTCTCCGAGCTGGGCCGGCTGCGGGTGATCAAGGAGGCGCGCCGTTCGGCCGGGCGTTCCACCGTGCTGGCGGTGGCCGGCTGCGTCGCCCAGGCCGAGGGCGGCGAGATCCTGGCCCGCGCGCCCCATGTCGATCTGGTGCTGGGGCCGCAGACCTATCACCGGCTGCCGGAGATGGTTGCCCGTGCCGCCCGCGCCGGCGGTTCGGTGATCGAGACCGACTTCCCGGTCGAGCAGAAATTCGACTTCCTGCCCGACGCCGCCGCGCCGCAGGTGCCGGGCGGGGTGACCGCGTTCCTGACCGTGCAGGAAGGCTGCGACAAGTTCTGCTCGTTCTGCGTGGTGCCCTACACGCGCGGCGCCGAGGCCAGCCGTCCGGCGGCCTCGGTGCTGGCCGAGGCGCGACGCATGGTCGCCGGCGGGGCGCGCGAGCTCACCCTGCTCGGCCAGAACGTCAACGCCTATCACGGCGAGGCGCCAGACGGCGGCGTCTGGGGGCTGGCGCGGCTGCTATACGCGCTGGCCGACATCCCCGGTCTCGCCCGGCTGCGCTACACCACCTCGCACCCGCGCGACATGGACGAGGCGCTGATCCGGGCGCATCGCGACCTGCCGCAGCTGATGCCGTTCCTGCATCTGCCGGTGCAGTCCGGATCGGACCGGGTGCTGGCGGCGATGAATCGCGGCCACGGCGCCGACGACTACCGCCGGCTGGTGCAGCGCCTGCGCGATGCGCGGCCGGACCTCGCCCTCTCGTCGGATTTCATCGTCGGCCATCCTGGCGAGACCGACGCCGATTTCGCCGCGACCCTGGCGCTGGTGCGCGAGACCGGCTTCGCGCAGGCCTATTCGTTCGCCTGGTCGCCGCGTCCCGGCACGCCGGCGGCGGGTGCTGCGAACCGGGTGCCGGCGCCGGTGGCGCATGCGCGGCTGTTGGAGCTGCAGGCGCTGATCCGCGAGCAGCAGGACCAGTTCAACGCCGCCTGCGTCGGCCGGCGCCTGGAGGTGCTGTTCACCGGCCCCGGCCGTAAGCCAGGACAATTGTCCGGCCGCAGCCCCTACCTCCAGGCGGTGCACGCCGAGGGGCCGGAAACCCTGATCGGCGCCGTCCACCCGGTGACGATCGAGGCGATGCTCACCAATTCCCTGACGGCGACCTTGCGCCACGACGGCAACCTGCAACCGGAGAGAGCCTGCGCTTGACCGACCTCGCAACCGCCACCCCGCTGCCAGCGCCCTCCGACCCGGAGGCGTTCGCGCGTACCGGTGTGGGGATGGCGCGTGGCGAGACCGGCAAGCCGGCGGAGCCGCGCGCCGCCACCCTGCAGTTCGGCGACAATGCGCTGCTGCAGCTGCTGCTCGGCGAGCACGACCGGCATCTGGTGCGGCTCGAACAGGGGCTGGGGGTGCGGCTGGCCTGCCGCGGCAACCGGGTGTCGGTCAGCGGCGATCCGGGACGGGTGGCGCTGGCGCGCTCGACGCTGGCCGCCCTGTATCGCCGGCTCGAGGATGGCAGGCCGATCGATGCCGCGCAGATCGACGCCGCGATCCGCATGTCCGACCTGCACAACACCGTGCTCGACCCGAAGAAGGAGGCGATCCAGATGCCCAGCGCACGTCTCGGCGGCGGCCGCTTCCAGGGTCTGCCGGGACCGGCGGCGATGGTGTCCGGCGAGGGCGATCCGCGGCTGCCGTTCAGCGACCTGCCGGCGATCCGCACCAAGCGCGGCGCGATCGAACCCCGCTCGCCGGGCCAGGCCGCCTACATGGAGATGCTCGCCAACCACGAGATGGTGTTCGGAATCGGGCCGGCCGGCACCGGCAAGACCTATCTCGCGGTGGCGCAGGCGGTGGCGATGCTGCAGGCCGGCCGCGTGGACCGGATCGTGCTGTCGCGGCCGGCGGTCGAGGCCGGCGAACGGCTCGGCTTCCTGCCCGGCGACCTCAAGGAGAAGATCGACCCCTATCTGCGTCCGCTCTACGACGCGCTGCACGACATGATGCCCGGCGACCAGGTGCTGCGCCGTCTGGCCTCCGGCGAGATCGAGGTGGCGCCGTTGGCCTTCATGCGCGGGCGGACGCTGGCGCACGCCTTCGTCATCCTCGACGAGGCGCAGAACACCACCGTGGCGCAGATGAAGATGTTCCTGACCCGCATGGGCTCCGGCACGCGCATGGCGATCAACGGCGATCTCAGCCAGGTGGACCTGCCGAACGGCGTCTCGTCCGGCCTGCGCGACGCGGTGGAGACGCTCGAGGGCCTGCCGGGGATCGGCTTCACCCGCTTCGAGAGCCGCGACGTGGTGCGTCACCCGCTGGTCGCGCGGATCGTCGATGCGTATGATCAGCGCGCGGCGGCAGAGCGGGACATCTCCCGGAACCGGACCCGCCGGGAGCATGATGGAACCGCGAAGTAGTCCCGACCGCCCTTCCGGGGCGAAGCAGTCCCCGGAACCGCGGTCGCCCGTTGCCCCCTCCGGTCGCGGACCGGCCGACCAGCCGAGCGGCAAGCGCGCGCGCAAACGGGCCAGGAAGCAGGCGCGCCAGGTCGCGCGCGACACGGCGGCGCATCATGCGGCGCTGATCCAGGCTGGGGCGGCCGGCGGCCGGCTGGAGATCGTCGTCGCCGATCATCGCTGGCGGCGCATGGTGCCGCAGGTCGAGGCGCTGCTCAAACTGGCCCGCCCGTCACTGCTCGCGGCC
>CAZZZA010000028.1:0-26168 GCA_964658455.1 uncultured Lichenihabitans sp.
GCTGCCGGTCAGGGTGGCGCCGCGACGCGCCGGCGACATCCCGGCGCTGGTGGCGGAGGCGCGCCGGATCCGGCAGGTGCTGGGCTGGCAGCCGAGCCGCACCGGCCTCGACCAGATCGTCGCCTCGTCGCTGCGCTGGGAGCGCAGGATGCTGGCAGAACGCGCCAAACCGGCGGCGTGAGGCGCGGATGAGCCCTGAGGCGGCGGCGCCGGAGCGGCGGATCGGGCTGCCGATCGCCTTCTCGGTGGCGCTGAAACAGGTGATCGGCGGCGGGGTGATCGTGCTGACCGGCACCGCGGTCGGCCTGACCGGCGCCGGCGCGGCGATCGCCTACATGCTGGCCTGCCTGGTGGTGCTGCTGGTCAGCCTGCCCTACGCGGTTCTGGGTACCGCGCGTCCGATGTCCGGGGCGCTCTACCGCTGGCCGACGCGCTTCATCCACCCGATCGCCGGTTTCATGGGGTTCTGGATGGTGCTGGGAACCCATGTGGCGCTCAGCGCCTATGCCGCCACGTTCGGGGCGACGCTGCACGCGCTGGTGCCGGCGATCCCGGCGGCGCCGGCCGGGCTCGGCGCGCTGGCGCTGGTGCTGGGCCTCAATCTGCTCGGCACCGGCGTGTCCGGGCGCGCCAACATCATGCTGGTGATGCTGGTGGCGGCGGCGCTGGCGGCGCTGGCGGTGGTGGGCATGCTCGCCATCGACCCGCATCGCCTGCTGCCGCTGCTGCCGCATGGCTGGTCCGGGATGCTGTCGGCGGCGGCGCTGCTCTATTTCCCGCTGAGCGGCGCGACCCTGGTGTCGGAACTGGCGGGCGAGATGCGCCGGCCGGCCAGGGACGTGCCGATGGCGATCCTGGGCACCACGATAGCGGCGGCGGCGCTGTATGTCGCGGTGGCGCTGGTCGCGGCCTGCGTCCCCGGGCTGCCGCCCGCCCCGTCGCTGGACCTGGTGGCGCGCCGGGTGATGGGCGCGCCCGGGGCGCTGGCCTTCGCGCTCGGCACCGGCATCGTCAGCATGCTCGGCATCATGAACACGCATCTGCTGTGGGGCAGCCGCAGCATCCAGATGGTCTGCGCCGACGGCTGGTTCCCGAGGGCGCTGGCGGCACCCAATCGCCGTGGCGCGCCGGTGGGCCCGCTCTGCCTCCTGGGCGCGATCGGCGCGGTGCCGCTGCTGGCCGGGCTGGAGGTGGCGGACGTGATCCGAATCGGCGGTCTCGGCGCCAGCGTGTCGGCGATCCTGTCGATCGCCTGCGCCCCGTTGTTCGCGCGCGCCGAACCCGCCGCCTATGCCGCTTCGCCGCTGGCGGTCCCGCGACCGGCGCTGCTGCTGGCGTCGCTCGCCGCGATCGCCTCCCAACTGGTGACCATGGCGCTGCTGCTGCGGACGCTGCCGCGGCATCTGGGGCTGCTCTGGGCGGGCTGGGTGGCGCTCGGGCTGCTGATCGCGATCTGCGTCAGGGCGGGCGGCGACCGATCCCGTCGGCGCTAGTCCGCGTCCGGACGTGCCTCGCCGGTGGTGGTCTCGGAGAGCGCGTCGTCCATCACCACCCGGTTTCGGCCCTGCCGCTTGGCGCGATACAAGGCGCGGTCCGCGAGCGCCATCTGGTCGCTGAGCGTGCCGACGGCGTCCCTGGCGATGGCGATGCCGACGCTGACCGTGGTGCCGCAGCCGAGCGCCTGTTCGGAATCGGCGAAGGCGGTGCGGACCTGTTCGGCGCGGGTGCGGATCTCCAGCCGGTCCTGGCCGGACAGCGCGGCCGCGAATTCCTCGCCGCCGACCCGGCCGAGCACCGCCTCGCCGCCCATGATGTGCCGCAGGATCTGCGCGAAGCGCTGGATCGCCGCATCGCCCGCCGCATGGCCGAGCGTGTCGTTGATGCGCTTGAAATGGTCGATGTCGAACAGCACCAGGGTGCGATCGCGCATCGCCTCGGCCTGGCGCCAGAAGCCGCGCCGGTTGAGCAGCCGGCTGAGGTCGTCGCGCAGCGCCAGCCGCTGCTCGCGCCTGGTCTCCATGTCGAGCGCGGTGATCATGGCCAGGCCGGGCCACAGGATGATACGCGAGAACACCGAGGCCATGAGTATCAGCTCGGTCCGCGCACCAGCCATCATCATGCTCGGCCATACCAGGCCGATCCCGGAGAGACAGGTGGTCAGCGGGTGCAGCGCGACCAAGCCGATCATGCAGTGGTGCGCCAGCGACCGTCGGCGCACCTGCAGCAGCGCGAAGAGGCAGGCGAGCGCCAGCAGGTCGTCGAGTACGAAGGCAAGCCCGATATCGACCTGCATGTCGCCCCGCGGCAGCCCGTACCGGGCCGTCGGCATTCCGGACACGAGCCACCGCGCCAGGCAGAAGCCGAGCCAGGCGAGCGGGGCGGCGGCGGCCCAGCGCAGGCTGCGGCGCTGTCCGACCAGATCGGCGATGGCCAGCCAGTACAGGCTGAAGGCCAGCAGATTGCCGGCGATCGCCGCCAGCCGCAGCGGCGGTACGATCGGCAAGGCCAGCCAGGGCAGGCTGAGCCCGGTGACCAGGGAGGCGACCGCGAGCAGGCGCATGGCGCGGCTGCGCAGCTGCAGCGCCGCGATCGCGCACAGGGCGGCGACCAGCAGCGGCACCAGCATTTCGGGGAGCATGGCCCTATACGCCAGCGAGGTCGTGTCCATCGCCAAGTTTCTTGCCGCACCTGGACGCCAGGCAACAGGTCAAAACCGAACTGTGATCGGCCGTCAAGCCGCCAAATGCCGCCGGCGTCGCAAGGCGCACGGCTGGACGCCATGAACGTCAGCCGAGAAAGCTCTGGGCATTGCCTTGATCATCGTTCTGTCGGATCGAGCGAGCCATGACCGACGACTGGCTGACCGCAAACCGCCCCGGCGCGTTCCAGGACCCGAGCTTCGGTCACAAAGACGGTTGGTTTCTCGCCATCCAGATGTCGATGCTGTTTGCGACCATCGCCAGCGCCCTGGCGGTTCTGCCCCCACTCAGCCACGCCCCCGGCGGCGGCGGCCTGTCGCGCAACGCCGCAATTGGTGTCCTGGTCTACGGCTTCTGGCTGTTCGGCCTGATGGGCTTCGAGCGCTGGGCGATCCGCGCCCTGCCCGTCATCGCCTGTCTCCTCCTGGCAACCGGCCTGCTCGTCGCAGCGCTCCCGTTCGTCCTCGCACCCCCGCTCCTGCCGGGCGATGCACCCGTCATCGCCTGGTTTTCCCGTATCGCCGGCCTGATGTCGGCGACCCTCAGCGCCCTGGCCCTCTGGCGCATGCGAACCCCCGCCTTCAGGGCCTATCATGCCGCCGCCCGTAGCCGCGCCCCGTAGCCCGGATCGGGCCGCGGCGATGCGCGCCGCCATCGCGACCTAACGGAAATCCCGTGTCGGCACCTTGATCCCGGAGCCGATGCGCAGGTCCGGTACGTAGATGTCTCGGACCGGGCGGCCGCCCGGTCCCGCTCCGGGTCCGTCGCGTGGATCGGCGGCGCCGGGGTGGGTCACGGCGTCGCCGCGGCCGTGCACCAGCGGAAACCGCGCCTCCTGGTTCCCCAGCGCGCGCAACAGCGGCGTCAGGTCCTCCAGCCGATCGGTGACCACATGGATGACGTCCCCCTCGCGCTGCAGCTTGCCGTGGCAGGCGATCATGCCTGCCGACAGCACCAGGCGGCGCTGCTTCTCGAAGCGGTCCGGCCAGAGAATCAGGTTGGCGACCCCGGTCTCGTCCTCGATGGTGATGAACATCACCCCCTTGGCCGAGCCCGGCTTTTGCCGCACCAGCACGATTCCCGGAACCGTGACGCGCCTGCCGTCGCGGATGGTCTTGAGCGCGGCGCAGCTGGTCATACCCCTCGCCTGCAGGGTCTGCCTCAGGAACGAGACCGGATGGCGGCGCAGGCTGAGGCCGACGCTGCGGTAGTCCTCCACCACCTCGCCCGCGTCTTGCATCGGGATCAGCACGACCGGCGGCTCGACCAGCTCGGGCTGCGGCCGCTGGCCCAGATCCGCCGCGGCAAACAGCGGCAGCGCCTGATCCGCCAGCCCCTTCACCTGCCAGAGCGCCTGCCGCCGGTCGAGACCCAACCCCTGGTAGGCATCCCCCTCCGCCAGCCGCTCCAGCGCCACGGCCGGCACATCGGCACGGCGCCACAGCTCCTCGACGCTGCCATAGGGCGTGCCGCCACGCTGCGCCACCAGCCGGGCGCCGTGCTCGTTGGCCAACCCCTTGATCATCCGCAGACCCAGGCGGACGGCAAGGCCGTTGCGCCCTTGCCGGCCACGTCCGGGCTCCAGCGTGCAGTCCCAGCGGCTGGCATTGACGCAGACCGGCCGAACCTCGACACCATGCTCGCGCGCATCGCGCACCACCTGCGCCGGCGCGTAGAAGCCCATCGGCTGGCTGTTCAGCAGCGCCGCGCAGAACACGTCCGGATGGTGGCACTTCATCCACGACGAGGCGTAGGCGATGAGCGCGAACGACGCCGCGTGGCTCTCGGGAAAACCGTAGGAGCCGAACCCTTCCAGCTGGCTGAAGGTCCGTTCGGCGAAGTCGCGCGCGTAGTCCCTGGCGACCATCCCCTCGATGAGCTTGGTCTTGAAGTGCGAGACCCCGCCGGTGAACTTGAAGGTGGCCATCGACCGCCTGAGCTGATCGGCCTCCCCCGGCGTGAAGCCCGCGCACTGGATGGCGACCTGCATCGCCTGCTCCTGGAACAGCGGCACGCCGAGCGTCTTGCCAAGCACCGCCTTGAGTTCGGGTTTCGGGTAATGCACGGGCTCGGCGCCATCGCGGCGGCGCAGATAGGGATGCACCATGTCGCCCTGGATCGGACCGGGCCGGACGATCGCGACCTGCACCACAAGGTCATAGAAGGTGGTCGGTTTGAGCCGTGGCAGCATCGACATCTGTGCCCGGCTCTCGATCTGGAAGGTGCCCAGGGTGTCGGCCTTGCGGATCATCGCGTATGTCGCCCGATCTTCCGGCGGGATGGTGGCCATATCCATCGCGATCGCCTTCTCCGAGGCGAGCAGCTCGAACGACCGCCGCATGCAGCCGAGCATGCCGAGCCCGAGCACATCGACCTTCATGAATCTGAGCGCGTCGATATCGTCCTTGTCCCACTCGATCACCTGGCGGTCGGTCATCGCCGCCGGTTCGATCGGCACCAGATCGTCCAGCCGGTCCTGGGTCAGCACGAACCCGCCTGGATGCGTGCCCAGCTGACGCGGAAAGCCGATCAGCTGCCGGGCCAGCTCCAGCGTCAGGCGCAGCCGCCGGTCGCCCAGGTTGAGGTTGAGTTCCTCGGCATGCTCGTCGGTGACGCCGTCGTTGGACCAGGCCGAGACCTGGGTCGCCAGCGCACCGGTCAGATCCTCCGGGAGCCCCATCGCCTTGCCGACATCGCGGATGGCGCCGCGCGCGTGGAAGCGCATGACGGTGCAGCACAATGCTGCCCGGTCACGGCCGTAGCGGTGATAGACCCACTGGATGACCTCTTCGCGCCGCTCGCTCTCGAAATCGACGTCGATATCTGGGGGTTCGCGCCGCTCGGCCGAGATGAAACGCTCGAACAAAAGGCCTGAACGAACCGGGTCGATCGACGTGACGCCCAGCACGTAGCAGACCGCCGAGTTGGCGGCCGAGCCGCGGCCCTGGCACAGGATGTCCTTCGACCGGGCGTACCGCACGATGCTGTTCACGGTCAGGAAGTAGGACGCGTAGTCGAGCGAGCCGATCAGCTCAAGTTCGTGCCGCAACTGCGTGGCCACGTCCGCCGGCAGCCCGTCCGGGTAACGCAGCGCGATGCTGTCGCGCACCGCGCGCTCCAGCGCCTGTTGCGGCGTCTCGCCCGGCACGTCGGCTTCGTCCGGATACTGGTAGCGCAGCTCCGACAGGCTGAACCGGCAGCGATCGGCGATCTCGACGCTGCGCCGCAACGCCTCGGGGTAGGCTGCGAACAACCGCCCCATCTCCTCCGGCGCCTTGAGATGCCGGTCAGCGAACCGCTCCCGCGCGAAGCCGAGCGCGTCGATCGTGCGCTTCTCGCGGATGCAGGTGACGACATCCTGGAGGATGCGGCGGCCAGGATGGTGATACAGCACGTCGCCGGTCACCACCGTCGGCACCCGCGCCGCTTGTGCCAGATCGTGCAGTTGCCTGAGCCTTACGGCATCGCCCGGCCGCCGGCGGATGGTCAGGGCAAGGTGGCAGCGGCCGGGGAAGCCGGCACGCATGCGGCGGAGTTCGGCCTCAAGACGCGCATCCGCGGCGTCCGGCAGCAGGATCACCAGCAGCCCCTCGCCCAGCGTGACCAGATCCTCCCAGACCAGCTGGCAGCCCCCCTTGCCGGTCCGCCCCTTGCCCAGCGTCAGCAGCCGGCAGAGCCGGGCATAGGCCGCACGGTCGGTCGGGTAGAGCAGCAGCGGCAGCCCGTCGCGGAGCGCAATCCGGCAGCCGACGACGAGACGGATGCCGACTTCCTCGGCGCGGGCATGCGCGCGGGCGATCCCGGCCAGGCTGTCGTGGTCGGTGATCGCGATCGAGGAAAGACCGAGCGCCCTGGCCTGCAGGAACAGCTCCTCGACGTGGCTGGCACCGCGCAGGAAGGAATAGTTCGACGTGACCTGCAGCTCGACATAGTCGGTCATGACCGGGGATCGCAGTCAGAAAAAGCCGTGAAGAAACCAGGAGAGTGCGCCCGTCGCCGGATCCACGCCGTCACCCTGGCGGAACAGCCAGAAGCGTCGGCCTTCCTCGGTCTCGACGATCCAGTAGTCCCGCACCGCCGCGATCTCGGAGGAGCGGCGCCACCACTCGCCGGTGATCCGCTCGGGGCCGTCCGCGCGCCGGATGCGATGGCGCAGCCTGCGCCAGGTAAAGGCCTTCGGCGGATGATCCGGCATCATCGCCAGCGCCTCCACCGGTTCCGGGCGCTGCAGCAGCCGCACCGGTCGCGGCCAGGGCGATACGGGAAGGCCCGCACAGGCCGGCTCAGGCGCCGCATGCACCGGAACCCGGCGCTGGGAACGCTCCGGCACGTCGCTCTGCGCCGGCTGCAGGCGGAACACCTTGTCCCGGCCGAGGCGGTTCACCAGCCGGTCGATCAGCTCCGACAGATCGGCTTGCTCGTCGCCGTCGGGGACGAGGCCGGCTGGACGCTGGGCGTAGCCGAGCGGCTCGACCAGCGGCAGCACCAGACGCATCGCCTCGACGCCCGCACCGGGATCGACCTCCTCGAGCCGTTCGTCCAGCAGGCGTGCGAGATGGCGGACATCGCGCACCGGCCGTGCGGTGCCGATGCGGACCACCTGCACCGTCGCGTCGACCCGCTCGAAGACGAGGTCGAGTCGACGGGCGCCTTCGCCGCGCTGCTCCATCAGCGTGCAGGCCTCGCCCACCAGGACCAGGATGACGCTGGCGAAAGCCTCGGCCGTGGAGAGCGGCTCGACGAAGGTGCGCCGGACGAGGATTGTCTGCGGCGGCAGCACCGGCTGGATCGGCTCGCGCACGCGGCCTGCTGCCTGATCCAGCCGATGCATCAGCCCGTGGCCGAAGCGGCGCATGAGCGGTCCGCGGGGTGTCCCGGCGAGCTGCCCGATGCGTTCGAGGCCGAGCCGCCGCAACCCTTCCGCGACCGGGCCGTCAAGCCGGAGCGCCTCGACCGGGAGCGGCGCGAGCGCGTGGGTATGCACACCTGTGGGCACCACCGTCACCGGCGCGTCGCCGAAACGGGCCAGCGCATGCGCAGCACCTGCCGTGTCGGCGACGGCGACCCTCCCCGTCAGCCCCTGCCTGGCCAGATGGGCCGTCAGCAACGCGAGCATCGGCTGCTCGCCCCCATGCAGGTGGCTGCAGCCGGTCGCGTCGATCCACACACCGTCGGGCGGATCTGCGGCGGTCATGGGCGAGAGCCGCAAACACCAGGCGGCAAGACGGTCCAGCGCGGCCGCATCCTCGTCGGGTGCGGCGTCGATAACGGTCAAGCCGGGCACCATGGCCAGCGCGTGCGCCAGCGGCATCCCGGCCTGCAGCCCCAGGGCGCGAGCGGCGGCGTCCGCCGCAGCGATCACCATCCGCCGGCCATCATGGCCACGGGTGACGAGCGGCGCATCAGCCGGCAGCCCGCAGGCCTGGTGCCGACGCAGCCGGTCGGTCCGCCAGAACGGGAGCCAGAGCGAGACGACCCTGCGCATCGGCGCCCTCTACAATCCAGGAAGCAGGCTCCCCGCCACGGCAGCGGAGGAGTTCGAGATGCCAGAGCGATCGCCCGACCCCGGGCACCTCCGGCGCATGCGCCAGCGGCGGTGGAGAAGGCAGACCGGAGATCCGCCATCGGCTGAAGGCGGCGGAAGGGGCAGCGAGTGCCGGGTCGTGGAACCGCCGGCTGCGGCGCAGCACCAGCCCCAGAACGTCGGATGCCTCGGCGGCGAGCTGGAGGCGGCGCGACGCCACCAAGTCCAGCCTGCCCTCGAATTCACAGACCACGCCGGCAAGATCGGGGTGTCGCAGCCCTTCCTCCATGGCGAGCAGCCCATCGCGGCGCGCCTCGACCAGCACCAGACGGGACGGATCGAGACCGGCGCCCGCGAGGCCGGCGGTGAACAGGTCCTGCCTGCCGAGGATCCACAACACCGGACCCGGATGCCGAGCCAGCAGGCCAGCCGCGAACAGGGCCGCCGCCGCCCCCTGCTCCACTTCCGGACCGCCGGCGGCGAGTTCATGCACCGCCCCGAGCGCCAGCCCGCCACCCGGAAGGCGGTCGTCCAGAGCCGGCAATCCGAACGGAAGCACGGTCGCGGCACGATGGCCGCCCCCCGAACGCTCAAGCGCGGCGATCCGGGCCCGAAGGCTGGCTAAGCTTTTGTTCTGCATACCTTCCTCCCCCAGGCCAGATCCGCCGGTATGAGAACGTATAGCGAACATTATCCCGCCGGACAGGCCTTTCGATGGGCCGGCGGCGCACTTTTTCAGGAAGCCGAGTGGTGTCAGCGAGATAGGGTACATCCCGCGACTCGATCCTCAGGAGCGGCCGCCAGCGGCGGCGAACGACCGGAGATCCGCGCTCTTACCCTGCCTGCGCAGGCCGCCGCATCGGTATCGGGTGCGACCGGCAAAGCGGGGCTGCGGCGCAAGACCGGAGGCGGCCAGTCCATCGCGGATGGCCTGAAGTGTCGCGACGAACGCGTAGAAGAACTTAACGATCTCCTTGACTTTCTAAATTGCGCTAATCCGGAGCAACCGCGACGTTCCATATCGACGCGCCTTCCGGTTTTCCGTGCCTCGTGCGGCAGGAGCCGATTGGAGGGGCGGCCATGGAGCCTTGCCGTCCCTCGTCGCGTGAAGGACGGCGACCCTCCCCACGATCACCAGGAGGCGGCGATTGCGCCGTCGGGGACACGGACATGAATCTTTCGTCGTTGCTGCTGGAGCGTGCGGCCCGCGGCCGTCCCGTTCGCGTCGGCCTGATCGGCGCCGGCAAGTTCGGCTCGATGATCCTGTCGCAGGCGCAGCGGATCGAGGGGCTGCACATGGTCGCGATCACGGATCTCTCCGTGTCGTCGGCCCGGGAATCATGCAGGCGGGTGGGTTGGCCCGAGGAGCGCTACAATGCACGCAGCGCAGGCGAGGCGGTGACGACCGGCGCGACCTTCATCACCGACGACGTGAAGGCGATGCTGTCCTGCCCGGAGATCGATTGCGTGATCGAGGCGACCGGCCATCCGCTCGCCGGCACGCGTCATGCGCTCGCCTGCATCGAGCATGGAAAACATGTGGTCATGGTCAATGTCGAGGCCGACGTGATGGTCGGCCCGATCCTGGCCGCCAAGGCGCGCGAGAAGGGCCTGGTCTATTCGATGGCATATGGCGATCAGCCGGCGCTGATCTGCGAACTCGTCGACTGGGTCCGGGCCAGCGGGTTCGAGCTGACGGCTGCCGGCAAGGGGATGAATTTCGAGCCGCGCTATCGCTATTCGACGCCGGACACGGTGTGGGGGCTGTTCGGCTGGACCGAGGAGGAGGTCGCGCGGGACAAGCTGAATCCGAAACTCTACAATTCCTTCACCGATGGCACGAAGGCGGCCATCGAGATGGCGGCGGTGGCGAACGGCACCGGTCTCGACTGTCCGGAGAACGGTCTCGCCTTTCCACCCGCCGGGCTGCACGATCTGGCCCGCGTGTTCCGTCCGGCAAGTGATGGCGGTCGGATGGACGGGCCGGGGCTGGTCGACATCGCCGCCAGCCAGGAGCCGGACGGGCGCGAGGTCGTCAACAACATCCGTTACGGGGTCTTCGTCACCTTCAAGGCGCACAGCGAGTACGCCCGCAACTGCTTCAAGCAGTACGGGCTGCTGACCGATCCTTCGGGCTGGTATGCCTCGATGTGGCGGCCGTTCCATCTGATCGGACTGGAGGCTTCGATCAGCGTGCTGTCCGCGGTGCTGCGGGGCGAGGCCACCGGGTCGTCGAAGGAATTCCGCGGCGATGCCGTCGCCACCGCCAAGAAGGACATGCAGCCCGGCGAGATGCTCGACGGCGAGGGTGGCTACGCGGTCTGGGCGAACGCGATCCCGGCGCATCGCAGCCTGGCGCTGCGGGCGCTGCCGATCGGGCTTGCGCATCACGTCAGGCTGAAGCGGCCGATCAGCAAGGACCAGATCGTCAGCTACGACGACGTCGATCTCGTCGAGGATCGCGACGTCGTGGCACTGCGACAAGAGATGGAGCACCGCTTCCGCCCGGCGAGCAAGGCGGCGGCCGAATGAAGGAGGCGGCGTTCGACGCGCATCCGCAAGCGTCGCACCTTTCGCGCTTGCGCACGTCGCGCCTTGCGCAGCCCCGTCATCGCTGAGATGGGGCACGGCCGGAAGATCGGCTTCATCGGCACCGGCATCATGGGCGCGCCAATGGCCGCCCGGCTCGCCGCGGCCGGCTTCGAGGTGACGGCCTGGAACCGTACGGCGTCGAAACTCGCGAGCCTGCCGAGCGACATCGGGCATGCGCCCAGCGTTTCGGCGGCGGTGCGGGATTCGGACGCCGTGATCTGCATGCTGACCGGCGCCGCCGCCTGCGACCTGGTGCTTCTCGGAGACGACGGTGCGATCGCGGCGATGCGGCCGGGGTCGCTGCTCGTCGTGACCAGCTCGATCCCGCCCGACATCGCCCGGGCGCATGCGGCGGCCGCGTCGCGCCGGGGCGTCGACTATGTCGATGCGCCGGTCTCCGGCGGCGAGAAGGGTGCGCAGGCGGGAACGCTTGCCATCATGGCGGGCGGCCTGCCAACAGCGGTGGCGCGTGCGGCGGTCCTGCTGCAGTCGCTCGGGCGGGTCACCCATGTCGGCCCGGTCGGCGCGGGATCGCTCACCAAGCTCGCGAACCAGGTGATCGTCGCGGCGACCGTGACGGCGGTGGCCGAGGCGCTGTTGCTGGCGGAGCGGGGCGGCGCCGACATGGCGCGGGTGCGCGAGGCGCTGCTGGGCGGGTTCGCGGACTCGACGATCCTGCGTCAGCATGGCGAGCGCATGGTGGAGCGGCGTTTCGCGCCCGGGGGCACCGTCGAAAACCAGATCAAGGATACATCGACGGCACTCGATTGCGCCGCGGCGCTGGGGCTGCGCCTGCCGATCCTGCAGGCGGTGGACGGCCTGTTTGGCGCACTCGCGGCGCATGGCGGCGCGGCGCTCGACCACAGCGCCATCCTGCTGGAACTGCGACGCTCGAACGGCGAGGCGCAGGCGGTCCGGGTGGCGGTGGAGAGGGTGCAGACGACGCGGTGATGGCGCGCGACCTCTAGGGCGGGATGGCCGTGCCCGCGTGCTGCAGCGCCTGCCAGGCATCGCGCTCGTGCCGTAGCCAGTCGAGGAACAGCCGCACCTGACGCTTGCGCAGATGCGAGTTCGGGCAGACGATCCATTGCGTGACGAGACGGATGCGCGGCGCCGCGCGTAGCGGCAGGACCAGCAGGCCGCGCGCCAGTTCATGCTCGATCATGAGGGTGCTCTCGAGGGCGACGCCGAGCCCGCCGACCGCGGCGTCGATCGCCATGTGGCTGCGGTCGAACAGCACCTTTTGCCAGCGTCCGTCTGGCTCGATGCCGGCGATGGTAAACCAGCGCGTCCACTGCACCTGCGACTTCACCGAGTGGATCAGGCGGCGATCGAGCAGGCCGGCGGCGTCGAGGCTCGCAGGCGCGGCATGGAACGGCGCGCAGACCGGCCAGAACTCCTCCTCCGCCAGCGGTTCTACGAACAGGCCGGGCCAGCGCCCGTCGCCGTGGCGGATCTCGATATCGACGTTCTCGCGCTCGAAATCGGTGGGCTGGCTGGTGCCGTCGAGACGCAGTTCGAAATCGGGATTGGCGTCGACGAGGGAGGCGAGGCGCGGCAGCAGCCACTTGTTCGACAGCGTCGGTGTCGCGCGCACGTTGAGCGCCATGACGGAGCGCACGCCGCGGACCTGGCTGGTGGCCTCGGCGATGCGCTCGATCTGGTCGCTGATCGAGGCGAAGTAGCGCTCGCCGGTTTCGGTGAGCATCACCCGGCGGCCGGTGCGCACCATGAGGGAGGTGCCGAGCTGCTCCTCGAGAAGCTGGATCTGCTGGCTGACGGCCGACGGCGTGACGCTGAGTTCGGCAGCGGCCCTGGAGATGCTGCCGGCCTTGGCGGCCGCGTGGAACACGCAGATCGCACGGATCGGAAGCTGCATCGCGCCGCACCGCAACAAGGGACCGGGGCCGCAACCATTAAGGCAGCCTAACGTATCGCGCAAGCCAGCTACATTGCGCTTAACGAAGCCCCGGTCCTAGTCTCGTCGGAAGCGAACAGCCCCCCTCGCCCGGCGGACCACCCGCCGGCGATGTCGGCGGTTCGAAGAGACGGGGCAAGAGACCCCGCTGAAGCGGAGTCGACGCGGTACGAAACCGTGCGGGAGGAAAACATGAAGAGAATTCGTCGAGATCTCGCGGCCGGCGTGAGCGCGGCCGCCTTGATGCTGGGCAGTATCGCCGCGCACGCCGCCGGATCGTGCTCCACCTACCCGACCGGAACCGTCGCCACGATCGAGAGCGGCGCGCTCGATGCGCAGTTCGGTCCGGTGCCGAAGCCTGGCAGGAGCCTGCATTTCGCCTATGTGACGAAGACCTTGATCAACGAGTTCTGGCAGGACGTCGCGACGGCGGCGCGCGAAGAGGCCGCAAAATACGGCATCAGGCTGGACGTGCAGGCGGCCAAGGACGAGTCCTCGATGGTCGAACAGCTCAACCTGGCGCAGACCATGCTGTCGCAGAAGCCCGACGCGCTGCTGCTGTCGCCACAGTCGGATTCCAACCTGGTGCCGGTGATCAACGCGGCGCGCGCGGCCAACATCCCGACCGTGGTGATCGACGACGCCCGCACGCCGGGGGCCGGCACCTATATCGGCACCGACCAGGTGAAGATCGGCGCCGAAGCGGCGACGTTCCTGCACGATGCCGAGCCGAGCGGCGGCAATGTCGCGCAGATCGAGGGGGCGGCCGGCTCGCCGAACGCGCGGCTGCGCATGAAGGGGTTCACCGACCAGCTTGCGCACTATCCGAACCTGCACCTCGTCGCCAGCCAGTCCGGCAACTGGGACCGGCTGACGTCGCTGAATGCGACCAGCAACATCCTTCGCCAGCATCCCGACATCGTCGGCATCTACGCCAACAACGACGGCATGGCGCTCGGCGTCTACGAGGCGGTGCGCACGGCCGGCGATGCCGGCAAGATCGCCGTGGTCGGCACGGACGGCATCCGCGAGGCGAAGCGGTCGATCGCTGCCGGCGAGATGCGTGCCACCGTCGCGGAGTTCCCGCTCGAGGAGGGAAAGCTCGGCGTCGATGTGGCGCTGCGTCTGCTGAACTGCCAGGCGCTGCCGCCCTGGATCGTCTCGCCCAACGTCGTGCTGACGAAGCAGAACGTCGCCCAGTATACCGCTCCGGCCCGGTGAGGCCGCGCGATGCCGGCTCATGCGATGGCGGCGGAACGGGCTGGTGCCGCGCCGGTGCTGTCGATGCGCGGGATCTGCAAGGCGTTCGGCCGCATCCGCGTGCTGAAGGGCGTCGATCTGGTGCTGCGGGGCGGCGAGGTGCATGCGCTGCTGGGCGAGAACGGCGCCGGCAAGTCGACGCTGATGAAGGTGCTGTTCGGGATTGTGCGGCCTGACGAGGGCACGGTCGAAATCGACGGGCTGGGTGCGGTGCAGGTCGAGAGCCCGCGCCATGCGCTGTCGCTGGGCATCGGCCTGGTCAGCCAGGAGCTCAGCCTGGTGCCGCAGCTCGACGTGGCGCAGAACATCTATCTCGGCCGGGCGCGCGGCGTGGGCATCGTGCCGCGCCGTCGCAACCGCGACGAAGCGACGGCTATCCTGCGCACGCTCGCGCCGCATCTGCGTGCCGAGACGCCGATATCGTCACTCGGCATGGCGGACCGGCAGCTCGTCGAGATCAGCCGCACGCTGGCGCGTGGCGGCCGCATCATCGCCTTCGACGAGCCGACCTCGAGCCTGACGCCATCGGAGCGCGACAGCCTGTTCCGGGTGATCGACGGGCTGCGCCAGGCGGGCAAGGCGATCATCTATATCTCGCACCGGATGGAGGAGATCCGCGCCATAGCCGACCGCTTCACGGTGATGCGCGACGGCCAGGTGATCGCCAGCGACGCGATGGCCGACTTCACCGATGCACGGCTCAACGAGCTGATCGCCGGGCGCGAACTTTCGGTAGCTCTGGAGGGCAAGCCGGCCGGCCAGCAGGCGGCGCGGCAACCGCTGCTGGAACTCTCGATGCTGTCGACGGAACGGCTGCGCGGCATCGATTTAACGGTGCATCCCGGCGAGATCGTCGGTCTCGCCGGTCTGGTCGGATCCGGCCGTTCGGCAATCCTGCGGACGATCTTCGGGATGGATGCGCTGACCGGCGGCGAGATCCGCGTCGCCGGGAAGCCGGTCGCGATCGCCCGGCCGAAACAGGCGATGGCGGCGGGGATCGCGCTGATCCCGGAGGACCGGCGCGGCCATGCGATCGTGCCGATGATGACGATCGAGCAGAATTTCGGGCTCGCCAGCGATGCGCGCTTCAGCCGCGCCGGGGTGCTGCGCGGTGCGGCCAGGCGTGCGGAGATCAGGCGCTATGTCGAGGAGCTGCATATCAGGCCGGCCGACATCGCGACGCCGATGGCCAATCTGTCGGGCGGCAACCAGCAGAAGGTCGTCATCGCACGGTGGCTCGCCACCGGGGCGCGCGTCCTGATGTTCGACGAGCCGACGCGCGGCATCGATGTCGGCGCGAAGGCGGAGATCTATGCGCTGCTGCGCCGGCTCGCGGCCGATGGGGCGGCGGTGCTGGTGGTCTCGTCGGAACTGCCGGAGCTGCTTCTGCTGTCGCACCGGATCGGCATCGTCAATCGCGGCCGTTTGACGCACATGCTGGAGAACGACGGCGCGCTCAACGAGGACATCCTGATGCGCCATGCAAGCCTGGGGGGTTGCCGATGATCGAGCCCACCGCGAAGACAGCCGCCCTGCCGCACGTCGCGCGGCCACGCCGCCTGTCGATCGACCGCGCGTTGTTCCGCCAGGCCAGCACCGTTCTCGGCTGCCTGGCGCTGTTCATCGTGTTTTCGATCGCGACGCGCAGCTTCTACCAGCCGCCCAACCTGGTCGACATCATGCTGCAATCCTCGATCAACTGCGTGATCGCGGTCGGCATGACGCTGGTGATCATCACCCGCGGCATCGACCTGTCGGTCGGCTCGATCGTCGGATTGTCGAGTATCGTGGCATCGGACATGCTGTCGCACGGCCTGCTGACGGGATTGTTCGCGGGATTGCTTGTCGGCCTCTTCTGCGGCCTTCTGAACGGCCTGCTGATCTCCAAGCTGCGTCTGCCGGACTTCATCGTCACGCTCGGTACGCTCAGCGTCTATCGCGGTGCGGCGCTGATCTACACCAACGGGCAGCCAATCTACGGGCTGCCGCAATCCTTCCGTGACGGGTTCGCGGGCCAGCTGCTCGGCATTCCGACGCCGGTGATGCTGGCGATCCTGGTGGCGACACTCGGCTTCCTGCTGGTGCGCTTCACCGCACTCGGCGAGCGGATCGTCGCGGTCGGCGGCAATGAGGAGGCGGCGCGGCTTTCCGGAATCAATATCGATGTCGTGAAGATCACCGTCTACACGCTGTCCGGTCTCCTCTCCAGCCTTGCCGGCTTCGTGCTGATCGCGCGCATCGGGGCCGCGGAGCCGATCGGCGGCACCGGCTTCGAATTGCAGGCGATCGGGTCGGCGGTGATCGGCGGCGCCAGCCTGTTCGGCGGCATCGGCAACCCGTTCGGCTCGGTGATCGGCGCGCTGACTCTGGGCGGCCTGCAGAACGGCCTGACGCTGCTGAACGTGCCGTCATTCTGGCAGTATGTTGCGTCGGGTGCCGTGGTAATCCTCGCTGTCTATATCGACCGTCTGGCACGCCCGCGCCGATGAGCGACGACGTCCCGGTCCACGGCGACGCACTGAACGAGGCCGGCGCGCGGCTGGCCTTCGTCGATGCCCACCAGCACTTCCAGGATCTGGCGCATAATCCCTATCCCTGGCTGAGCGAGCGGGATCGGCCGCCGGCGCTGGAGGGTGACCTCGAGCAGATCCGGCGCGACTACCTGCCGCCCGATTACCATCGCGACGTGGCGGCTGCGGAGGTCCGCAAGAGCGTGCATGTCGAGAATGGCTGGGATCGGTGCGATCCGGTAGGCGAGACGCGATGGCTCGAGGCGCTCATCGGCAGGACCGGCGAGCCCACCGCCATCGTAGCCTATGCCGATCTCGCCGATACGCGTGTCGGCGAGACGCTCGAGGCGCATCTGGCGGCGAGTACCGCGGTCCGGGGGATCAGGCAGATCCTGAACTGGCACCCGGATCCGTCGCTGCAAAGCGTGCCCTCGCCCGACCTCATGCAGTCGACGGCGTGGCGCAACGGCTTTGCGCTGCTCGAATCCCGCGGTCTCAGCTTCGATCTGCAGATCTACTGGCCGCAAATGGACCAGGCTCTGGCGCTCGCCAGCGCCTTTCCGGGCACGACGATCATTCTCGATCATTTCGGCATGCCGATCGACCGGACGCGCGAGGGGGTGTGCGCCTGGGCATCGGCGCTGCGCCGGCTGGCGCAGGCGCCGAACGTCGCCGTGAAGCTGTCGGGACTCGGGCTGGGACATCCGGCCTGGACGGCGCTGGACACCGTTCCGCTGCTGACCCGCACGATCGAGCTGTTCGGGCCCGAGCGGGTGATGGTCGGGACCAATCTTCCGGTCGATCGCCTGTTCGCGGACGGATCGGCGATCGTCCAGGCGCTGGGCGCGGCAGTGGCTCCGCTGGCGGAAGCGGAGGCGCATGCGGTGTTCTGCGGGACCGCGGAACGGCTCTATCGGATCTAGATCGGCCTTTCAGCCAGCCGGGAGCGCGGACGCCCTCACGAAACCGGACCAGGAGGCCGGCGCGGCACGGACAGGGCCGCCGCCTCGGCCGCGCGGGCTTCGATGGCGTCCCAGCGCCCCTGCCGGATGTCGGAGGGCGGCGCGATCCACGAGCCGCCGACGGCGAACACGTTGGGCAGCGCCAGCCATTCCCTCGCCCCGCCTGCATCGATACCGCCGGTGGGGCAGAATCGCAGGTCCGGGAACGGCCCGGACAGGGTGCGCAGCGCCGCCGCGCCGCCGGCCGGAACCGCCGGGAAGAACTTCACGGACCCGAAACCGAACGACAGCGCCAGCATGATCTCGGACGCGGTCTGCACGCCGGGCACCAGGCACATGCCGGATTCCCGCGCGGCGGCGAGCAGGTCCGCGGTCACGCCGGGACTGAAGCAGAGCCCGATGTCATGGCTCCGCGCCAGCTCCAGGTCGGCCGGGGTGAGCACCGTGCCCAGCGCCACCACCGCTTCCGGCACCGCGTCCCGGATCGCACGCGCGGCGTCGGCGCCGGCCGGGGTGCGCAACGTCACCTCGATCACCCGCAGGCCGCCGCGCACCAGGGCGCGCGCCAGCGGCACGGCATCCTCGACGCGATGGATGGTCAGCACCGGAATCACCGTCGATCCCGCGCTCAGCGTATCCAGAACCGTCATCCCGTCCCCCGCGCGGACCATTCCATCCGCTCGTTGATATCGCGCGGCACCAGCGCCCCCCGGGTCTGCACCGCGACCGCCGCCACGCCGTGGCCGATGCGCACCGCCTCTAGCATCGGCAGTCCGCGCAGGCGCGCGGCGAGGAAGGCGCCGTTGAAGGCGTCACCGGCGCCGGTCGTGTCCAGCGGACGCTCGACCGGGCAGCACGGCACCGACGTTGCCAGCCCGTCCCGCACGCACCAGGCCGGGGCCGAACCATCCTTCACCACCACCTCGCGCGCGCCCAGCCGGCAGAAGCGCGCCGCCGTCTGCGCGACGGAGGCGTCGCCGAACAGGTCGGCCTCGTCGGCGAAGCTCGGCAGCGCGCAATCGACGACGGCCATGAAGCTGGCGAAGGCCTCCCGTGCTGCCGCCGGGTCGGACCACAAGCGCGGACGGTAGTTCGGGTCGAAGGCGATCGTGGCGCCGGCGGCGCGGGCGCCTTGCAGGGCCTGCAGCAGGGTGCGCCGGCCGGCGGCGGGCAGGATCGCCAGCGTGATCCCGGAGAACAGGATCATCGCCGCATCCCGCGTGGCGGCGTCAAGGCGACCCGGATCGTCGGCCAGGCCGGTCGCGGCGGACCCCTTGCGCCAATAGGAGAAGATGCGCTCGCCATGCACCAGCTTCACCGCATACAGGCCGATCGACCGGGCGGGATCGCGACCCACGCTCGACAAATCCAGTCCGCTGGTCGCCATGAAGGCGAACATCTCGTCGGAGATCCAGTCCGTGCCGATCGCGGTGACGTAGCGCACCGGCTGTTCCGACGGCAGCAGCAGCCGGCTGGCCCAGGCGGCGTTGAACGTATCCCCGGCATAGCCGAGACGGTGCGTGCCCTCGCCGGTCGGCGAAAGCTCGGCCATGCACTCGCCGATGACGACCAGCGGCCTCACATGACGGTTCCCAGCTGCCAGGGGACGAATTCGTTGTCGCCGAGCCCGTTCTCCTCCGAGCAACTGCGGCGACCGGACGCGGTCTCGATCATCAGCTCGAGCAGTTCGTCGGCGAGGTCGTCGATGCTCGCGCCGGCGCCCAGAAGCCGCCCGGCGTTGAAGTCCATATCCAGCTTCATGCGCCGGAACAGCGTGTCGTTGGTGGCGATCTTGAGCGATGGCGTCGGCTTGCAGCCGTAGGTCGAGCCGCGCCCGGTGGTGAAGCAGATCAGGTTGGCGCCGCCAGCGACCTGCCCGGTGGCGGACACGGGGTCGTAGCCGGGCGTGTCCATGAAGCACAGGCCGGGCTGGCGCACCCGCTCGGCGTAGCCGTACACCGCCTCCAGCCCGGTGCAGCCGGCCTTGGCGACCGCGCCCAGCGATTTCTCCAGGATGGTGGTGATGCCCCCCGCCTTGTTGCCGGGCGACGGGTTGTTGTTCATGTCGCCGCCATGCCGGGCGGTGTAGCCCTCCCACCAACGCACGCGCTGCAACAGGCGCTCGGCCACGACAGCGGACGCGGCCCGCCCGGTCAGCAGATGCTCCGCCCCGTAGATCTCAGGCGTTTCCGACAGGATGGCGGTGCCGCCCTCGGCCACCAGCCGGTCCACCGCAGCGCCCAGCACCGGGTTGGCGGTGATCCCCGAATAGCCGTCCGAACCGCCGCATTGCAGCCCGACCGACAGATGGCGCAGCGGCACCGCCTCGCGCGCCGCGGCGGCCGCCACGCGCGGCAGCATCGCCCGCACCAGCCGCGTGCCTTCGGCGACCGCCTCGCGGGTGCCGCCGGCCTCCTGGATGGTCAGCGCGGCCAGCAGGCCGGGCGGCCGGGGCAGCAGCGCCTGGAGGAACGACGAGACCTGGTTCACCTCGCAGCCCAGCCCCACCACCAGGATGCCGGCGAAATTCGGGTGATCGGCATAGCCGGTCATCACCCGCTCGAGCATCGCGAAGCCCTCGCCGTTGCGGTCCATGCCGCAGCCGCTCTGGTGGGTGATCGCCACCACGCCGTCCACGCCGGGGAACGCGGCGCTCTCGCGCCCGGCGGCGTCGGCGATCAGCCGGCAGGCCGTGGCCGAACAGTTCACGGTCGACAGCACGCCGATATAGTTGCGCGTGGCGACGCGCCCGTCCGCGCGGCGGATGCCCTGGAAACGACGCTGCGCCCTGATCGGCGTGGCGCGGTAGTCGCGGCCGACATGGTGGTCCGGGGTGGAGGCCAGCATGCCGAGATTATGCACATGGACGTGCCGGCCGGGCTCGATCCGATCGGTCGCGGTGCCGATGATCTGGCCGAACTTGCGCACCGCCGTGCCGGCGGCGATCGCCCGGCGCGCCAGCTTGTGGCCGGCCGGTATGCGGTCCAGCAGCGTGATCGCCTCGCCGGCGACCATCACCTCTCCGCCGGCCTTCAGCGCCCCCAGCGCCACCGCCACATCGTCGTCGCGGTCGAGCAGCAGCAGCCGCGCCGGGTCGGTGGGTCGGCCGTCGCACGCGTTCTCACTCATCCGTCGCCCCCTCCAGCGTTGCGCGCAGCCGCGTCTGCTTCAGGCCCGGCCGCAACCGTTCGGCGGCCTCGATCACCGGCCGGATGCGCAGCAGCACCTTGTTGCGGTGGTTCTGCGCGATGTCGGCGAGCCTGTGCGCCAGGAACGGGTTCGAGAAACGGTCCCGCACCGCGTCCACGTAGCGGCGCGCGGCGTCACCGTCGCCCCAGGCGTCGAACACCGGCAGCACCTCCTCGGCCCAAACGGCTTCCAGCACGTCCCGCATCGCCTGGTCTCCCATCGCCTCGATCACCGTCCGCCGCTCCGGGGCGCCGGCGCGCCGCCAGAGGCCGGCCAGCACGGTGTGGCCGAGATTGAGCAGATGCAGCTTGCGCCGCTCGAACGGCTCGAGCGCGTCGGTCAGCACGATCGCCGGGTGAACACACGGCAGCACCAGCCCGTGCTGCCGCTCGATCGCCCACAGCGCATACGGCTCGGCCACGGCGCCCACCGGCGCGATCGGTTCGGAGACGATCCGGTCCACCAGGCTGTTGCCCCAGACCAGCGGCCCCGACAGGTAGTCCAGAAACCCGCCCGGCAGGCCCCAGTCGCGCGCCAGCCCGGCCACCAGATCGTGCAGACGGGTGCCGTTGCCGGGCAGCAGTTCGCAGGGCAGCACGGTGAGCGGGGCGTCCGGCCGGGCGGACCAGCGCACATGCAGCAGGCTGGCGAGCTTGGCCGGGAACCCGCGCGGCGCCGCGTCCGCGCCGATGCAGTGCGGCCCGTCGGCAGGATGCGCGTCGTAGCCGGCCTCCCCGGTATTGGACAGGATGACGGAGGCTTCGCACACGGCGATGCGGCGGATCCGCGCCCAGTCGGTGGCGGTGGCCAGCGCCCGCGTCACCGAACGCACCCGGACGATGCGGTCGACGGGCGCACCGTTCTCCAGCCCGCGTATGCGCACCGGATAGCCGGCGGTTATCGCCGCCACCCGTGCCGCGCTGTCCGGATTGTCGGTGGTCCGGACCACCGTGATCGGCCCGAGCGCCGCCTGGTCCGCCATCGCCTCGGAGACGAACAGGTCGGCATGCGCCTGCAGGAAGCGGCTGGTGCCGAACTGCAGGATCGGGGTGGGAGCCTGGTCGCTCACGGCAGTTCGATCAACGCCTTGACCACGCCGCGCGCGGGGTCGGAAAGCTCGGCGAACCGGTCCGGCACCTCCTCGAACGCCAGCCGGTGCGTGGCCAGTGCCCCGGTGGGGATGCGCCCGGCGCGCATCGCCGCCAGCACCGTGTCGAAATCCTCCGGCGTGGCGTTGCGGCTGCCCAGCAGCGTGGTCTCGCGCTTGTGGAACTCCGGATCGGAGAACGAGATCGCGCCGGACACGATCGAGACCAGAACGTAGCGCCCGCCATGCGCCACCAGGCCGAACCCGCGCTCCATCGCCCGCGGATTGCCGGTGGCGTCGAACACCACGTCGAAGAAATCGCCGGCGGTGAAGTCCGACAGCGCCTGCTCGTCGTCCGGCCCGGCCAGTATCGTCCGCGCCACCGGCAGATGTGCTGCGGCGAACGCCAGCCGGTCGCGGCGCCCGTCCAGCATCGCGACGCGCGCGCCGTCGGCGGCGGCGAACAAGGCCGTGGCGATGCCGATCGGCCCGGCCCCGACCACCAGCGCCGTCTGCCCGGGCGTGATCGCGGCGCGACGCGCGGCATGCGCGCCGATGGCCAGGAACTCCACCATCGCCGCCTGGTCCAGGCTGATGCCCTCGGCCTTGCGCACCAGCCGCGCCGGCACCGACAGCAACTCGCTCATGCCGCCGTCGCGGTGCACGCCCAGCACCGCGATCGACCGACAGCAATTGGTCTTGCCGGCCCGGCAGGCATTGCAGTGTCCGCACGACACGTACGGAATCACGAAGGCAGGATCGCCCTCCGCCAGCCCGCTTGCCGCCGGCGCCCGCACCACCGTCCCGGCCAGCTCGTGCCCCATCACCCGCGGATAGCTCAGATAGGGCTGGGTGCCGCCGAAGATGTGCAGGTCGGTGCCGCACACGCCGACCCGGCGGATGCGCAGCAGAACCTCGTCGGCGTCGAACGCCGGGTCCGGTCGCAGCTCCAGCCGCAGCAGGCCGGGCTTCTCGCACACCATGGAACGCATCACGGGTTGCCGTTTCCGGCCGGCGCCGTTTCGTCCAGCAGGCCGTCGCGCTTGAGCGCCGCCCAGAGTTCGGCCGGGATGGGCGTGTGGAGCCAGGCCACGTTGGTCTGGACCTGCCGCGCCGAGCGGGCGCCGACCACGCAGGAATAGATCGCCGGATGGTGCAGCGGGAATTGCAGCGCCGCCGCCGCCAGCGGCACGCCGAAACGGCCGCAGCATGCGCGCAGCCGTTCGGTGCGGGACACGATCTCCGGCGGCGCGTCGCCGTAGTCGAACTTGTTGTTGCCCACCAGCACGCCGGAGTTGAACACCCCGGCGGCGACGACGGCGTTGCCGCGCGTGCGGCAACGGTCCAGGAACGGCAGGCTCCGCTGCTCCAGCAGGGTGTAGCGGCCGGCCAGCATGGTGACATCGAGGTCGATGGCATCCATCGCCTCCGCCACCACCTCCCACTCGTTCACGCCGAGCCCGATCGCGCCCACCGCACCGTCGGCGCGCAGCCGTTCCAGCGCCCGGAAGCCGCCGCCGGCGGTGAGCTGTTGCCAGTAGTGGTCGTGCCGCGCGCCGTGGGTGCGCCGGCCGATATCGTGCACGTAGAGGATGTCGGCGCGGATCGTGCCCAGCCGCTGCAGGCTGTGCTCGACAGACCGCATGATGCCGTCGGCGGAGTAGTCGTAGACGGGCCGGAACGGCAGCGGCCGTATCCACTCGCCCTCGGTCTCGCCGACGCCAGGATCGGGCTGCATCAATCGCCCGACCTTGGTGCTGAGCGCATAGGAGTCGCGGTCGCGCCCGTCCAGGAGCGTGCCGAGACGGCGTTCGGAGCGGGTGTAGCCGTAATAGGGCGCGGTATCGAAGTAACGCACGCCCGCGTCCCAGGCGGCATCCAGCAGCGCGCGGCATGCCTCCAGCGACACGTCGCTGTACATCCCGCCCATCTGCGCACAGCCAAGCCCCAGCGCCGTCAAGACGGTCCCGCCGCGCGGCAGCGTTCGTTGATCGGAAACGTTCATCTTGCTGCCACAGCCTTTCCCGGGTCGCGTCGTTCGTGGCGCCGTCGTCAGTAGAGGACGTTCTTCGCCTCGGCGGAGTCGATGTTGTCCTTGGTGACCAGCACGACACCGGTATCGATCTGCTTGGCGACCGGCTGATGCTGCAGCACCTTGATGAGCGTCTCGATGCCGCTCTTGCCCATCTTGTAGGAACCCTGCACGGCGATCGCCAGCAGGGTGCCGTCCTTGACGAAATTCTGCAGGTCCTCGTTGCCATCGAAACCGACGGCGACGACGCTGCTGCGGCCGGACTGTTTCAGCGCGCGCGCCATGCCGATCGCCGTCGGTTCGTTGGCGCCGAAGATGCCGACCAGATGTGGATGCGACGTGAGCACGTCGGTGGTCTGGTTCAGCGCGGTGGCCATCTGCGACTGCGAGTAGAACGGCCCGACGATCGACATCCTGGAATGGGACTTGAGATAGTCGGTGAAACCGCCCACGCGGCCGATCTCGGAGCCGACGCCGGCGACATAGGACATCACCGCGACCTCGCCGGTCTGCCCGGCCTTGGCGATCAGCGCCTGGGCGCAGAGTTCGCCCGCCTTGCGGTTGTCGGTGGTGAGCAGGGACTGGAAATAACGCTGCCCGCCCGCACCCAGCGGCGAGTCGATGATGATCACCGGGATATGCGCCTCCCAGGCGGCCTTCACCGAAGGGATCAGCGCGTCCGGGTCCGACGGCGCCAGCACGATGCCGGCCACATGCCGGTTCACCGCGTTCTGCACCATGTTGACCTCGTCCGCGACCGCGGCTTCCGAGGCCGGCCCCTGGAACGTCATCTGATAGCCGGGAGCATCGCCGATCGCGGCATTCGCACCCTTCTGCACGTTCTGCCAGTAGTTCGAATTCGTCGTCTTGACGATGACGGCGATCTCCTTGCCGGCCGCCAGGGCGGGCCGGGAGAGGCCGGTCGCCAGCGCGACGGTGGCGACGGCAGCGAGCAGGGCAGCCTGTCGAAAAGGTTTCATGGTGTCTCTTCCCCTTTCCTGCCGGCCCGGTTGATCCGGACCGTGCGGACGATGTGGCCGCGCTTCAGCGGCGGTTGCGGAGCTGGTCGATCCAGACGGTGAACAGGATGACCAGGCCGATGATGATCTGCTGGGTGAAGGCCGACACGCCGTTCATGTTCAGCCCGTTGCGCAGGATGCCGATGATGAACGAGCCGATCGCCGTGCCGGAAATGGTGCCGATGCCGCCGACGAGGGAGGTGCCGCCGATCACGGCGCCGGCCACCGCGTCCAGCTCGTAGGCGATGCCCTCGTTCGGCTGTCCGGTCACCAGACGCGACATCAGGATGCACCCGGTCAGACCCGCCAGCGTGCCGGACAGCACGTAGGTGAACAGCGTCACCCGCCTTACGTGGACGCCAGACAGCCGGGCCGCCTCGACATTGGATCCCACCGCGTAGATGTGCCGGCCGAGCACGGTGCGGGTCAGCAGCAGCGACACCAGGATCATCAGCGCCACCATGATCACCACCGGATAGGGAATCCCGGGAAAGGTGACGTTCGGAAACCCGTCGGCGCCGATGCTTTCGATCCGGAACAGGGAGCCGTTGCCGAGAACGCCGAAACCCTGTCCCAGACCGGACACCGCGCGTGCGCCGGTGATCTCCAGCGCCAGGCCGCGCGCCACCATCATCATGCCGAGCGTGGCGATGAAAGGCGGCAGCCGAAGCCGCGTGACCACCAGCCCGTTGGCAAGTCCGCAGGCGGAGCCTGTCAGGATGCCGAGCACCATGCCGAACCAGACCGGCAGCCCGCCCTGCACCGCCAGCGCCGCCACCACGCCGGCCAGGGCGAGGATCGAGCCCACCGAAAGGTCGATGCCGCCGGTGACGATCACGCAGGTCATGCCGACCGCCAGGATGCCGATGGACGTGACCTGGAGCGACACCGTCAGCGCGTTGTCCACGGTCATGAACGACCGGCTGCTGAGCGAGAAGACGATCACCAGGATCACCAGACCGCCGAAGGCGGCGAATTTCTGGATCATCTCGCGCCGGCGCTCGGCCGGGACGCGCGGGCCGGGCTGGGCTTCCGGCGCACCGGCAAGCGCCGCCGGTGCAGGCATGCCGAGGCGGGACGGGCCGGTCATGGCTGCGGGTCCTGGCGGGCAGCGTGGCGTGGCGCGCCATCGCGGACGGCGACGCCGGCGCGGCCAGAGGCGTACTGCATGATCTCTTCCTGGTCGGTGGCACGGGTCTGGAGGATCGCGGCGATGCGGCCCTGGTGGAACACCGCCACCCGGTCCGACATGCCAAGGATTTCCGGCAGGTCGGAACTGATCAGCACGATCCCGACGCCACGCGCCGCGAGTTCGTCCATAATCCGGTAGATGGCGAACCGCGCACCCACGTCGATGCCGCGGGTCGGCTCGTCGA
>CAZZZA010000029.1:0-25237 GCA_964658455.1 uncultured Lichenihabitans sp.
CGATGGTGGCCGGCTTCGGCGACCAGGTCGGCTATGACAGCCTGGTGTCGTCGCTGACCGGCGGCCAGATCGACAAGGCGCACCGCTTCAGCGACTGGTCGCGGCGGCCGCTCTCGCTGGCCCAGGTGACCTATGCGGCGGCGGACGTGACCTACCTGCGCGAAGTCTATGTCAAGCTGCGCGAGCGCCTCGACCGTGAGGGCAGGCTGGACTGGGTGGAGCACGAGATGGCCTATCTCAGCGACCCGGCCACCTTCCGCCCCGACCCCGACACGCTCTGGGAGCGTCTGCGCCCGCGGACCGGCAACCGGCGCATGCTCGGCGTGCTGCGGTCGGTCGCCGCCTGGCGCGAGCGCGAGGCGCAGCGCGTCAATGTGCCGCGGCAGCGGCTGCTGAAGGACGAGAGCCTGCTGGAGATCGCCGCCACCGCGCCGGACAGCACCGAGTCGCTGGCGACGATGCGCGGCATCGGCCGCGGTTTCGCCGAGGGCAAGAGCGGCGCCGGGCTGCTCGAGGCGATCGCCGCCGCCCGGGCGCTGCCCGAGGAGGCGCTGCCGGCGGCGCCGCGCAAGGACGGGCCGCGCCCGTCGCCGGCGCTGGTGTCGCTGCTCAAGGTGCTGCTGGCCACCAAGAGCGAGCAGCACGACGTGGCGCCGAAACTGCTCGCTTCCTCGGAGGATATTGACCGGCTGGCGCTCGAGGACGAGCCGGCGATCCCGGCGATGGCCGGCTGGCGACGCAAGGTGTTCGGCGACGATGCGCTGGCGCTGAAGGCGGGACGAATCTCGCTCGGTGTCGACGGACGGCGCATCCGCCTCATCGCGCGCTGATATCCCCAGCCCGATCCTGGCGTGCTCCACCGGGTTGTCCACAAGATTTTGCGGTCGGTCGGTTGAGAGCCCCTACATCCTGCGGTAGTGTTCAGCCTCTAAGCGGTTGAGGAGCTGACGATGGAGTGGACCGACGAGTCGATTGCCCGTCTGCGCAGTCTCTGGCAGGAGGGCCTGTCCACGGCCGAGATCGGCCGCCGCATGCAGATCACCAAGAACGCGGTGGTCGGCAAGGCGCACCGGCTCGATCTGACGGCGCGCCCGTCGCCGATCCGTAAGGCCGAGGCCGCCGAGGGTGCGGCCCCGGCGCCGCGCCGGACCCCGGCGGTGCGGTCCGCGGCGTCGAACCCGGCGCCGACCACGAGGCCGGTCGCCTTGGCCGAGCCGCCGCCGCAAGCGCATCCCCTGCCGGTCGCCGAACAGCCGGTGACGCCGATGGTCGCGGCCCCGGCCGCGCCGGCGCCGGTGCAACCGCTGCGCGACAATGTCCGGCTGCTGCGCCCCGACATGGTCAACCCGGTGGTGGCGCGCGCGGCGCCGCCCGCGCCGATCGAGCGGGTCGAGGCGGCAGCGGCGCCGGCGCCGCGTCGTCGCGGCCTGACCTGCTGCTGGCCGCTGGGCGAGCCCGGCACCAAGGGCTTCCATTTCTGCGGCGGCGAGCCGACCCAGGGCAAGCCGTACTGCGCCGAGCATGCGGCGCTGGCCTATGTGAAGCTGCGGGACCGGCGCGACAGCGTCGCCTGAGGGCGGGGGCGGGCGCTCAGACCGGCGCCGCAAGCTCCGGGTCCGGCCCGCTCGGCAGCAAGCCGAGCCGGCGGAACAGGCCGGCCGCGAACGAGCCGCTGAAGCTGAACAGCGCCATCGCCATCGAGCCCACGATGCTGGAGACCTGGCGGATCGCGACCGCATGGATCAGGGTCGCGTGCAGACCGACCCAGAGAAAAAACCCGGCCATGCAGAAGAAATACAGCGCCCAGGTGCGGGTGATGAGTTGGAAGAAGCGGCGCTGGTGCGGGATGCGGTAGTCCGGCTGCTGCTGCACCACCAGCTCCTCGATGATGGAGCGGCCGCGCGAGCCCACCGCGAACGCCACGCCGACGATGCTCTCGGTGACCGCGCCTTCATATTTCAGCATGAACGGCGTTTTCGAGAACACGTCGATCGAGCCGAACACCAGCACCATCGCGGTGGACAGGATATACAGGCGGGGAAAGCCGATGCCGAGCTTGTGGCGGCGGAACGCGTCGATCGGCACGAACACCAGGGTGCCGATGATCGCGGCCCGCAAGCCGAGCGTGGCGAGCAGCACGTAGAAGACGATGACACCGCCGAAATCGAACGCGGCGGTGCCCAGCAGCTTCTTCAGGCCTTCCATGCCCGGCTTCCGTCAGCCGCGTCCGGATTCGTGCGCGTCGATCAGCGCGATGTTGCGCAGATTGGCCTTGAAGGTGGCATCGAAGGCGTCGCCCACCACCGGCACCGAGCCGGCCAGCGCCTCGATCCCGACATTGCCGAGCATGCGGACGATCTTCGATTTCGGCAGGCCGAGCTTGTAGGCCTCGTAGACGATGTAGAGCGAGAGCGCCGTCATCGCCGCATCGCCGGCGGCAGGGGTCAGCCCGATCAGGCTGTTGAGACCGAACCGGAACCGGGTGCCGGGCAGCCGTACCGCGGCATCGAGCATCCAGGCGAGCTTCTTGATCCGGGCCAGCCGGCGCGCGCGTTCCGCCGCTGACAAGGCGGGCTGGGCGAGGATCTGTTCCGCTGATTGGTTCGCGCGTTTCATGGCTTCGAGGCTCCTCTGGACGGTGTTCGGCTCGGGCGGGAAGGGGGGCCTATCAGCGGCAGACGTGGCGGTAGCCGTCGGCGCCGAGATAGGTCGCGGTGGCGGGGTCGTAGCAGGCGAACGACGCGCACTGGCCGGCCTCGGCATATTGCCGCGGCAGCAGGCTCTGGCCGAGCCCGTTGTTCTCGCGCGCCGCGGTGCCGCAGAGCGGGGTGTCGACCGGCGCCGACGGGTCGTTCAGCGACACCGGCAGCGTCGCCCCGGCCTGCGCCGGATCCTGGTCGGACCCGGCGATGACGGGCGCGGCGGCACGCTGCGGCGCCGGTCCCGCCGGCGCGGCGGCGGCGGCAGGGACCGGGACCGGAGCCGGCGTGTCGGCGCAGCCGGACAAGGCCGTCGCGCCGGCGATCATGCAGGCGCTCAGCACACCCCGTGCCAGGCCCCTGCCCAGGGGCGTGCCGCTTGCCGCCCGATCCGGTGGTCGCATCCGTGTTCCCCATTGCAGGTTCGTCTCGAACGCGGCGGCGGCCTCCCGCGTTGCACCGGCCAAGGCAAACGGAGAGACGTCGTGAACCAGCCGACCCCCAGCACCACCCCGATCCAGCCCCAGCCGTTGCAGTTGCGCAACCCGGACGGCACCGGCAAGGGCACGCTGCGCCACGTGTCCGCCACCATCGTCAAGCTGTTCGGCGAGCACATCCAGCTCGCCGGCGCCGCGCACCAGCAGCTCTGGATCGACCAGCTCAACAGCCTGGACCAGGACGGGTTCGCCTATGCCGGCAACGTCTTCGTGGCGATCCGCCTCACCGATGGCGGCATCGGTGCTGCGATCCCGTTCGTCGCCGGCACCGGCGTCGAGATGCAGGGCATGTTCATCCCGGCAGACCAGGCGACGCCCGGCGCCAACGACCCCGGGCTGCCGGTGCTGCATTTCACCCACAAGCCGGTGGGCTTCGTGGTCTATGACGGCAAGACCTACAGCTGAGCGTGGCGCGCCGGTTCAGAAACTGGCGCGCAGGCCGCCCAGCACCGTCACGTCGTAGATCTCGCGCTGGATTACGCGGCTGTCGCTCGAGCCCTCGGTGAATTTGAGCGGCGTGTCGGTCAGGTTCTTCGCATCCAGGTAGAACGTCACTTTCGGCGAGATGGCGTAGGTCGCGCCGGCATCGAGTCGGAACCGCGGCGCCGCGTAGATGTCGGTCGCGGCCGAACTGCCGATCGCGAACAGGTTGCGCGACACGTAGCTGCCGGCGAGCCTGAAGCCGATCCGCTTGTCCTCGTAATACAGCGCCGCGTTCAGGTTGTTGTTCGAGGTCGAGGGCAGCGAGGCGCTCTCGCCTGGGCGGATCTGGGTGTTGGAGGACACCCAGGTGTAGTTGCCCTCGAAGCCGAGATTCCTGAGCAGCCCGGGCAGGAAATCGAACTTCCGGTTGTAGTCGGCCTCGACGCCGTAGGCCTGCGCGTCGGGGACGTTGGAGAAACTCTGGATCGCGGCGATGCCGGCGATGCCGGGGAAGGTCGAAAACACCTGTCGCGGCAGGATGTAGTTGTGAAACTGCTTGTCGAACGCGGCCAGTGTCATCACGCCAAGGTCGCGCCGGTAGTATTCCAGGGACGCATCGAAATCGTCGCCGGTGGTCGGGCTCAGGCTGGGATTGCCCTGGGTGACGGTGCCGGTGCCGTAATTGACCTGGGTCGCGGCGGAGATCTGGTTGAATCCCGGCCGGGCGATCGCGGTCGAGTATGACAGCCGTCCGATCAGGTCGGGCCTGAACGCGTAGCGCGCCTGCACGGTCGGGAAGTAGTCAAGGTAGGACTGCTTGTTCTGCGCCGGGGTGATGGTGCTGTTACCGGCGGCGTCGGTGGCGACGGTATTGGCGTTGTAGGTGCCCTCGGTATCCTCGAGCCGCATGCCGGCCAGCAGATGCAGCTTGCCGAACGTCGCCTCGTACTGCGCGTAGCCGGCATAGACGTTCTCGGTATCCTGCTGGTCGCCCTGGGCGCTGGCGATCAGGTCGGATGCCTTGTCCTGCGTCACCAGGCTGGTGCCGATCACGCTCTTGATGCCGGCCGACGGGGTCGGTCCGAGATCGTATTTGTTCTTGTAGTAGATCTGATCGGGGCCGTAGGTGAAGTCGCTGTAGGGCAGCGTCCCGGTCGGGGTGTAGTTCGACACCACCTGCGTGGTGGATCGCTTGCGCAGACGCAGCAGCACGCCGAACTTCAGGCTGCCGTCGTCATGCAGGATCGGCAGCGGCAGCTGCGCGTTGACGCCGCCGGACCACTCGCTGTCGACGTTCTTCTGGCTGTTGTTGGCCAGGCTGCTGAATTGATAGAGGCCGGTATTGGCGAGATTGGTGCCGTCGAGCGTCGTGACGGTCGGCACGTTCGGGCGCGAGATGTTGTTGTAGGCCAGGGCGACGGTGTTGGGATCGGTATAGGTGCTGTTGTAGTCGTACGGGCGGTTGTCCTCGCCGCGCGACCAGGCGCCGTGATAATCGATCTTGATGCCGTCGAGCAGCGAGCGGCCGCCCAGCGTCAGCACGTCGTTCTGGATCGTCTCCGCCTCGTCGCGCAGGGTCTGCGACGCGGTCGCCTGCGGCGCGATGAAGCCGCCATAGGACGTGCCGGCCAGGCAGTCGGCATAGCCGTCGCACCCGGCCTGCCCGCTATCGAGGCTGCCCAGCACCAGCCGGTGCCGGGTGACGTGTTCATGGTAGCCGGCCTCGGCGAAACGCACGAAGACGTGGTTGTCCGGGTTGGGGTCGAAATCGAGTTCGCCGCCGCGGCTGTAGCGCCGGCGGGTATATTGGTAGCGGCGCAGTTCGAGCGTGCTGAGCAGCTTGTCGGGCAGGCCGGCGGATTGCTGATCGGAGAACGCCGCCTCCGCGTCGTCGACGCCGCGCTGGTCGTTGTAGAAGCTCGCCGTGGCCAGGAAGGAAAACGGACGCGGGTTGGTGACCCAGCCGCTATCGGCGAAGGCGGGCTTGTCGAACGGTCCGCGTCCGCGGCCGAGTCCGAAACTGGCGCCGAGCGTGATGCCGCCATCAACCACCGGCGTGTTGCGCAGCGGCTCGTAGCCGCCGCCGATATCGATGTCGACGAACGGCGCGCCGCCGGCGGGCGCCTTTCTCGGCACGATCTCGATCGTCGCCCCCAGCGCCTCGGCATCCTGGTCCGGCCGCGTGGTCTTGGTGATCTCGACCGCGCCGACGAAACCGGTCGGGATCGCATCCAGCGCCACGGCGCGGCTGCCGCCGAACGGCGAGGCCTGGTTCGAGGGCATCAGCCGCACGCCACCGAAGCTGACGCTGTTGAGATCGGCGTCCAGGCCACGAACGTTGATGAAACGGCCCTCGCCGGTATCGCTCTCCAGCGACACCCCCGGCATGCGCTGCAACGCCTCGGCGACGTTGATGTCCGGCAGCTTGCGCATCTCCGCCAGGGTCCGGATGTTGACGATGTTGGGCGCGTCGCGCCGCTGCGCGTGCGCGGCGGCGATCGTGTTCGTGGTGCCGCGCACCGTGACCTGCTCGGCGCGCGCGTCTGCCGATCCGGCGGGCTTCGCGGCTGCCTGATTCTCGGCCGCCCTGGCGCGCGACTGGATCAGCGTGGTGTGAACGGCGAACACGGCAAAGCCGCCAAGCAACCGGCTGGCGAGCCGCGATGGGTCAGACATGGAGACGCTCCGAACAGGCAACCGATGCGCAGGCCGATCGATCGGCTTGCGGCTGCGCTGGCCTCTAGCGATGTCGCGTCGGGAAATATCGTTACGGTCCGATGAACGATGCCGATTTGTCACGCCGCCGGCCCGAGGCCCGCGGCCGCAAGGCACGGTGCCGCCACGCGCTGTCACGAAGCTGTCGCGATCGCGGTCCGATGCGCGGCGTGATGCGGCGTGGCGACAGCATCATCGCGCAGCGCGCCTATTGTAACTGTATGTAACAGCGGCCCGGCCGGACCCGTCGCCGGCCGGGCGCGCCACGACGACGCCAAGATTGGCAAACCACAATCCGGCCTTGATGGCGTCTCAATTTTTGCTGCCGGCGGTGCCGCTACAGGCTGAGCGCGCCCTGGCCGGTGGGCGCGCGCTCGATGCGCGCCAGGCGCTCGCCGTCGGCGAACACCAGGCTGACCGCCATGCCCGGCCGCAGCGCCGCACTTCGGGTGACGGCGTGGCCGGCCTGGTCGCGCACCAGCACGAAGCCGCGCGCCAGCACCGCATCCGGCGAGACCGACTCCAGCTGCGCCGCCAGTCCGGCCAGCCGCGCGCGCTGCTCGCGATGCGACGCGGTCGCGTCGCGCAGCGTCTGGCGCAAGCCCGAGCGCAGCGCGTTCGAGGCTAGCGCCAGCGCCGCCGCCCGGCGCTCGATCAGGCGGTGCGGGTCCGGCAGGTGCCGCTCGGCGGTCAGCAGCGCGCCGCGCCGCATCGCCACCAGCCCGGGCAGCGCGCGCCGCAGACGGTGGTCGAGATCGCGCACCGCGATCCGGCGCCCTGTGAGCTGGCCCGGCAGCGACAGGCCGAGCCGGTGCAGCCGGTCGTCGAGCCGCTGCCGCATCTGCCCCAGCAGGCCTGGCAGGTCCGGCAGCTGGCGGGCGGCGCGATCGAAGTGCAGCCGCTGCGCCTGGAGCAGCCGCGCCAGGCCGTTGCCCAGCCGCGCGCCGCGATGCGCCAGATCGGTGAGCAGGTCGAGCCGCGCCGGCATCGCCATCTCCGCCGCGGCGGTGGGCGTCGGCGCGCGACGATCGGCGACGAAATCGATCAGCGTGGTGTCGGTCTCGTGCCCGACCGCGGAGATGATCGGGATCGTGCAGGCGGCGGCGGCGCGCAGCACCGCCTCGTCGCTGAACGCGCTCAGATCCTCCAGGCTGCCGCCGCCGCGCGCCACGATCAGCAGGTCCGGACGCGCGATCCCGGTTCCGGGCCCGGTGCGGCGGTCGAAGCCGGTGATCGCGGCGGCGATCCGCTGCGCCGCGCCCTCGCCCTGCACCGGCACCGGCCACAGCAGCAGGTCGCGGGGAAACCGCCGGGCGATGGTGGTGCGGATGTCCTGCAGCACCGCGCCCTGCGGCGAGGTGACCAGGCCGATCAGCCGCGGCAGGAACGGCAGCGGATACTTGACCGCCGCATCGAACAGGCCCTCCGCGGCCAGCTTGAGACGCAGCCGCTCGATCCGCGCCAGCAGCGCCCCTTCGCCGGCATATTCCATGCGCTCGACGACCAGCTGGTAGGAGGAGCGCTCGCCATAGGCGGAGATACGCCCGGTAGCCACCACCTCGACCCCGTTCTCCGGCGTCAGCCCCAGCCTGGCCGCCGCGGTGCGCCAGACCACGCCAGCGATCTTGCCGCCCTCGTCCTTGAGCGAGAAATACAGATGCCCCGAGGAATAGCGTTTGAACTCGGTGATCTCGCCGCGCACCCTGACGCGGGAGAAGCTGCCTTCCAGCACCCGTTTCACCGCGCCGGAGATCTCCGAGACGCTGTATTCCGGAAGGTTGGAGGGCGCGGGCGCGGCGGCTTCGGTCATCGGCGCAGGGTATGATACAGCCGGCTCGGCCGCGAGGGGCGACGCGACGGAGGAGACGAAACATGCGGGTGCTGCTGATCGGATCGGGCGGACGCGAACACGCGCTCGCCGCCACGCTGGGCCGCTCGCCGATGCTCGACGCCCTGTTCATCGCGCCTGGCAACCCTGGCACCGCGCAGTTCGGCAGCAACGTCCCGGTCGCCGCCGACGACGTGCCGGCCCTGGTCGCGCTGGCGCAGGCGGAGCGGATCGATCTGGTGGTGCCAGGTCCGGAAGCGCCGCTGGTGGCCGGTCTCGCCGATGCCTGCGCGGTGGCCGGCATCGCCTGCGCCGGGCCGACCGCGGAGGCAGCCAGGCTCGAGGGCAGCAAGAGCTTCACCAAGGAGATCTGCGACGCCGCCGGGATCGCGACCGCGCGCTGGGAGCGCTTCGAGGATGCGGCGGAGGCGCACGCCTTCGTCCGCCGCCGCGGCGCGCCGATCGTGGTCAAGGCCGACGGGCTGGCGGCCGGCAAGGGCGTGGTGGTGGCGCAGACCCTGGCCGAGGCGGAGGCCGCGATCGACATGATGATGCGCGATGGCGGGCTCGGCGTCGCCGGCGCCGCGGTGGTCATCGAGGAATGCCTGGAGGGCGACGAGGTCTCGCTGTTCGCGTTTTGCGACGGCGAGACGGCGCTGCTGATCGGTGCGGCGCAGGACCACAAGCGGATCGGCGAGGGCGATACCGGCCCCAACACCGGCGGCATGGGCGCGGTCTCGCCGCCGGCCTATTTCGACCGCGCCACCCAGGAGACGGCGCTCGATCTGCTGGTGCGGCCGATGCTGCGCGAGATGGCCCGTCGCGGCACGCCCTATCGCGGCGTGATCTTCGCCGGCCTGATGCTCACCGCGCGCGGGCCGGAGCTGATCGAATACAATGTCCGCTTCGGCGATCCCGAGGCGCAGGCGCTACTGCCGCGCCTGCGCACCGACCTGCTGCCGGTGCTGGTGGCGCTGTGCGAGGGCCGGCTGGACGAGGCGGACCTGCGGTTCGCCGAGGCGGCGTGCGTGGCGGTGGTGATGGCCGGCCGCGGCTATCCCGGCCGACCGGCGACCGGTGCCGCGATCGCCGGGATCGCTGAGGCCGAGCGCCTGCCGGGCGTGCAGGTGTTCCAGGCCGCGACCAGGCGCGATCCGAATGGCGGGCTGCGCGGCGACGGCGGTCGGGTGCTGACGGTGGTGGCAACCGCGCCCGACCTGGCCGCGGCCCGTGACGCCGCCTATGCCGGGGTGGCGGCGATCGACTGGCCGGACGCGGTCTGGCGCTGCGATATCGGCCTGCGTGCCCTGGCCCGGGCGCAGGCCGCCCGCGACGCAACCGCCATCTGTGGCGACGCCCCGACATAAACGGATAAATGGCAAGGTTGACATAGAAACAATCTTCGCCTTTGGTCTAGTGCTGTTCTGGTCGTCCGCGACGTTGCGCTGCGACATTGCTGGGTACCGGCATGACCATCGCTTCTCGAATCGAACCGTCGGCTCCTGCCCTCATCGTCAATCCGGCGGCCGTCCAGATCGTGCTGCGCATGGTCTGCGACGCCACCGGGCTGGGGTTCGCCACGGTCGCCCGTCTGACCGACGCGCGCTGGACCGCCTGCGCGGTGCTCGATCGGATCGATTACGGCCTGCAGGCCAATGCGAGCTGCGACGTATCGACCACCATGTGCCGCACCATGGTCGATCTCGGCCATCCGGTGGTGATCGGCGACGCGCCGCGCGACCCGCGCTTCCATGACCACCCGGCGCCCGCCTTGTTCGGGTTCTCCAGCTATGCCGGCGCGCCGATCCGGCGGCAGGACGGGTCGCTGTTCGGCGCGCTCTGCGCGCTCGATCCCGCCCCGAAGCTGCTCAATGCCGCCGAGCTGCGGCCGACCCTGGAACGGCTGGCCGAACTGGTCGCCACCCAGCTGGCTACGCCCGGCTGCCTGAACGCGCTGCAGGAGAGCGAGCAGCGGCTCGGTTTCGCGCTCAAGGCCGGGCAGCTCGGCAACTGGGAACTTTATCTGGCTACCGGCAAGATGACGGTGTCGGACCTGTTCGCGCAAAGTTTCGGCCTGCGCGACCATCGCGCCATCACCGATGTCGCGACGCTGCGCCGGGCGATCCATCCCGGCGACGTGCTGCGCCAGCAGGCAGAGGTGCAGCGGGCGATCGCCACCGGCGACGATCTCGACACGGAAGGGCGCACGGTCTGGCCCGACGGGTCGGTGCACTGGATCAGGCTGGTCGGCAACTGCATCGTCGGCGGCAACGGCAAGGTCTCGCGCATGGTCGGGCTGTCGCTGGACGTGACCGAGCGTCGCGCCGGCCAGGCCACGATGCAGGCCCTGGCCTATCACGACGCCCTGACCGGGCTGGCCAATCGCCGCCCGATCGAGGCACGCCTGAGTGCTGCGCTGGCCAACGGCGGCACCAGCCGGGGCGGACGCGCCTCGGCGGCGCTGCTGACCATCGATCTCGACCTGTTCAAGACCGTCAATGACACGTTCGGCCACGCGGTCGGCGACCGGCTGCTGCAGGCGGTCGCCGCCCGGCTGTCCGGCTGCATCATGCCGAAGATGCTGGCGGCGCGGACCGGCGGCGACGCGTTTGCGGTGCTGGTCACCGAGCCGGTCTCGCGCCTAAAGGTCGAGCAGCTGGCCAGGGACATCCTCGAGGCGCTGTCGCGCCCGCACACGGTCGACGGCACCGAGGTGATGGTCGGCGGCAGCATCGGCATCGCGCTGGCGCCGGACGACGCGCAGGACAGCGTCAGGCTCTGGCGGCATGCCGAAGCCGCGCTGTATCGCGCCAAGGCGTCCGGTCGCGGCGGCTACCGGTTCTTCGACGCCACCATGGATACACGCCGCCAGATCAGCGAGGAGATGCGGCTGGCCCTGCCGTTCGCGCTGCAGCGCGAGGAGATGCGCCTGCACTACCAGCCGATCGTCGATCTGCGCACCGGCATGGTGCGCTGCTTCGAGGCGCTGTCGCGCTGGCAGCATCCACAGTTCGGCCTGCTGCAGCCGCAGGATTTCATCGGTCTGGCAGAGGAGACCGGCCAGATCGTCAGGCTCGGTGCCTGGGTGTTGAAGATGGCCTGCCGCGAGGCGACACGCTGGCCCGAGCATGTCTGCGTCTCGGTCAATCTCTCCGCGGTGCAGTTCAGCGGCGGCGACCTGGCAGCCGACGTCGCCGCCGCGCTGGCCGGCAGCGGACTTGATCCAAGCCGGCTGGAACTGGAGGTGACGGAGACGGTGCTGTTGCAGAACAGCGAGGCCAACCGCTCGATCCTCAAGGCGCTGGCCGCCCAGGGGGTGCGGATCGTGCTGGACGATTTCGGCACCGGCTACTCGACGCTGGAATATCTGCGCCGCTTCAAGTTCGACATGATGAAGGTCGACAAGTCGCTGCTGCGCGACCTGCCGGATTACGGCACCGGCGACATCATCATCCGTGGCGTGATCGGGCTCGGCGCCGATCTGGGCATTCCGATCACCTTCGAGGGGGTGGAAACCCCGGACCAGCTCGCCTTCCTGCGCCGCACCGGCTGCCTGCAGGCGCAGGGTTTCCTGTTCAGCAAGCCGGTGCCGGCCGACGAGGTGCTGCCGCTGACCGAAACGACGCTGCCGCGTCGCGAGGAGCGGGCGCCGTCGCTGCCCTGGTCCCGTCGTGCCCGGCCGCCGCGCTGAGCGGTCTCAGCGCCCGGTCTGCGGCGGCTTGGGCGGCTGACGGTTCAGCAGCGCCTCGGCGGCGGCGACCGGCAGCAGGTCCATCACCCTGGCGCTGGCATAGACCCACCAGGGAAACACCACCCGTCGCCGCCCGGCGGCGATGCCGCGCAGGATCAGCGACGCCGCCCGTTCGGGTTCCACCATGCCCGGCATGCTGAAGCGGTTCTGCGCGGTCATCGGCGTGCGCACGAAACCGCAGCACACCGAGCTGAGCTGGATGCCCTCGCGCGCGAAAGCGCCGCCATTGGCGACCAGCCAGCGATCCACCGCCGCCTTCGACGCCCCGTACGCGGGCGCCAGCGGCGAGGACAGCGCCGCCGCCACCGAGGCGATCGCGGCGATCCGGCCGCGCACCCCGTCGATCGGCGGCTGCTGCTCCATCACCGCGATCGCCGGCAGCACCGTGTTCACCACCCCTTCCAGATTGACCGAGAAGATCTGCCGGATCTGCGCCGCATCCTCCTGCCTGGCCCGGCCCGGCCCTGGCCGCCGCGGCCCGCCGGACAGGCCGGCGCAGGCCAGCACCAGATCGAGCGGCCCCAAGTCCGCGATCCACGCCGCCATCGCCGCTTCGTCGGCGACGTCGAGGGTGCGGGTCTCAACCAACGCGCCGCGCGCGCGGCAGGCCGACGCGGTCTGCTCCAGCCTGGCGGCGTCGCGGCCGGTGAGGTGCAGGGTGCGCCCGGGCCCGGCGCAGGCCACGGCCAGGGCCCGGCCGATGCCGCTGGAGGCGCCGGTGAGCAGGGTGCTGGTCAGTCGCATGGCAGGGTTGGTTCCCGGGTGGCGGATGGCGCCGGTCACGGTATCAAACCTGCTTCCGCCTCTGCTAGAACCGGGCACGCAAGCGAGGGTTTTCCATGCCGCCGACCGATCCCCTGCCGATGCAGGGTGCAAGCCCCCCGGCGCGGCGGGGCGTCTGCCTGGTGATCTCGGCGCCGTCCGGGGCCGGCAAGAGCACGATCGCCAACGCGCTGCGGGCCGCGGACAGCGCGCTGATGCACTCGGTCAGCGTCACCACGCGCCAGCCCCGGCCCGGCGAGACCGACAGCGTGCACTACCATTTCCGCAGCCGCGAGCAGTTCGACGCCATGGCGGCGGCCGGCGAGCTGCTCGAATGGGCCACCGTGTTCGGCCGCGGCTACGGCACCCCGCGCGCGCCGGTCGAGGCCTGCCTCCGGTCCGGCCGCGACATGGTGTTCGACATCGACTGGCAGGGCCACCGCCAGATCAGCGCCGCGCTGCCCGGCGACGTGGTCTCGCTGTTCGTGCTGCCGCCCTCGCTGTCGGTGCTCGAATCCAGGCTGCGGTCGCGCGCCGCCGACGACCCGCAGGAGATCGGCCGCCGCATGGATGCCGCCCGCGACGAGATCTCGCACTGGGGCGAGTTCGACCATGTGATGGTCAACGACCGGCTGGAGCGCGCGATCAGCGACGCGCGCGCGGTGCTGCAGGCGGCCCGGCTGGCGCGCGCGCGGCAGACCGGCATCGGCGCGCTGGTGAGGAGTTTCGGCTGAGATGGATTTCTCCGGCCTGGTGGTGCTGTGCGTCGGCGACGTCATGCTGGACCGGTTCCAGTACGGCGACATGGAGCGGATCTCGCCGGAGGCGCCGGTCCCGGTGCTGCGCCTGACCCGCACCCGCGAGATGCCGGGCGGGGTCGGCAACGTCGCCCACAACATCCTCTCGCTGGGCGGGCGGGCGATCCTGGTCGGGCTGGTCGGCGACGACGCCGCCGGGCGCACGCTGCGGCATTCGATCGGCGCGCTCGACCGCCTGACCGACGCCACCATCGCCTCCGGGGCGCGGCCGACCATCTGCAAGACCCGCTTCATCGCCGCCAACCAGCAGGTGGTGCGCACCGACGAGGAGAGCCGCCGGCCGCTGCAGCCGGACGAGGAGGCGGCGCTGCTGGCGGCGATCGAGGCGCATGCCGGGTCGGCCTCGGTGATCCTGTTGTCCGACTACGGCAAGGGCGTGCTGAGCGAGGCGGTGATCGCCCGCGCCGTCGCGCTGGCCGCTCGGCACCGGATCGCGGTGTTCGTCGATCCCAAGTCGCGCGATTTCTCCCGCTATGCCGGCGCCACCTGCATCACCCCCAACGCCCGCGAACTCGGCGCCGCGTCCGGCCTGCCGGTCGGCAGCGACGCGGAGGTGGAGGCGGCGGCCAGGGTGGCGATGGCGCAGTCCGGGTCGGCGGCGATCCTGGCCACCCGCTCCGAGCAGGGCATGCTGCTGGTGGAGCGCGACGGCGGCGCGCATGCGGTGCGCTCCAGGGCGCGCGAGGTGTTCGACGTGTCGGGCGCCGGCGACACGGTGATCGCGGCGCTGGCGCTGTCCTACGCCTCCGGACGGTCGCTCGAGCAGTCCATGCACATCGCCAATGCCGCCGCCGGCGTGGTGGTCGGCAAGCTCGGCACCGCCACCGCCGACATCGCCGAGCTGATGGAGGAACTCGATCTCACGGACCAGGCGCTGGGCGATGCCGGCGCCGAGGCCGGTTCGATCGCCGGCCTGTCGTCGCTGCCGCGGGTGCTGGGGCTGGTGGCGCGCTGGAAGGCGCAGGGGCTGGCGGTCGGCTTCACCAATGGCTGCTTCGACATCCTGCATCCCGGCCACGTGGCGCTGCTCGCCGCCGCCAGGGAGAGCTGCGACCGGCTGGTGGTCGGCCTCAACAGCGACGCCAGCGTGTCGCGGCTGAAGGGGCCGGCGCGGCCGGTCAACCCGCTCGCCGCGCGGGCGCAGCTGGTGGCGGCGATCCGCCATGTCGATGCCGTCACCGGTTTCGAGGAGGATACCCCGCTGGCATTGATCGAGGCGCTGCTGCCCGACATCCTGGTCAAGGGCGCCGACTATGCGCCGGAGCAGGTGGTGGGCCGCGCCGAGGTCGAGGCCGCCGGCGGCCGGCTGGTGCTGGCGCGGCTGGTGCCGGACAGCTCCACCACCGCCATGATCGCCAGGATAAAACGTGATGATGTCGCACGCTGACCACGCCACGCCGGATGATGTCGCCAGGGTCCGCGAGGCGCTGCGGGACTGGATGTTCGGCCAGGCGCTGCCGTTCTGGGCGGCCCATGGCTTCGCCGCGCCGCAGCCCGGCGGCGCCAGGCCGGCGCACGAGCATCTGCTGCTGTCGGGCCTGCCGGCCGATCCCGGCTACACCAGGATGCGGGTGCAGGCGCGCCAGCTGCATGTGTTCAGCATCGCCGCCGAGCGCGGAGTCGACGGGGCCGCGACTTTGGCGGACGGGCTGTACCGGTTCATCCGCGACCACGGCCGGGTCGGCGACGGACCATGGGACGGCGCCTGGGCGCGCCGCCTGAAGCCGGCCGGCCAGCCGCACGATCCGACCGCCGATCTCTACGACATGGCGTTCGTGCTGTTCGGCTTCGCGCACCATGCCCGCGTCACCGGCGATCCGGCGCCGCTGCGCGAGGCGGAGCGGACGCTGGCCTTCATCCGCGCCCGCATGACCCATCCGGCCGGCGGGTTCGTCAACGCGCTGCCGATCGAGCCGGGATGGCGGCTGCAGAACCCGCACATGCACCTGCTGGAGGCGTCGCACGCGCTGTTCGAGGCGAGCGGCGATCAGCGCTGGGCGGACCTCGCGGCAGAGCTGGCGGAGCTGTTCCACACCCGGTTCTTCGACCCCGAGACCGGCACGCTGGCGGAATATTTCACCCAGGAGCTGAAGCGCGCCGGCGGCATCGACGGCGATTCGATCGAGCCCGGCCACCAGGTGGAGTGGATCTGGCTGCTGGACCGCCAGCAGGCGCTGTTCGGCGGCAGGGACGTCGCCCCGGCGATCGCGGCGCTGGCGCGGATTACGGACGGGCACGGCGTCGGCGCCGAGACCGGGCTGATGCGCGACGAGATCGCCCGCGATGGCGGCCAGCGCCGCTCCACCGCGCGGCTCTGGCCGCAGACCGAGCTGCTGCGCGCGGGCTGCGTGCTGCACCGCCGCGCCGCGACCCGGGACGAGGCCGACCGCGCCGCGGCCACCATCGTGCGCACCGCGGAGTCGCTGCTGAGCCGCTATCTGGTGGGCAGGGACAGCCAGGCGCTGCCGCCCGGCACCTGGATCGACCAGCTCGACCAGTTCGGCCGGCCGATGGTGCAGACCATCCCGACCAGCACCCTCTACCACATCATGAGCGCCTGGCTCGAACTGGACGGTGTGCGCCCGGCGGCGGTTCCGCCCCCGCGCGTCGCGGGCTAGTCTGCTCCGGTGAACAGGATCGAGACCCAGCAGGACACCAGGCCGGAGAGCGCGCTGCTCGGCCTGTCGCAGCGGCTGCCGCCGTCGAACACGGCCGCCGAACAGGCGCTGCTGGGCGCGCTGCTGGCCAACAACAAGGCCTATGAGCGGGTCGCCGAGTTCCTGGCGCCGGAGCATTTCATCGATCCGGTGCATGGCCGCATCTACCAGGCGATCGTCCGCCGCGTGGAGGCCGGCCAGCTGGCCGACGCCATCACGCTGCGCGGCGAGTTCGAGCATTCCGGGCTGCTCGACGAGGTGGGCGGCACCGCCTACCTGGCGCAGCTGCTGACCGCGATGGTCGGCATCATCAATGCCGGCGATTACGGCCGCGCGATCCATGATGCCTGGATCAGGCGGCAGCTGATCGATATCGGCGAGACCGTGGTCAACAACGCGTTCGGGCTCGATCCCGAACTCGACGGCGCGCAGCAGATCGAGGCGGCGGAAGAGACCTTGTTCCGGCTGGCGACGGAGAAAGGCCAGGATGGCGGCTTCGTCAGTTTCGAGACCGCGCTGGCCGACGCGCTCGGCATCGCCGAGAAGGCGTTCCGCCGCACCGGCGCGGTCAGCGGCCTGACCACCGGCCTGCGCGACCTCGACAAGAAGACCGGCGGGCTGCATCGGTCCGACCTGCTGATCCTGGCCGGCCGTCCGGCGATGGGCAAGACCGCGCTGGCCACCAAGATCGCGTTCGGCGCGGCGCGCTCGCTGCTGCTCGAGGGGCGCGAGACAGGGGTGATGCCGCGCGGCTCGGTCGCGTTCTTCTCGCTGGAGATGAGCGCCGAACAGCTCGCCACCCGTCTGCTTTCAGAGGAGAGCCGGGTGTCCGGCGAGCGCATCCGCCGCGGCGAGATCGGCCAGAAGGAATTCGACCGGTTCGTGCAGGTGAGCCAGGAATTGCAGGCGCTGCCCCTGCATATCGACGACACGCCGGCGATCAGCCTGTCGGCGATGCGCACCCGCTGCCGCAGGCTCGCCCGCACCAAGGGGCTCAGCCTGATCGTGGTGGACTATCTGCAGCTGATGCGTCCGGCGGTTGGCACCAAGCCGGACAACCGGGTGCTGGAGATCTCGATGATCACGCAGGGGCTGAAAGCCATCGCCAAGGAACTCGAGGTTCCGGTGCTGGCCCTGTCGCAGCTCTCGCGCCAGGTCGAGAGCCGCGAGGACAAGCGGCCGCAGCTTTCCGATCTTCGTGAATCAGGCTCGATCGAGCAGGATGCCGATGCGGTGATGTTCGTCTATCGTGACGAATACTACCTGCAGCAGCGCATCCCGAAGGACACGATGTTCGACAGCAGCGACAAGTTCCACGTCGCGATGGAAGCCTGGCAGCACAAGATGGAGCTGGCGCACAACAAGGCCGAGCTGCTGCTGGAGAAGCAGCGTCACGGCCCGACCGGCAAGATCGACCTGTTCTTCGAAGGCGAGTTCACGCGGTTTGCCGATCTCGATACCGTGCACGGCTAGCGTTTCGTCTCTTCTCGCAACCAGGAAGGATGCCGGACAGCGTGGGAGCAGGGGAGGGTCAGCCGCCGCACCGTCTGGAGATCGTGGCGGCGCCGGACGGGCTGGCGGCGATCCTGGCCGACGGCACCGCGCGGCAGCTGACCGAGAACGGCGCCTGGCTGGCCGAACTCGGCGAGGGCTGGGCGCCCGCCTTCCTGCTGTGCGGGCTGGGCGAGGTCGCGGCGCTGGCGCTGCGGCATCGCGACGGCGCCGGGGCCTGCTGGTATCTCGACCGCGGCTTCGCGGTGATCGCGCACGGCTTCGACGGGCTGTCGCCGTCGCTCCAGGACGGGGCGCGCGCCGCCGCCCGGGCGCTGATCGACACCGCGCTGGCGGTGGTGCTGCGCGATGCGGCCTCGAACGTCGCGCCCTGCCTGGCGCTGCTGGAGCTGGATCGCGGCACGCTGGCGCTGCTTTGTCCGCCGGCGGAGGCGCCGCCCTCGCCGCCGCCGATCCTGCTGTCCGGGCTGCGGTTCGGCCAGCGTCTCGCCGAGCCCGGCCATGATGGCGCGCCGGTGCCGCTGTCGGGTCCGGCGCTTGCCGGCCTGGCGCGGCAGATCATGCTGGAGCTGGCCCCGGCGGCGGCACGCGACGGCTGCCTGACGCTGCCGTCCCCGGTCGACGGGCAGCCGGTCGGCACCGATGTCTGTTTCGTGCTCAGCCATTTCGTGCTCGGCTACCGCTTCGTCGATCGGCGTTTCGGGCTGCCGTACGTCGTGATCGCGACCATGCATGTCTGCCAGATCCTAGCGGTGTGGTTCCCGATTTCCGGCAGCTGCTACGTGCGCGACGCCGCCGCGCTGGACTATCTGCTGCGGCACCATCCCGGCCGGCCGGTCGATCGCTGCATCACCGGCCACGTGCGCGACTGGCTGGCGCCGCTGCTGCGCGCCTTGCGCCCGGCGCGGCCGCTTCGTCCGGCTTTCCTGTTCCTGCACAAGCATCTTGGCCACCATCTCTGGCAGGATCTCTCCGGGCTCGCCGCGATGATGACCAGGATCCCGGAAGCGTCGATGCCGGAGATCATCGTGCTGAACGCCGGCGCCTCGGAGATGTTCGGCGGCATCGATGCGCTCTATCCGTGCCTGCGCGAGCGGGTCGATCGCCGGTTCCTGGGCGATGCCGATCTGTGCGCGCATGTCTACGAGGCGGGGCTCTGCCTGCTCTCGCCGGCCGGCTGCCGCATCACCGCCGACCTGGCCGGCAGGATCGTCGGCCTGGCCGAACAGGACCCGGCGACCAGCCAGGATCACGCCGACCGGCAGGCGCTCGACGCGGCCGGCATCCCGGTGGTGCTGATCGGGTTCAGGCTGGAGAACCGCACCATCGCCGATTTCCAGGCCTTCGCCCTGGAGCTGGTGGCGCTGCTGCTGGCGGAAACCGGCGACAGGATCGCGATCGTGCTGGACGGCCACAATCGCGGCCGGCACGGCAGTTTCGAAAGCCACGGCCAGCAGCCGGGCTGCGCCGATCTCGCCCTGGCCGAGCAGGCGGTCGCCGAGGCGATCCGGGCCGCGGTCGCCGGCCGCGCCACCAGGATCATCGACACCATCGGCGCGCCGATGGCGCGCAGCGTGTTCTGGAGCCGGCACGCCGACTTCTTCGTCACGCCCTGGGGCGCGGGGCTGGCGAAATACCGCTGGATCGGCAATCGTCCCGGCCTGGTGCTGGCGGGACGCGGCTTCCAGGAAGCGGTCTCGGATATCGGCATCTATGACGACCCGCGTTATCGCGAGGCGCCCACGCCGCAGATCGTGCTCGATCCGCGCTTCGTCGAGGACCGGCCGGACAGTGCCGGCCTGGTGCCGATCGACGACCCGTCGCGGGTGAATTTCAGCGTCGACATGGACGCGGTGCGCGTGGAACTGCGCCGCCTGCTGGCCGGGCTGGAGACCGCGCCGTGACGGACGGCGCGCCGGCGGCGGCCACCCAGGCGTGGCTCGACGAGATCGCCGGCCTGGCCGATGGCGGCGACCCCAGGGCGGCGCTCGATGCCTGCGACCGCGCGATCGCCGCCTGGCCGGATATCGGCCAGGCCTACCGGCTCCGGTATCGCCTCGCCGAAACGCTGGGCGACCGCGACCAGATGATCGCGGCGCTGCGTCAGCTGGTGCGTCACGACCCCGACGACGTGTCATCCTGCGCCAGGCTGGGCGGCCTGCTGTGCGACCATGGCGATTTCGCCGGCGCGGTGGCGGTGCTGGCGCCGCTGGCGGCCCGGCACGGCGATGCCGGCGACGTCGCCGCGCGCTACTGCGCCGCGCTCGCCGCCACCGGCGCCTATGCCGAATTGCGGGCAATGCGGCCGCTGCTGGACCGGCTCGCCGCCAGCGCCGCCCGGCCCTATCCGCCCTACGCGCCGCTCGCCATGGCCAGGCTGGCCGGTGTCGCCGACCCGGCGCAGACCCGCTCGGCCATGGCGGCGCTGCAGCGATCGCCGCGCTGGCTCGATGCCGACCGCACCGAGGCGGCGCTGGTGGCGGCGATCGCCGACGGCACGCCGTTCTCGCTGCTGCGGCTCGACGGCGCGGTGGCCCGCTTTGCCGCGCTGTGCGGCGCCAATGCCCGGCGCCTGCTGCGGCCGGAGGAGCGTCTGGCGGCGCTGGACGGCGTCTGGGGTGGCTGGTTCGGCGGCTCGTCGCAGGTGATCGCCCCGGCGGCGCTGTCGGAGCTGCAGCAGGCGTTCCTGGCGGCGATCGACGCGGCCGATATCGTCGCGATCCCCGGCGTGGAGGCCATGGAGCGCGAGCCGCAGCATTTCGGCTATCTCGCCGAGCTGGGCCGGGTGCTGCGGGCCGGCACCGGGGCGCGGTTCGCCGGCGCCGACGTGGCGCTGCAGCTGCACCGGTCGAACCCCTATCTGCGCGCGCTGCTGGGCGGGCTGCCGTTCCTCGGCTTCGTCGGCGCGCATGCCGGCATGTTCCGCAAGCTCGCGCAGTTCTCCGCGGTGCCCGCGACCGCGATCCATCTCGTGCCCGACGCGGCGGACAGCCCGGCTGTGGCCCGGGGGCCGGACCCGGCCGGCTTCCTGCCGGACGGCCACCAGGCGGTGCTGTCGGCGATCGCGGTGCCGCATCGCGGCGCCGTGTTCCTGGTCGCGGCGCCGGGGCCGCTCGGCGCGGTCTATGCCGGCCGGATCAAGGCGCTGGGCGGCATCGCGATCGAGATCGGGCCGCTCGCCCGCCAATGGGCCGCCTGACCGGGCCAGCTGACTGGTCCGCTCAGAGGCTGGCCCAGACGATCCGGTGCTGCCGCGCCACCGCCGCGCTGACGTCGGCGCCGTCATCGAGCCGGCGCAGCGCCGGCGCGTCGCCCGCGGTCGGCACCACCAGGCAGGCGGCGACCGTCTCGTCGAGCAGCGCCAGCACCCTGTCGCCGGGGCCGATCGCCGCCTCCGGCGACAGGATCAGGGTGCCGCCCGCGCGCAGCACCGGCTCGAATTGGCCGGTATCGATCCTGACCGCGTAGCCGTGCGCGTCGCCCGGCTGTGGCACGTCGGTCTGTTCCCAGGCCGGTCCGGCGGGATGGCCGTGCTCGTCGAACAGGCCCGGTTCAGAGAGGCGCGACAGCGGCAGCAGCGGCAGGTGGCGGGGGCGGTGGGCCCGGCCGATCGACAGCACCCGCGCGCCGCCGACCAGGGCGGCGAAGCTTTCCAGGCTGGCGCCGGTGGCCGACAGCACCCGCGACAGGCTCTCGGTGCTGGGCCAGCGCAGGCCGCCGCGCCCGACCCGCTTCGAGCGGTTGAAGCTGGTCGGATCCAGCCCGGCCACCCGCGCCAGCCCGGAGGGCGACAGCCCCTTTTCCGCGGCCAGCGTGTCAAGCGCCCGCCACACATCCTCGTGCTTCATGGCGCGACCACGCGGCCGGTCAGGCGGCTTTCCTGATCTCGAGCGCGTGGCGCGCCTGGCCGGCCGCGGTGATGCGGTAGCGCGGCCGGTCATGGCTGGCGAAGCCCAGCGTCACCAGCCGGTCGAGGCAGCGCACATCCTTCAGGTCCGCCACGCTGGCGTCGGGGCGGCCGTCGCCGCCGCACAGGAACAGGCGGTGCAGCGCCGAGCGGCAGCAGGTCTCGAGATAGGGCTCGTTCCACATGCCCCGGAAGATCGCGCCGCCCCGGCCGCCATGCAAGCGCCGTTGTCCGCGACGGCCCTTCCCATCGCCTGCCGGCCGGGGCAGGTAGGGCGCGCCATGATGCTGCAGACCCTCGCCCAGCCCGTCCTGCGCCGGATCGACCCGGAACGCGCCCACCGCCTGGCGCTCGGCGGGCTGGCGCTCGGCCTGGGCGGGCGCGCCCGGCCGGGCGACGATTCGGGGCTGGCGGTCGGGGCGATGGGGCTGTCGTTCGCCAACCCGATCGGCATCGCCGCCGGCTTCGACAAGGATTGCCGGGTGCCGGCGGCGCTGGCCCGTGCCGGGTTCGGCTTCGTCGAGGCCGGCACCGTCACCCCGCTGCCGCAGCCGGGCAACCCGCGCCCGCGCCTGTTCCGGCTGCCGGAGGAGGCGGCGGTGATCAACCGCATGGGCTTCAACAACCAGGGGCTGGACCGCTTCCTGGCGCGGCTGGAGCGGCTGCGCGCGCGGTCCGGGCTCGCCGCGCCGTTCGGCGCCAATGTCGGTATCAACAAGGACTGCGCCGACCCGCCGCGCGATTATGCGAGGCTGGTCCGGGTGCTGGCGCCGCTGTCGGATTATCTGGTCATCAACCTGTCGTCGCCGAACACGCCCGGCCTGCGCGCGCTGCAGCAGGTGGCGCCGATGCGGGCGCTGCTGTCGGCGGTCGCCGACGCGGTGCCGACCCGGCCGCCGCTGCTGGTCAAGCTGGCCCCGGACCTGGAGCCTGCCAGCCTGGCGGCGATCGTCGAGACCGTGGTCGCGGCCGGGGTCGACGGGCTGATCGTGTCCAACACGCTGCTGGCGCGGCCGCCCGGTCTGTCCGGCCGTCATGCCGGCGAGGCGGGCGGCCTGTCCGGACGGCCGCTGCGGGCGCGCAGCACGGCGATGCTGGCGGAGGTGGCGCGGCTGGCCGCCGGGCGGCTGACCCTGATCGGCTGCGGCGGTATCGAGAGCGGCGCCGACATCCTCGACAAGGTCCGCGCCGGCGCCGATCTGGTGCAGCTCTACACGCGGTTCGCCATCGACGGGCCGGCGCTGCTGCCCAGGCTCAAGCGCGAGCTGCGCGCGGCGCTGGCGGCCGCCGGCCATGCCAGCCTCGCCGAGGCCAGAGGGGCCGCTCTGCGCGCGGGCACGGCGCCATGACCCGGCACCTGCGGCATCTCGCGTCGCTCGCCGGCGATTACGACGGCTTCATCGTCGATCTATGGGGGGTGATCCATGACGGGGCCGACCCGTATGACGGTGCCGTGGCGTGCCTGGCGGCGCTGCGCGGCGCCGGCAAGCGGGTGGTGCTGCTGTCGAACGCGCCGCGCCGGACCGCGGCGGTGCGCGAGACGCTGCGGCGGATCGGCATCCCCGACGACAGCTACGACGGCATCCTGACCAGCGGCGAGGCCACCCGGCTGGCGCTGATCGAGCCGCCCGACGCCTGGTTCCGGGCGCTGGGCAGGCGGGTCTGGCATCTCGGGCCGGCCAAGGATGCCGGGCTGTTCGAGGGGGTCGATCTGCAACGGGTCGCCGATCCGGACCAGGCCGATTTCGTGCTCAATACCGGACCGGACGAGACGCTGGGCGAGAGCGATCCGTCACCGTACTGGCCGGCGCTGCGCCGGTGCGCGGCGCGCGGCCTGCCGATGCTGTGCGCCAACCCGGATCTCGAGGTGGTGCGCGGCGGGGTCAGGATCCTCTGCGCCGGCTGGCTCGCCAGGGCGTATCGCGACGAGATGGGCGGCGACGTGCGGCAGATCGGCAAGCCGGACCCGGCGATCTACCAGCCGGTGCAGGCGATGCTCGGCGTGCCGCGCCAGCGCATCCTGGCGGTGGGCGATTCGCTGGCGACCGACATCGCCGGCGCGCGCGCCGCCGGCATCGACTCGCTCTGGGTATTGGGCGGCATCCATGGCGCGGCACTCGCCGCCGATCCTGGCCTGCTGGCGCGGGAACTGCAGGCGACCGGGTTGTCCCCGGTCGCCACCATCGACCGTTTCGTCTGGTAGGACGCCGGCCGCGAACGACCCGGGCGCCGCAGCACCCGGGCCGGGCGGGACTAGACGACGGTCAGGCCGACATCGAGGTTGCCACGGGTGGCGTTCGAATACGGGCAGATCTGGTGCGCGGTCTCGACCAGCTTCTCCGCATCGGCGCGCTCGACGCCGGGAAGCTCGACGCGCAGATCGGTGGTGATGCCGAACCCGCCTTCCGAGCGCGGGCCGATGCCGACGGTGGCGGTGACCTTGGTCTCGTTCGGCACCTTCAGCTTGAGTTGCTGCCCGGCAACCTTCAGCGCGCCGATGAAGCACGCCGAATAGCCTGCCGCGAACAGCTGCTCGGGGTTCGCCCCGTCACCGCCCGCGCCGCCCAGCTCCTTGGGCGTCGACAGGGCGACCGACAGCTTGCCGTCCTCGGTTCGGGCCTGGCCGTCGCGGCCGCCGACGGCAAAGGCTGTGGTGCTGTATTTCACGTCAACCGGCATTGCGGCTCCTCCGAAAATACACCGCAATAAACGTTATCGCGGTACAGGAAATCTGCTACAAAGCGCGGGCGCTGTCCAGTGCAATCTTTATCGCTGGACCCGCCGCCAGTATAACAAACACCCTCTCGGAAGGCGTCGCATGGCCACCGACCCTCTGCTGGACAGCCAGGTGTGCTTCTCGCTCTACGCGACGAGCCTGTCGGTCAACCGCCTCTACAAGCCGCTGCTGGACCGGCTCGGCATCACCTACCCGCAATATCTGGTGCTGCTGGCGCTCTGGGAGCAGGACGACCGGACCGTGGGCGGGATCGCGTCGCGGCTGGCGCTGGAGCCCAGCACCATCACGCCGCTGGTCAAGCGCCTGGAAGCGGCTGGGCTGGCGCGTCGGGCGCGCAACCCGGACGACGAGCGCCAGGTCCATGTGCGCCTGACCGACCAGGGCCGGGCGCTGCAGGACCAGAGCGGCTGCCTGGCCGAGGCGCTGATCAGGCGATCCGGCATGACGGTATCCAGGCTCGCCGCACTCACCGACGATCTCAACGCGCTGCGTTCGGCGCTGACGCGACCGCGCTGATCGCGCAGGCGGGGTCCCGCTAGCGCGGCGTGCCCGGCGCCATCATGGTGTTGGTCGAGTTCGGGATCGGCTGCGTCACGCCGGTGCCGGGCGCGATGCCGGGCGCGGTGGTGGTGGTGCCGGGCTGCGCCATGCCAGCGCGGGCGCGGCCGGCCGATGACATGCCGGACATGGTGGAGGCGCCGGGCCGCATCGCGTTCGGGCTGGCCATGCCGGTGCCGCTCATGCCGTTGCCCGGCTGCTGCGCCATGGTTCCCATGCCGGTGCCGGAAGCGCCGCTCATGCCGGACATGCTGCCGCCCGACATGCTGCTGCCTGACATGCCGGTGCCGGACATGCCGCCGCCGGTGGTCTGCGCCATCGCCGGGACCACGCACGGGCCGATGACCGCGCCCATCAGGGCCGCCGCGCAGAG